>NC_015186.1:0-327142 GCF_000202835.1 Acidiphilium multivorum AIU301
ATGGGTTGGTCAATCATCTGATTTAATGGGCAAATTTTTAAAGATGCACATTATATCAGCAAAAAATCGAACCTGTTGGGTCTTGCGCAGGGTGCCGGACTTGGCCTAGTTTTGGGCCTCAAGATGACGATCAAATGACGAAAGCTTGCCTGGTCGAGGGTTTTTTCAACCGTCGATTGCGGGAGCGGGGTTGTGCGGCCGTATGGCGGAAATCGCTATTCGGTTGAGCTGGGACGATGGCAGGACGGGGAGCGGTGCGCTTGGACACGCAAACTTGGCAGGAACAGGGGCTCGAAACCCGGTCTCCGGGACGCACGCGCGGTGAAATCAGCCAGGATGAACTGGCGCACCAGTGGAGCCGTGTTCGCGGCCGACTTCAGGAAGAAATCGGCGAGGTCGAGTACCGCAACTGGTTGCGGCAAGCCGTGCTGCATGGGCTCGACGGCGATGAAGTGACTGTCATGCTGCCGACCCGCTTCCTGCGTGACTGGGTGAACAAGGAATATGGCAACCTGCTGACCGCGTTCTGGCAGGCCGAGAACCCGGCGGTACGGCGCGTGGATATCCGGACCCGGCCGGCCGGCACCAGCGAGCGCGCGCCCGACCTCGCCGAGGTGGAGCCGAAGACCGCGATCGCGCGGCCCGCCGCCGCGGCGCGCCGCGAGGCCGAGGAACGCCCGGACATGAGCGCGCCGCTCGACCCGCGCTTCACCTTTGATACATTCGTGGTCGGCAAGCCGAACGAATTCGCCTATGCCTGCGCGCGCCGCGTCGCCGACGGGCACGCGTCGCCGGGGTTCAATCCGCTGTTCCTCTACGGCGGTGTCGGTCTCGGCAAGACCCATCTGATGCACGCGATTGCCTGGGAACTGTCGCAGCGCTCGGACGAGGTCACGGTCGCCTACATGTCGGCCGAGAAGTTCATGCACAAATTCGTCAGCGCCCTGCGCCGGCAATCGACCATCGAATTTAAGAACGAGTTGCGCAGCGTCGATGTGCTGATGGTGGACGACCTGCAGTTCCTGATCGGCAAGGATGGCACGCAGGAGGAATTCTTCCACACCTTCAATGCGCTGGTCGATTCCGGCAAGCAGATCATCGTCTCGGCCGACAAGTCGCCGTCGGACCTGTCCGGCATCGAGGATCGGCTGCGCACGCGGCTCGGCTGCGGCATGGTCGCCGATGTCCATGCCACGACCTATGAGCTGCGCCTCGCGATCCTGGAGGCCAAGGCCGCGCGGGCTGGCGTCGTCGTGCCGGGGCGGGTGATGGAGTTCCTCGCGCAGAAGATCACCGCCAATGTCCGCGAGCTCGAAGGGGCGCTGAACCGGCTGATCGCCCATGCCAACCTGTTCGAGCGCCCGGTGACCCTCGAGACGGCGCATGAGGTGCTGCACGACCTGCTCCGCGCCTATGACCGCAAGATCACGATCGAGGAGATCCAGAAGCAGGTCGCCGAGCATTACAATATCCGGGTCAGCGAGATGTCCTCCGCCCGGCGCGCGCGCAACATCGCCCGGCCTCGACAGATCGCCATGTATCTCGCCAAGCAGCTGACCAGCCGCAGCCTGCCCGAGATCGGCCGGAAATTCGGCAACCGCGACCATACCACCGTCATGCACGCGGTCTCCAAGGTGACCGAACTGATCGAGGCCGATCCCGATTTCGCCGAGGATGTCGAACTGCTGCGCCGGATCCTGACCGTCTGAGCCGGATCCGGGCAGCGTCGCCGCCTGTCAGAGATGGCGGGCGTGATGGCGCAGATGGTCTTCCACGAAGGTCGCGATGAAGAAGTAGGAGTGGTCGTACCCCTCCTGCATCCGCAGATCGAGCTTCACGCCCTTCGCCGCGCAGGCCTCGCGGAGCAGTTCCGGTTTCAGCTCGCGTTCGAGAAACGGATCGGCGGTGCCCTGGTCGACGAGGATGGCCGGCCCGTCCCAGCCGCGGTCCTCGATCAGCGCCGTCGCGTCATAGGCGCGCCAGTTCGCACGGTCGACGCCGAGATAGCCGGTCAGCGCCTTTTCACCCCAGGGGCAGCGCATCGGCGAGACGATCGGCGCGAAGGCCGAGACCGAGCGGTAGGCGCCAGGGTTCTTCAGCGCGATCGTCAGCGCGCCATGCCCACCCATCGAATGGCCGAAAATGCCCACGCGCGCGGGATCGACCGGAAAGGACGCGTTGATCAGGGCAGGGAGTTCCTTCGTGATGTAGGAATACATCCGGTAGCCGTCCCGCCACGGCGTTTCCGTCGCATCGACATAGAAACCGGCGCCGGTGCCGAAATCATAGGCGTCGTCCTCGCCAGGATAACCGAGGCCTCGCGGGGAGGTATCCGGCGCGATCAGGGCAATGCCGAGTTCCGCGGCGACGCGCTGCGCCCCGGCCTTCACCGTGAAATTCTCCTCGGTGCAGGTCAGCCCGGCCAGATAATAGAGCGCAGGAACCGTTCCCGCCGCGGCCTGCGGCGGCAGGAAAACGGCGAATCGCATTGTGCAGCCGGTCTCCTTTGCCTCATGCCGATAAACGCCCTGCATGCCGCCAAAACATTTCTGGGTCGAAACCGTCTCAAGAACGGTGGCGCTGGTCATGTATCGATCTCCCTTTGAATCATGCGCACAACTATCCCGCGCAGGTGGATGGAAGGCAATCAGTCTGCGCCGATATGCGCTTTATCGAATTTAAACGCATGATTTACGAAATCTTTCTGAAACCCGACAGGAGGAGACTTATTCGCGTTGACAGTTCCTGCGGTTTCTGCGTCATTAAACGCGCAATCGACTTTGGCTTGCCTTGTTGCACGAGACGGGTTTCCGTACGGCCAAGACGTCCAAAACCCGGTTGTCCCTCTGGAGCCGTGCGGCGGTCGCACGGTGGGTCTGTCTTAGGAGCGACGACGCGACAATGGCGATCGGCACTGTCAAGTGGTTCAACACCACGAAGGGCTTCGGCTTCATCGTGCCGCAGGATGGCGGCAAGGACGTTTTCGTCCACATCACTGCAGTTCAGGCGGCCGGCATGCGCGGCCTCAACGAAGGGCAGAAGATTTCCTACGAGGTGACGCAGGAACGCGGCAAGGCAGCGGCGACAAACCTCAAGGCCGTCTGACCTCACGGTCCGGCGCGACGAAAGGCGGGGCCCCTCCGGGGCCCCGTTTTTTATTGCGCGACCGTACGTGCTGATCGACCGAAAGGAGATGTCTGCAAAATTGCAGGCACCCAATGGTCCAGACCCGCCTTGTCCTACCGAATTCGGTTGATTGCGGCTGTACGACTCGAGGTGAGAGCCGGCAGGAGCGTGATCCCGCGCCCTGCCGGACAAGGAGACTCGTCATGCCGGTGAGATGGAACGCCGCATCCGATCCAGATCGGTTCGGCTGGTGGTCGGTGGTCACCGCGCCCATTCCTCCTGACCAGACGATCAGCGGCGAGTGGCCGGCCTGCGGGACTGTTGTGCTCGGCAGACCAAACTCGCCGCGCATCTGACATTTTCGTGACCGAAGGCCCGTCGCCGGGCCGTTGCGATTGCCGCCAGCGGGCCACCGTGCCGCAAATTTCAATACGTTGAACCCGGACCCGCTTCCGTTTGCGCGGCAAATTTCGCATTCGGGCCCGAGATATGGCTCGACATATTACCGTGCATGCCCTATACGTAATGATCATTCGCTTATCGTTAACGACGGGAATCGGTCATTTATGGTATTGTCCCCATCCGGCTTTTATAATTCGACAGGACGACCAATGACCACTCGAACAAGCACTGGCCCCGCGATGGCGGCACTGCACGAACGTCACCAACGTGAGGACGAGGCTGCGGGACAGCACGGCAACGCGCTCTACTCGGTCAGCCAGCTCGCCCGCCAGCTGGGCGTGACCGCGCGAACCATCCGGTTCTATGAAGACAAGGGGCTGGTAAATCCAAGTCGCGCCGGCACTACCCGCGTCTACACCTCGCGTGACCGCGCGCGGCTCATGCTGATCCTGCGCGGCAAGCGCCTTGGATTCTCGCTGCGTGAGATCAAGGACTACCTCGACCTCTATGACGTCGATCCTACCCAGCATACCCAGTTGCGCCAGCTGCTTGCCGGCGTGCGAAAGCGTATCGCCAAGCTTCAGGAACAGCGTGCGGCGCTCGAGCAGAGCCTCGCCGAACTGGCGGATATCGAGCGCCAGTCCGAAAATGCCCTGAAGCAGGCCGCCAAATAGACAGAGAACAGGAGTCCTTTGCCCATGCCAAGCGCCGTCATCGCCGCCTATGCCCGCTCGCCATTCGCCCTTGCGCGGAAAGGGGGGCTTTCGCGGGTCCGGCCCGACGAGATGGCCGCCGCCGTCGTTCGCGAACTGGTGAACCGCAGCGGCATCGCGGCGGGCGACGTCGAGGATCTCATCGTCGGCTGTGCCTTTCCGGAGGCCGAGCAGGGGCTGAATGTCGCCCGTCTGATCGGGCTGATGGCCGACCTGCCGATCAGCGTTGCCGGGGCGACGGTGAACCGGTTCTGCGGCTCGTCGATGTATTCGATCCACATGGCGGCGGGCGCCATCGCGATGGGCGCGGGAGAGGCTTTCATCGCCGCGGGCGTCGAGAGCATGACCAGGGTGCCGATGAGCGGGTTCAACCCGATGCCGTCGCCGACCCTCTTCGCCAAGATGCCGGCCGCCTACATGGGCATGGGCGAGACGGCCGAGAACGTCGCGAAACGCTGGCAGATTCCACGCGAGGCGCAGGAGGAATTCGCCCTCGCCAGCCATATCAAGGCGGCGGCGGCGCAGAAGGCGGGGAAACTGGCCGGCGAGATCGTGCCGATCTCGCTTTCGGGCGCCATGGTGTCGGAGGACGGCTGCATCCGCCACGATGCCTCGCGTGAAGCCCTGGCCGGGCTGAAGCCAGCCTTCGATGCCGAGGGTACGGTCACCGCCGGAACCTCCTCGCCGCTGACCGATGGCGCCTCCGCCGTGCTGGTCTGCTCGGAGGATTATGCCGCGAAGCACGGCCTCGCGCCGCTCGCGCGCATTCGCTCGGTTGCCGTGGCCGGCTGCGCGCCGGACATCATGGGCATGGGCCCGGTTGCCGCCTCGCGCAAGGCGCTCGCTCGCGCCGGCATCGAGGCCTCGACGCTCGACGTGGTCGAACTCAACGAGGCCTTTGCCTCCCAGGCGCTCGCCTGCATCGGCGAACTTGGTCTCGATCCGGCGCGCGTCAATCTCGATGGCGGGGCCATCGCGCTTGGCCATCCGCTCGGGGCGACGGGTGCCCGCATCACCGGCAAGGCGGCGCAGCTGCTCCGGCGCGAAGGCGGCAAATTCGCCCTCGCGACCCAGTGCATCGGCGGCGGGCAGGGTATCGCGACGGTTCTGGAGGCGCTCTGATGGGTGCCATCCAATCCGTCGCCGTCATCGGCGCCGGCGTGATGGGGGCCGCGATCGCCGCCCAGATCGCCAATGCCGGCATCAAGGTCCGCCTGCTCGATATCGTGCCGAAGGAGGGGGATGACCGCAACGCCATCGCCCGGCGAGCGATCGAGCGGCTGAAGAAGACCCAGCCGGCGCCGCTAATGTCCTCCCGCGCCGCGCGGCTGATCGCGCCCGGCAATACCGAGGACGATTTCGCTGCCCTCGCCGACTGCGACTGGATCGTCGAGGCGGTGATCGAGCGGCTCGACATCAAGCAGGCGCTCTATCGGCGCCTCGCGGAGGTGCGCAAGCCCGGTTCGGTGGTGTCGTCCAACACCTCCACCATTCCGCTTGCCGAACTGATGACGGACATGCCGGAGAGCCTCCGCCCGGATTTCGTCATCACCCATTTCTTCAATCCGCCGCGCTACATGCGGCTGCTGGAACTGGTCACCGGCCCGGCGACCAGCGCCGATGCCATCGCCCGCATCACCGAATTCTGCGATGTCACGCTTGGCAAATCGGTGATTCCCTGCCGCGACACGCCGGGCTTCATCGCCAACCGCATCGGCACCTACTGGATCCAGACGGCGCTCGTGCTGGCGCTCGAGATGGGGATCGAGATCGAGGAAGCGGATGCGATCATGGGCAAGCCGATGGGCTTTCCCTCGACCGGCGTGTTCGGCCTGATGGACCTGGTGGGCATCGATCTCGGCCCGCACGTCAATGCCTCGCTCGCCCGGCTGCTGCCGAAAACCGACGCGTTCCACATGATGAATCGCGAGGCGCCGTTCCTCGCGACCATGATCGCCGAGGGCTATACCGGCAAGAAGGGGAAGGGCGGCTTCTACCGCTCGGCCGGGCGCGGCAGGGATCGCGTGAAGGAGACCCTCTCGCTCGCCGCGGCGGCGCAGGGCCGGCTGGAATGGCGGCCCTCCATCCGCCCGGACATTGCCGAGGTGAAGGACGCCAAGAAGGATCTCAAGCGCCTGGTCGGCGCGAAGTCGAAATACGGGCGCTATGCCTGGGGCGTGCTTGGCCGCGTGCTTGCCTATGCAGCCTCGCTCATTCCGGAGATCGGTGACGATATCGCCGCCGTCGATGCCGCGATGCGGTTGGGCTACACGTGGAAATACGGTCCGTTCGAGCTGATCGACCGGCTCGGCGCCGACTGGGTTTCGTCGCACCTCGCCGACCTCGACGAGCCGATCCCGCCGCTGCTCGCCAAACTCGGCAAGGGCGCATTCTACCGCGAGGACGGCGCCACGCTGCTCCGCTTCATGCCCGATGGCGGCTACCGGGCCGTCGAGCGCGCCCCCGGCGTGCTGCTGCTCGAGGATGCGAAGCGCGGCCGCAAGCCGGTGCTCTCGAACAAGTCCGCCTCGGTCTGGGACATCGGCGACGGCGTGCTCTGCGTCGAGTTCCATTCGATCATGAACTCGATCGATGGCGACATTCTCGCTCTTCTCGGCAAGGCCATCGCGCTCGTGCAGAAATCCTACAAGGCGATGGTGATCTACAGCGAGAACCTGCGCGCCGGGCCGGGCAAGGAGAATTTCTCGGTCGGCGCCAATCTCGGCCTCGCCATGTTCGCCGCTAATCTGCGCATGTGGGGCAAGATCGAGGGCACGGTGAAGGAGGGGCAGAAGGCGTTGCAGGCGCTACGCGAGGCGCCGTTCCCGGTGGTGGGCGCGCCGGCCGGCCGGGCGCTGGGCGGCGGCTGCGAGATCCTGCTGCATTGCGACGCCGTTCAGGCCCATGCCGAGACCTATATGGGGCTTGTCGAGGTCGGCGTTGGCCTTGTGCCGGGCTGGGGTGGCTGTGCCACGATGCTGGCGCGCTGGCAGGGCGCGAAGGATGCGCCACGCGGCCCGATGCCCGCCGTCTCGAAGGTCTTCGAGATGATTTCCACGGCAAAGGTCGCGACCTCGGCCGCCGAGGCGAAGGAGCTGAAATTCCTCCGCCCCGGCGATGGCATCACCATGAACCGCGAGCGCGTGCTGGCCGACGCCAAGGCCCGGGCGCTCGCCATGGTGGCGGGATATGCGCCCGCCGAGCCGGAAACGCTTCAACTGCCGGGCGCTTCCGGCCGCGTCGCCCTCGGCATGGCGGTGGACGAATTCCGCAAGAAGGGAGTCGCCACCCCGCATGACGTGACGGTATCGTCCCACCTTGCCCGCGTGCTCACCGGCGGCGATACCGACATGACCGATCCGGTGCCGGTCGCCGCGGTGAAGGACCTCGAACGCGAGGCCTTCATGGCCCTGTTCCGTACCAAGGAAAGCCAGGCGCGGATCAAGCATATCCTGGATACCGGCAAACCCCTGCGCAACTGAACCGAGACAAGGGAGATACGACATGCCCGTCTACAAGGCGCCGCTCAAGGACATGCGCTTCGTCCTGCACGAGCTCTATGACAGCACCGCCATCGCCGAGCTTCCCGGCAATGCCGACTTCACCCCCGAACTGATCGACAGCGTGCTGGAGGAAGCCGCGAAGATCAGCGAGGAGGTGCTGTTCCCGCTCAATCAGGTGGGCGACCGCGAGGGCTGCACCTATGAAAACGGCGTCGTCCGCACGCCGACCGGCTATCGCGAGGCCTACCGCACTTTCTGCGAGGGCGGCTGGACCTCGATTTCCGCTGACCCGGATTATGGCGGGCAGGGCATGCCGCTGACCGCGGCGATGATGGTCGAGGAGATGTTCTGCTCCGCCAATGTCGCGTTCGGCCTCTACCCCGGGCTGAGCCACGGCGCCTATGTCGCGCTGAAGCACTCGGGGTCGGAAGAGCAGAAGAAGGCCTGGCTTCCCAACATCGTCTCCGGCAAGTGGACCGGCACGATGTGCCTGACCGAGCCGCATTGCGGCACCGATCTCGGCATGCTCCGCACCAAGGCGGTGCCGAACGATGACGGCACCTACAGCATCACCGGCAACAAGATCTTCATCAGTGCCGGCGAGCACGATCTTGCGGAAAACATCGTCCATCTCGTCCTCGCCCGCCTGCCGGACGCGCCGGCCGGAGTGAAGGGCATCTCGATGTTCCTGGTGCCCAAGTTCCTGCCGCGCGAGGATGGCACGCTGGGCCCGCGCAACGGCATGCAGTGCACCGCGATCGAGCACAAGATGGGGCTGAACGGCTCCGCCACCTGTGCGATGAGCTTCGACGGCGCGACCGGCTGGCTCGTCGGCGAGCCGAACAAGGGCCTCGCCGCGATGTTCAAGATGATGAACACCGAGCGTCTCTCCGTCGGCATCCAGGGGCTCGGCATCGCCGAGGTCGCTTATCAGAACGCCGTGGCCTATGCGCGCGAGCGCATCCAGGGCCGCTCGCTCACCGGCACCAAGGCGCCGGAGAAGCAGGCGGACCCGATCCTCGTCCACCCCGATGTGCGGCGGATGCTGCTGACCAGCCGCGCCTATATCGAGGGCTGCCGGGCGCTGGCCGGCTGGGTCGCGCGCGAGCTGGAAATCCTCGAGAAGTCGGATGACGGTGATGCGAAGCAGGCGGCCGACGATTTCGCCTCGCTGATGACGCCGGTGGTCAAGGCGATGTTCACCGATCTCGGTTTCGAGATCGCCTCGCTCGCGGTGCAGACCTATGGCGGCCATGGCTATATCCGCGATCACGGCATCGAGCAGTATGTGCGCGATGCGCGGATCGCGATGCTCTACGAGGGGACCAACGGCATCCAGGCGCTCGACCTCGTCGGCCGCAAGCTGCCGCAGGATGGCGGGAGACTGCTGACCCGCTTCCTCGATCCGGTCCTCGAATTCATCGACGCGCATCAGGATAACGACGCCCTCGCCGAGTTCCTGCCCGCGCTGTCGCAGGCGCTGGAGCATGTGCAGGAAGCGACTGGCCTCATCATGGAAGGTGCGATGACCAATCGCGACGAGGTGGGGGCGGCGTCGGTCGACTATCTCCGCCTGTTCGGCCTCGCGTCACTCGCCTTCGTCTGGGCCCGCATGGTCGCGGTGGCTGCCCCCAAGGCCGGGGAGGACGGCGAGGCCGCGCAGTTCTACCGCGCCAAGGTGCAGACCGCGAAATTCTTCATGGAACGCCTCCTGCCGCAGACCGGCGCGCTGCTCGCCGCGATCCGGTCGGGCGCTGCGACCATGATGGAATTCGAGGACGCCGCGTTCTGATCGGCTCGCTGCCGCCCGGTCACCTGGCCGGGCGGCCATAAAGCCCCGTTATCGTGGCGCTGGCCAGCGCGTCCCGCGCCAGCGCCCGGCGGAGCGCGCCATAGGACGCCAGGGCCGCCGCCGGCAGCCGGTTAACCCGCAGCGCGTAGACTGTCAGATGATAGTGATGCGGCGGATCGCCGACCGGCGGGCAGGGCCCCTGGTAGCCATGAATGTTGCCGCTGCCGATGCCCTGAACCGCGCCGCGCGGCAGCGCGCCGCCCCGGCTCCCGGAACCCGCCGGCAATGAAGTGACGCGCGCCGGAATATCCGCCACGATCCAGTGCCAGTAGCCTTTGCCCTGCCGGGCATCGGAATCGAACAGCGTGACGGCGTAGCTCCGCGTGCCCGCTGGCGCGCCGCTCCAGGCGAGGGCGGGGCTGACATCGTCGCCAGTGCAGCCGAAGCGGTTGAAGACCTGGGCGGCCGCGATGGTTCCGCCATCGCGAAACGCGCCCGATCGCAGGGAAAATCCGCTGGCGCGCGCCGTTCCGGCGAGGGCCATCAGCGCCAGTGCGAACGAAACCGGCCGTTTCATCGGCATCATCCTCAGCGTTTCGAGCCCCGCCGCAGTAGCCAGAGCGGCAACGGCAGGGCGGCGAGCAGGAACAGCCAGAGCAACGGGAATGTGGCCGAAAGCCCGCCGTCTTCAAGATCCACCCACAGGCGCACCGGCATGCCCTGCGGGAAGTAGGCGAAGATCAGCACGATGCCGAGTTCGCCCACCCCGCGCACCCAGGCCAGCGCGAGGGCGGCGCCGAGCCCGTCGCGCGCCATCGGCAGGGTGATGTGGCGGAAGATCTGCCGGCGGGAGACGCCGAGGGTCAGCGCAGATTCGGCCAGTTCGGCGGGTATCTCGGCGAACGCGCCGCGTGCCGCGACCACATAGGTCGGCAGGCCGGCATAGATCCCCGCGATCAGCAGCGCCGGCGGATTGTTGGTGATGATCCCGCCGAACCGTTCGAGTAGGATGCCGACCGGGCCGATCGGGCCGTAGAATGCGGCGAGCAGGATGCCGAGCGCGAGCGGCGGGGTAAGCAGCGGCAGCAGCAGGAAGACTTGCGCCCCGTCGCGCATCCGTCCCTTGCCGGTTGCCAGCCAGTAGGCGAGTGGCGTTCCCAGCACCGCAATCACGGCCAGGGCCGCCAGCCCGTAGGCCAGCGAAATCGCCACCGATCTGCCATCCGCGCTGGACAGGGCGAATTTGCGCCAGTCGGTCATGATGAACAGACCAGCGAAGGGGCAAGCGAGCAGCAGCAGCACCAAGCCGCGCAGCAGGGCCCCGAGGCGTGCTCCTGTCAGACCGGCCCGCCCAGCGGCGGGTTGTAGCCGTATCGTGCGAACAGTTCCTGTCCCTTGCGGCTTTGCAGCAGTGAAACGAAGGCCCGTCCCGCCTCCGGGTTCCGGGCGTTGCGCGGCACGCACGCATAGAAGACGAGTGGCTGCGTGTGCAAGGTCTGCCTGCGGCCCTTTACCGTCAGCGAGATCGCGGCGCGGGAATACCAGTCCGCCACCATCGCCGGATCGCTGAGGTTGATCTGCCGGGGCAGTGCGAGGAACGGCAGCTTGAGCGACTTCACGCCGCTTTCGTAGCCGATCGTGGCATCCACCGCGCCGCTGTCGATTCGCGAGAGAAGCGATGGTTCGGGGAAGATCTGCGCGGGGTTCACCGGCCTGCCGAGCACGCGCCGGATCAGGTCCGGCTTGTGATAGTAGCGCTGGGCGAGATCGAAGGTGAACAGCACGTTGCGGCCCTGCGGGTCGGTGCGCGGGTCGGTGCGGCCGAAGCGCAGGCCGGGCTTTTCGAGGATGTCGAACCAGTGCGCTCCGGCATCGGCCGCCTCGAAATCCTTGCGGAAGCGCGAGTGGGGCGACCAGGCCAGCACCATCGCCGTGCTCGCCACCGGCACCGCATGCCCGACCAGCCCGGCCTTTTGCAGCACCTCGATCGGCCCGCTCGTGATCGAAATGAAGGCGTCAGCCTGCAGCGTCTTCGCGGCGATGAGGTGGGCGAGGCCGAACGCGCCCCGCCCGATGCCGTGAAACCGCTCGCTGGTCTCAGCCGTGAAGGCGGGCCCGAGCGCCCGGTCCATCAGCAGCCCCATCGAACCCGCATAGGCGATGGTTGCCGCGCGCCCCGCGGCGCGGCCGGTGACCGGCGCCAGCGCGGCCGCGCCCGCGAGCCGGGTGAATGCGCGTCGGGAAATCGCCATGTGCTGCTTCCTTCGGGGACGTAATTCCAGAATTCGGACTATCGATATGTTCATTAAGCGATATCGTCAATCCGCCATATCGGCACGCGGCAGTTTTCGTGGTGAAGTCGGGCGATGCAGATGCACGGAAAGACCGAACCGCTCACACTCCGCATCCGGGTGGTGCAGGGTGAGGATCTTCTCCTCGGCCCCGGTAGGGCGGACCTTCTCGCCTTCATCCGGGAAACCGGGTCGATCGCCGCCGCCGGACGGCGCATGGGGATGAGCTACAAGCGTGCCTGGCAACTGGCCGAGTCGATGAACTCCACCTTCCATGCCCCGTTGATCCTCGCAGCAAAGGGGGGGGTGGCGGGCGGCGGAGCCCAGCTCACGGAGCTTGGTGACGCCGTTCTGGCGGCCTATCGCGCGCTTGAGGCCGCGTCGCGCGCCGGTGGCGCCGCAGCATTGGCCATCCTTGCCGAGGCTCGGGCGCCGCTCTCGCAAGACCGTTAAGCATACGTAGCCGGCCGGAAATCTCGATCGGGTCCCTTTTCACCCGGCCGGGATTTACCTAAACTTTCATCGGAAAGGAGTGCGTGTCTTCCGCCTGCCCGAACGCCCCGAACAGCACCGTACCTCCGGCGCCCAGATCCTGGCGCTGCTGGGGTTTCTCGCGCTGGCGCTTCTGGTTGGTGCGGTCGGCGGCACGGCCACAGTGCCCAATGTGCACAGCTGGTACGATGTCCTGCCGCATCCCCCGGGCACGCCACCCGATTGGGTGTTCGGCCCGGTATGGACGCTGCTCTACATCGCCATGGCGGTCGCCGCCTGGCTGATCTGGCGTGGCCCGGACATCCTGACCCGCCAGCGTCGCGCACTACGTCTCTGGGGCTGGCAGCTTGCCGCCAACGCGCTCTGGTCGCCCGTCTTTTTCGCCCTTCATCGGCCGGATATCTCGTTTTTCGTAATACTCGTGCTCGACGGCCTGATCGTCATGACCATTGCCGTCTTTCGTCCGGTCAGCCGAATTGCCGCCGCATTGATGGTGCCCTATCTCGCCTGGTGTCTGTATGCGACCTATCTGAACGCCGGCTTCTGGTTTCTCAACCGATGATCGGCTAGACCGTCGGCCTGACCGCGAGGGAACCACGCCCGCCATGACCTATCGTTCTCAGCTTCATCTAGCCGCACTTGCCGTTCTGATGGCAGGGCTTGGTTTCGCCGCGCCTGCCAAGGCGCAGATGGCCGGTGGCGGCCTTGCCGGCGGTCTCGGTCCGATCGGCGGCGTCCCTCAGCCCCGCCATGAATCCCAATCGATCGCGCCGCCGGCTCTTCCGGGCGCATCGGCAGCGGGTAATGTTTCCGCCGGCCCGGTGACCGATACCGGCGGCGACCCGACCACGCTGCTGTTCAAGGCGATCAACCATGGCGACTATGCGCAGGCCCGCGCAGCGGTCAGCCGTGGCGCCAATCTCGATGCCCGGAACGCCCTCGGCGAAACGCCGATCGAACTTTCGGTTGAGCTGAATCGAAACCGCATCACCTTCATGCTGCTCTCGGCGCGGGCCGAGGAGCATCCGATGAGCGTTTCCGTCGCCTCCGCGCCGGTGGCCGCAGTCCCGCCGACGACGAGCAAAGGTTCGGCGCATGCGAAATCTCCGCCTTTTCACAAGGTTGAAGCAAAGCCCGCCGTCAGGCCCCTGACCATTTCCGGGGATCCTGGCCGGCCGGATCCGAGTGCCGGGTTCCTCGGCTTCGGCGGCAGCAACTGATCTGATCCGTCATATCCCGTTACATCGCGGGCACGTTTCGTTTACGCGCTCGTGAAAAGCTGTTAATCGGCTTGGGGGAGCTATGCACGATGATGCATGCATCCGCTCAATGACGGCGAGTGCAATAATTTTTAGGGAGATGACATGAACACCTTCAACCCGGCGCCTCTGGGCCTGTTCGGTTTTGCGCTTACCACATGGCTATTGTCGATGATCAATGCCGGGCTTCTCCCCGGAGCCGGTCTTGGCATGGTCCTCGCCATGGCCTTCGCCTTTGGCGGCTCGGCCCAGTTCGTGGCCGGCCTCGGCGAGATGAAAGTGGGCAATACCTTCGGCTTCGTGGCGTTCTGCTCGTACGGGGCTTTCTGGTGGTCCTTCGCGCTGTTCGTCGAAATCTTCGCCAAGGGCGTGCCGGGGGTGATGGTCGGCTGGTACCTGCTGGTCTGGGGCGCCTTCAGCTTCGTGATGTTCATCGGCACTTTCGCGCTGAACAAGGCCCTGCAGCTGATCTTCGGCTTTTTGACCGCGACCTTCATCCTGCTCGCGCTGAACGACCTGCTCGGTGCGGCGGCGCTGGGCGAGTTCGGCGGCTATCTGGGCCTCGTCACCGCGGTACTCGCCTTCTATCTCGGTGCGGCAGGCATCATCAATGGCGCGCATGGCAAGGAAATCCTGCCGATCGGCGCCAAGGCCTGACGATCGACATCCTTGGCCCTGTCAGCGGAGCCGGCGCAAGCCGGCTCCGCTTTTCGTATCTGCTCGACTGACCACGAATCGGTGACTTCGCGGCCATTGGCGCGGCAGGGCGTTTGGAGTATTCATAAACTGGACGGGTACCGATAGCTCCGGGCGAGAGATCTCCACCGATCTGTCGTCCGCCATTGATCGTTCTGATCCGATGGAACCAGTCCCTTGGCGGGGATCGCCATAGCGAGGAAGGATACGGATTATGGGTGGTTTGAGCATCTGGCACTGGCTGATCGTCCTGGCGGTCGTGCTGCTCCTGTTCGGAACGGGCCGGGTCGGCAACCTGATGGGTGAGCTCGGCAAGGGCATGAAGGCGTTCAAGAACAACATCGCCGATGACCAGCCGGCGAAGGATGCCTCGATGCTGGAGCAGCAGACCCGCGCGCCGGAGGCCAATGCCGGCCAGAAGGCCGGGCAGGGTAAGGTCTGAGGCGCGGGACATGGGATTCGATTCGCCCGTTCACTGGCTGATCGTCATCGCCGTCATCGCGCTCCTGTTCGGCGGGTCGCGCGTCGGCAACCTGATGGGCGAGCTCGGCAAGGGCATCAAGGCCTTCAAGCAGAACATGAGCGACGCCGATTCGGCGAAGCCCGCCCCGGCCGCGAAGTCCGAGCCTGACGTCCAGAACCGGATCGCCGACTCGTCCGCGCCGGCGGCCGAAAAGGCCCCCGAGCCGGCCGATACCGCGCGGCACTGACCGGAACCGCACAGGCATGACGGTGACCCTGGCCGCCGGGCCGGCCGAAGCCGGCGATGTCCTCGCGTCCCGCGCGCGTGAACTGGTCGCCATCGGGGCGCGGATGGATGCCAGGGGTTGGGTGCCCGCGTCCGCCGGCAATCTCTCGGCACGATGCACCGCCGACAGCATCGCGATCACCCGCAGTGGCGTTCACAAGGGACGACTCGAAGCCGCCGACATCATCGAGGTCCGGCTCGACGGCACGCCGCTTCGCGCCGGCGACCGGCCCAGCGCCGAAACCCTGCTGCATTGCCAGGTTTACGAGCGGCTCCCGGCGGTCGGGGCGGTGCTGCATGGCCATTCGGTCGCCGCAACCGCTCTCACCCTCGCGGACAATTCCCCAGGGATCGTTCTTGAAGGCTACGAGATCCTGAAGGCTTTCCCGGGCATTGCGACCCACGAGACCCGGATCGTCCTGCCGGTTTTCGATAACGACCAGGACATGCGTCGGCTTGCCGCGGCAATCGCGCCCGCCTTCGCGGCGCCGCCGATCGGGTATGTCCTGCGTGGCCACGGCATCTACGCCTGGGGCGAGGATGTCGAGCGCTGTTTCTGGCGGCTCGAAGCCCTGGAGTTCCTGCTGTCCTGCGAATGCGAACGGAGACGGATGAGATGAGCACGCTGCGGATTTTCGACGACGCGAACCCCGATGCGCCCCTGGTTGCCACGTCGGACGCGGCGCGGATGGCGGCTGAACTCAAGTCCATCGGTGTGCGCTTCGAGCGGTGGGAAAGCCCCGTCGCCATCGCGGCGGACGCCTCGCCCGAGGAAATCCTTGAGGCGTATCGCCCGTATCTCGATCGGCTGATGGGCGAAACCGGCGCCGGCTCGGCCGACGTCATCAAGATGACGCCGGACCACCCGCAGGCCGGCACCCTTCGGGAGAAGTTCCTCAACGAGCACATCCACACCGAGGATGAAGTCCGCTTCTTCGTGCGCGGCTCCGGCCATTTCGTCATGCACCTCGACGGCAAGGTCTACGACGCATACTGCACCGAGGGCGATCTGATCTCGGTCCCGGCCAACACCCGCCACTGGTTTGATGCCGGTTCCACGCCGGACTTCATCGCGCTTCGGATTTTCACCGACACCTCCGGCTGGGTCGCGCATTTCACCGGCGACCAGATCAGCGCCCGCTTTCCGGTTGCCGCCTGAACCGGCCATTCTCACCGTGACCACAAGGCCCGAACTCGTGCTCCTCGACATCGAGGGCACGATCGCCCCGATCAGCTTTGTCCATGATGTGCTGTTCCCCTATGCGCGCGCGCGGCTTGCCGGTTTCGTTGCGGCACATGGCGACGAGCCCGAGATCGCGGCGGCGCTGGCCGAACTCGACGCCATCGCGCCGGGTGCGCCGCCAGTGGAAACAATGCTCGCGCTGATGGACCGCGATGCCAAGGTCGGCCCGCTGAAACTGATCCAGGGGCGGATCTGGGCCGAAGGTTTTGCCGAGGGAGCGCTGACCAGCCGTCTCTACCCGGATGTCGCGCCCGTTCTGCGCGCCTGGCACGGCAGCGGACTCCGGCTCGCCATCTATTCCTCGGGGTCCGAGGAGGCGCAGAGGTTGTTGCTCGGCCACACGCCGGATGGTGGCCTGACCGCGCTGTTCGAGCGGTTTTTCGACACGCGGATGGGCGGCAAGCGCGATGCCGCCAGCTATGCGGCCATCGCCCGGTCCATGGCCGTGGCGCCCGCTCACGTGCTGTTTCTCTCGGATGTCGCGGACGAACTTGCCGCCGCCGCGACCGCCGGCATCCAGGTCTGCCAGATCGTTCGCCCCGAGGATGGCACGATCGCGTCGGCCGATTACCCGACCGCGCCCGATCTTGCCGCGGTGGCCGCCGCCTTCGACCGTCCCGACCCCGCCTAGGAGCCGTGTAGATGAGCCCGATCGACCAACTCGCCGCCCGCGTGCCGAGGCGGCTGCGCGGTGAGGCTTGGCAATGCTTTGCTCTGGGCCTGCTCGCCGCTGTTGCGCTGCCGCCATTCTACCTCCTGCCGGTGCTCTGGTTCGTCGTGCCGGCGCTCCTGACCCGTCTCGCCCGTGCCGGCGGCTGGCGCCGCGCCGCCTGGCTCGGCTGGTGCTTCGGCTTCGGCTTCAACCTGCTCGGCCTGTTTTGGGTGACCGAGCCGATGCTGATCATGGCATCGAATTTCTGGTGGGCGGTGCCCTTTGCCGCGCCGGCGCTCGCTTTCGCAACCGCGTTCTACATGATCCTGCCGGCCCTTGCCGTCTTTGCCGTGCCGCAACGCAACCAGGCGGGCCGCCTCGCTGCCGTGCTGCTCTTCGCGGGGGCGCTGGTGCTATCCAATCTTGCGCAGGAATTCCTGTTCACCGGGTTCCCCTGGAACTATTGGGGAGCCGACTGGGCTTTTGCCGGCAGGCTGGGCCTTGCGATGATCCAGCCCGCCGCGATCGGCGGCATTTTTCTCCTGACCCTGCTGACGGCGCTCGCCGCCGGGCTGCCGCTGCTCGGACGGCGCGGCTGGGCGGCGAGTGCGGTGCTGCTGGCTCTCTGGGCCGGCTTCGGCTTCGCGCGCACCTCTGCGGGCCCCGCGCCGCTGACCAGATACACCGTTGCATTGCTCCAGCCCGATTTCGCGGTCCCGGGAAGCTTCACCCAGCCCGCCCTGCAGGCCCGCTGGCGGCGTGACCTTGCGCTGACCCGCGAAGCCTTGGACAAGGCGGGCAAGGGACCGAACATCGTCGTCTGGCCCGAGACGGCGAGCCCCGCCCTGCTGCAGACCGACGCCGCGGCGCGCGCCGCGATTGCGGCCGTGGCCGGCAACACGCCCGTCCTTGCCGGCTCGTTCCGCCTGGCGGCTGATGGCAGCATGCGCAACTCGCTGGTCGCCGTGGAAGGAAAAGGGCCGGCCGTAGCGTGGTACGACAAGTGGAAGCTGGTGCCATTCGGCGAGTACACGCCAGCCTGGATTCCACTGAAGGTCACGCCCGGCGGCGGATTCACGCCTGGCCCTGGTCCGCGCACATTGCATGTGCCCGGCATTCCATCGGTCGGACCGCTGATTTGCTACGAGTCGATCTTCCCGGGCATCATCACGGATCCCAAGGATCGTCCCGCCTGGTTGCTGAACATTAGCGACAACGCCTGGTTCGGTGACACAACCGGCCCGTACCAGGATTTTGCAACCACCCGCCTGCGGGCGGTGGAGGAGGGACTTCCGATCGTCGTGGACACCAATTCCGGCATTTCCGCGGTGATCGGCCCGCATGGTCGGGTCGCGGGCACACTCGGGCTCGACCGCGCCGGGATTCTGATTGGTAAACTTCCGGTTGCGCTTCCTGTCACACCCTTCGGCCGGTTCAGCGTGACCATGTCGGGCATTCTTGGCTTTTACACGATGGTTTTGGGTGTTGTGTGCTTGATTGTTTCAATAACCTTGATGTAAGTGACGGTTCGTAAACGCGTCTTAAAAATAATTCGAGCTTGTGTAATTGAGGCGTGGCCACTATTGTAGATAGTGGTTGTAGGGACGTGCCGCCGACCTCTGGTAGCGAAGTTCCGAAAATCAGAGTTTTTCTTAATTTTTGTACTTTAACCGGATTTGGCCAATCTTATGAGACGGCCCTGCGCTCTGAGATCGGTCATCAAACCCGACAGCGGCGAAAATGATGCACGGCGGCGTCGGTCATCATGTCCGCCCTGCCTTGTGCCCGGGGGCGGTGCCGGTTGATGTCGCTGAGGAATGAGACATGAATGCAAACGGTGGCGCCTCGAACGACCGCAGCGACCGGGATGGCCGGCCCAGCCCGATCGACGTGCATGTCGGGTCGCGAATCCGGCTCCGGCGCACGCTGCTCGGGATGTCGCAGGAAAAGCTCGGCGATGCGCTCGGCCTGACCTTCCAGCAGGTGCAGAAATACGAGCGCGGGGTGAACCGGGTCGGTGCGTCCCGCCTGTTCGATATTTCCCGCGTGCTCGATGTGCCAATCAGCTTCTTCTTCGACGACATGCCGGAGGGGATGAACGAAATGCCGATGTCCGGCCCGCGCGGGCGCAGCAACGGGCTGTCCGAGGCGCAGGAGCCGTTCGGCGTCGGCCTCGACGATCACATGACCAAGCGCGAGACGCTCGAACTGGTGCGCGCCTATTACCGGATCACCGAGCCCACCGTGCGCAAGCGCATGTTCGACCTGATCAAGTCGCTGGCCCCGGCCGATTCCTTCCCCACCGAATGAACCGGCCCCCGGTGGCGGCGCGTGCGCTTGTGAAGGCGCGAGTCTCTTCGCTACATTGCCACTCATGAGTGCAATGTCCCGCCCGTCGCCGATCATCGCCCCCAGCCTGCTTGCCGCCGATTTCGGACGCCTTCGCGAAGAGGTCGCCGCGGTGGAGCGTGCCGGGGCGCACTGGCTTCATCTCGACGTGATGGACGGCCATTTCGTGCCGAACATCAGTTTCGGCGCGCTGGTTCTCAATGCGCTCCGTCCGCACACGCGCCTCGCCTTCGACGTTCACCTGATGATCGCCCCGGCCGATCCGTATCTGGCCGATTTCGCGAAGGCCGGCGCGGATCAGATCACTGTCCATGCCGAGGCCGGGCCGCATTTGCACCGCTCGCTGCAGACGATCCGCGCCCTCGGCCTGAAGGCCGGCGTCGCCATCAACCCCGCGACCCCGGCCGAGGCGGTGCGGCATGTGCTCGACCTCATCGACATCATCAACGTGATGACCGTCAATCCCGGCTTCGGCGGCCAGTCGTTCCTCGCCGGCCAGTTGCCCAAGATCGCCGAACTACGCCGCATGGTCACTGAAGCCGGGCGCGACATCCGCATCGAGACGGATGGCGGCATCGATGCCGCCTCGGCGCCTCGCGCGCTCGAAGCGGGCGCCGATGTCCTCATTGCCGGCAGCGCGATCTTCGGCAAGCCGGACTATGCCGCGGCCATCGCCGCACTAGGAACGGGCGATTGAAGCGGAGGGAATGATGCGCGGCGCGAGACAATGGGTTGCCCGGCTCGCCGCCCTCCGCGGTGGCAACGTTCCCGATGCCCCTTCGGTCGCCCTGCGAGATCCCTGGCCCGGCGAGCCTGCCCGCGGCGCGCGCATCATCAAGGGGGAAATCGAATACCAGAACGTCGTACGGCCGCTCCGGCCCGGCCTCTTTCACGAGAACGACGGCTCGCCGGTTTTCATCGCCCATATCCAGGGTTTCGTGTGGCTGCGCGATTTGCGGGCGCTCGGCACCGACGCTGCCCGCAGCCGCGCGCGGGCCCTGATCGCCGACTGGATCGATTGTGAAGCCCTCCCGCCGGTGGCCTCGGCCCCCGAGGTTTCCGGCGCGCGCATCGCGGCGTGGCTCGGCCATTACGATTTCTTCGCCGCCTCGGCGGATGACGACTTCCGGCAGATGCTGATGGCCCGCCTCGTCGCCGATGCGAGGATGCTCTCGGCCAACCTCCCCGCCGAGGTGCGCGACGGCCGTGCCTTCACCGCGATCAAGGGACTGATCGCCGCGGCGGTCGCGCTGCCCGAGCACGGAGCGTTCATGCAGCGGGCCCTGCGCTTCCTCGTGCCGGAGATCGAGCGGCAGATCCTGCCCGACGGCGCGCATGTCGAGCGCAGCCCCGCCGCCCACTTTGCCGTGCTGCAGGACCTGACCGAAATCCGCGCCTTGCTGCAACTTGCGCGCGCCGAAGTGCCGCCGCAGCTTCCCGGCGCCATCGAGCGGATGGCGGTCGGGCTGCGGGCGCTGCGGCATGGCGATGGCGGCCTCGCCCTCTTCAACGGCACCAGCGAGGACTGGCCCAACCTGATCGACCTCGTGCTGAGCCAGGCCGGGCGCACCGGCCGCAGCGCCTCGGCCCTGGCCGGCGTGGGGTTTCACCGGCTTGCCGCCGGCCGGTCACTCGTCCTTGTCGATGCTGGACCGCCGTCGGGGCCGGGCATCGACCGCTTTGCCCATGCAGGCACGCTCTCCTTCGAATTCTCGGTCGGGCGCGACCGGCTGATCGTCAATTGCGGCGCCGCCCCTGCGGCGTCGGGCGAGTGGCGCGACGCCCTGCGCAACACAGCCGCCCATTCGACGCTCGTCGTCGCCGACGTGTCCTCGTCCGAATTGCGTGACGAGGGACTTGGCCGCCGTCCCGCCCATGTCGAGGTGCAGCGCCAGGAGGCGAACGGCGCCCACTGGCTGGAGGCGAGCCATGACGGCTGGCAGAAACTGTTCGGCGCGGTGCATCGCCGCCGCCTCTATCTCGCGGAGAGCGGCGAGGATCTGCGCGGCGAGGACAGTATCGAGGCCGACCAGCCGCAGCCCTTCACGCTGCGCTTTCACCTGCACCCGAACGTGACGGCGAGCATCCAGCAGGACGGGGAGGGCGCATTGTTGCGCCTGTCCTCGGGCCAGGGCTGGCGCCTGCGTGCCGGCGGCGCCACGCTGAGCATCGAGGACAGCATCTATTTCGGCGGCCCCGAGCCGCGCCGCGCCGAGCAGATCGTGCTGACCGGAACGCCCGACGGTCCGCAACAGGTGAAATGGGCGCTGACCAGGATGGGCTGATTTCATGGCGCGCATCATGCTCACCGGCGGGGCCGGCTTCATCGGCTCGCATACCGCCGTCGTGTTGCTCGAACGCGGCTACGACATCGTCCTGCTCGACGATTTCTCAAACGCCGCGCGCGATGTGCCGGACCGGCTGCGCCAGATCACCGGCATCGCCATGCCGGTGATCGAGGCGGATATCCGCGATCCCGAGGCCATGCGCGCCGCCTTCGCCGCCTTCCCTGTCGATGCCGTCGTGCATTTCGCGGCGAAGAAGGCGGTCGGCGAGAGCGAGGCCGACCCGCTGCTCTATTTCGACGTCAACATCCTCGGCACGATCCGCCTGCTCGCCGCGATGCGCGATGCCGGGGTCGGCCGGCTGGTGTTTTCCTCTTCGGCCACCGTCTATGGCGAGCCGGACACCTGCCCGATTTCCGAAACCGCCTCCCTGCGCGTCACCAATGTCTATGGCCGCACCAAGATGGTGATGGAGGGGATGATCGAGGATCTCTCGCGCACCGGCGTGCTCGCCGCCTCGGCGATCCTGCGCTATTTCAACCCGGTCGGCGCGCATCCCTCCGGCCTGATCGGCGAGAATCCGCGTGGAGTTCCCGCCAACCTGATGCCCTACCTCTGCCAGGTCGCGGCCGGGCAGCGGCCATACCTGACCGTGTTCGGCAACGATTACCCGACGCATGACGGCACCGGCGTGCGCGACTTCATCCACGTGATGGACCTCGCCGAGGCCCATGCCGCCGCGGTCGATCGCATCCTCGCGCAGGATGGTGGCTTCACCGTCAATCTCGGCACCGGCACCGGCTATTCCGTGCTCGACCTCGTGCATGCCTTCAAGGCGGCGACGGGGATCGACGTTCCCTATCAGGTCGGCCCGCGCCGGCCCGGCGATGTCGCCGCCTGCTATGCCGACCCCGGCCTGGCCGCCAGCCTGCTCGGCTGGCGCGCCAGCCGCGGCGTGCAGGACATGTGCCGCGACGCCTGGCGCTGGCAGAGCCGGCACTGAGCCCGCGATGAGCCGCCACGTCGTCTTCCTCATCGGGGAAGACTGGTTCTTCGCATCGCATTTCCGGGTTCGTGCCCTGGCCGCGCGGGCGGCGGGCTGGCGCGTCACCATCCTCACCCGCACCGGCCGCGCCGCCGATGCGCTGCGCGCCGAGGGTTTCGAGGTGATCGACGTCGATTTCCGCCGCGCCCGCCTCAATCCCCTGGCCGAGTTCCGGCTCCTGCGCTCGATCGCCGGCCATTACCGGGCGCTCAAGCCCGATCTCGCGCATCATGTCGCGCTGAAACCCATCCTGCTGGGCAGTCTTGCCGCCGCTCTCGCGCGCGTTCCGGCCGTCATCAACGCGCCGGTTGGCCAGGGCTTCGTCTTTACATCGGCAACCCTGAAGGCGCGCCTGCTCCGTCCGGCGGTCAGTCTCGGGTTGCGGCTGGCGGTGGGGGCTCGCGGAGCGCTGGCCGTGTTCGAAAATCATGATGATCTGACGGCGATGACCGCCTCGGGCGCGATCCCGTCCGAACGGGCGTATCTGATCCGGGGCGCGGGCGTCGACCTCGTGTTGTATTGTCCCCATACCCCACCCGCCGGCAAGGTGCGCATCGTGCTCGGCGCGCGCATGCTGGCGGACAAGGGGGTCAGGGAATTCATCGAGGCGGCACGGCTGCTGCGTCTGCGCGGTGTTGTTGCCGAATGTCTTCTGGCCGGCGGTCCTGATCCGCAGAATCCGGCCAGTCTCGAAGCGGCAGAGCTGCAGCGCGCCACTGAGGCAACCTGGCTGGGGCCGGTCACTGACATGGCCAGCCTTCTGGCGTCCTGTCACATTGCCTGCCTGCCCTCCTATCGCGAGGGGCTGCCGAAATTCCTGCTGGAGGCGATGGCGTCGGGCCTTCCTTGCGTGGCAACGGATGTCGTAGGCTGCCGCGAGGCGGTGGCCGATAGCGAAAGCGGCGTGCTGGTCCCGCCGCGCGATCCGGCGGCGCTGGCCGATGCGCTGGAGCGCCTCGTCGCCGATCCCGAGCTGCGGGCCCGCATGGGGGCGGCGGGCCGTGCGCGGGCGGAAACCCTGTTCGCCGACGAGGTGGTTTGCGCGGCGACGCTCGCGGTCTATGAACGCGCCATCCGACACGACGTTTGACAGGGGATGGCATGATCAGGCGGCTCGCACTTCTCGGCATCATGGCCGGGGCCTGGGCGTTTGCGGTGGCAACGGCGCAGGCGGAGACGCGGATCGGCGCGGTCTCGACGAATTTCCGCCTGCTCGGCGCGAATGACAAGGTGGTGGTCGAGCGGCTCGACGATCCGAAGATCCCCGATATCGCCTGCTATGCGAGCTTCGCGAAGACCGGCGGAGTCAAGGGCAGCCTGGGTGTGGCAACCGATCCGTCGCGCTTTGCCCTCTCCTGCATTGCCACCGGGCCGGTCACGCTGCCGGCCGGCCTGCCGGCGAAGCAGCAGATCGCCGCGATCTCGGCGTCCTTCCTGGTCAAGCATTTCAATCTTTATCGCCTGGTCGATCCCGATCGCAAGGCGGTCGTCTACCTGCTGATCAGCACGAAAATCATCCACGGCTCGCCGGCCAACGCCGTCTCCGCCGTTCCCGTTTCCGGCCACTGACAGACGAGATTTGCCATGAACGACAGAGTCAACATCCGACGGGCCCTCATCTCGGTGTCCGACAAGGCGGGGCTGGTCGAGCTCGGCCGCGCGCTGGCGGCAGCGGGCGTGGAAATCCTCTCGACCGGCGGTTCCGCCCGCGCGCTGCGCGAGGCCGGGATCGCCGTTGTCGAGGTGGCGGATTACACGGGTGTTCCCGAAATGCTGGATGGGCGGGTCAAGACGCTGGTGCCCAAGATCCATGGCGGCCTGCTCGGCCGGCGCGACCTGCCGGAGCATCTGGCGCAGATGCAGCGGCACGACATCCCGCCGATCGACCTGCTCGCGGTCAATCTCTACCCGTTCGAGGAAACGGTCGCGAAGGGCTCGGATTTCGAAACCTGCGTCGAGAACATCGATATCGGCGGCCCGGCGCTGATCCGCGCGGCGGCGAAGAACCACGATTCGGTGGCGGTTCTCACCAGCCCGGCGCAGTATGACGACCTCATCGCGGCGCTAGCCGCCGGCGGAACGACGCTGGAGCAGCGCCGCCGCCTCGCCGCCGCCGCCTATGCCCGCACCGCCGCCTACGACGCCGCGATTTCCGCCTGGTTCGCGCAGCAGACCGGCGAGATGTTCCCGGCGCACCTCGCCCTGGCCGGCGCGCGGCAGCAGATGCTGCGCTACGGCGAGAACCCGCACCAGTCCGCTGCGTTCTATCGCACCGGCAACCGCCCCGGCGTTGCCACCGCGCGGCAGTTGCAGGGCAAGGAACTCTCCTACAACAACATCAACGACACCGATGCCGCTTTCGAATGCGTCGCCGAGTTCGACCGGCCGGCGGTGGTGATCGTCAAGCACGCCAATCCGTGCGGCGTCGCCCTCGGCGCCGATCTTGCCGAGGCCTGGGACCGCGCGCTGGACTGCGACCCGGTTTCGGCGTTTGGCGGCATCATCGCGGTCAACCGCCCGCTCGATGTTGCGGCAGCCGAGAAGATGGCGAGTATCTTCTCCGAGGTGATCATCGCGCCGGACGCCGCACCTGACGCGGTTGAACTGCTTGCCCGCAAGAAGAATCTCCGCCTGCTGCTCACCGGCGGCCTGCCCGACCCGGCGGAACCGGGCCTTGCCTGGCGCAGCGTTGCCGGTGGCTTCCTGGCCCAGACCCGCGACGCCGGGCGGATTGGCCGCGACGATCTGAAGGTCGTCACCCAGCGCGCGCCGACCAACGCCGAGTTCGCCGATCTGCTGTTCGCCTTCCGTGTGGCCAAGCATGTGAAGTCGAACGCGATCATCTACGCGAAAGCAGGGGCGACCACGGGCATCGGCGCGGGGCAGATGAGCCGCGTCGATTCCTCGCGCATCGCCGCACAGAAGGGCGGGGAGAAGATTCCGGGCTCGGTCGTTGCATCCGACGCGTTCTTCCCCTTCGCCGACGGTCTTGTGGCCGCGATCGAGGCAGGGGCGACGGCGGTGATCCAGCCCGGCGGCTCGATCCGCGACAACGAGGTGATCGAGGCGGCAGATGCCGCCGGGATTGCCATGGTGTTCACCGGCATGCGCCATTTCAGGCATTGATCGCCATGACCCACACACCCCGCCTTGGCCTGCCCGACCCCGCCCGGATGAGCGAGGCCCAGCGCGCCGCGCACGATGCCATCGCGTCCGGCCCGCGCGGCCGGGTCGAGGGGCCGCTCGCAGTGTGGCTGCACAGCGCCGAACTCGCGAACAACGCGCAGGCCCTCGGCGCCTTCTGCCGTTTTGGCTCCTCGCTGCCGCCGCGCCTGTCGGAACTCGCGATCCTGGTGTTGGGCTCTTATTGGCGTGCCGGGTTCGAATGGTACATCCATGCGCCGATCGCCGCGAAAGCCGGCGTGCCCGAGGCGGTCATCGCCGCGATCAAGGCGGGCGAAACGCCCGTCTTCGCCGAACCGGACGCCAGGGCGGTGCACGATTTCGCCCGGGAGCTACTCACTGCGCACGAGGTGTCGGACGAGACATACGCCTTTGCCCGCCGCCAGCTGGGCGACCGAGCCCTCGTCGATCTGGTAGGGATCCTCGGCTATTACGGGCTGATTTCCATGACCATCAAGGCCTTCCGGGTGCCCGTGCCGGACGGCGAGACCGAGCCCTTCGCCTGACGTCGAACAGTGTGCTCATGAAGAGCATGATGAACTGAGTCAGACGTCGAGTTCCTGCACGCTCGAGGCATGGTCCTGGATGAAGCGGAAGCGCAGCTCGGGCTTCCGCCCCATCAGGCTCTCGACGATTTCCGCCGTTTCAGCTCGTGCCTCGGGCGGGGCGAGAACGCGCAGCAGCACGCGGCGCTTCGGGTCCATCGTGGTTTCCTTGAGAATTGCCGGCGGCATCTCGCCAAGCCCCTTGAAGCGGCTGATCTCGACCTTGGCGTTCGCCTTGAACGCCGTCTTCACCAGCCGGTCGCGCTCGCCATCGTCCATCGCATAGACCGACTTGCCGCCCTGGGTGAGGCGGTAGAGCGGCGGCTGGGCGAGATAGACATGGCCGCCGCGGATCAGTTCCGGCAACTCGCGGTAGAAGAACGTCATCAGCAGTGACGCGATGTGAGCGCCGTCAACATCGGCGTCGGTCATGATGATGATCCGGCCGTAGCGCAGCGCGTCGATCTGGAACCGGTCGCCGACGCCGCAGCCCAGCGCCTCGATCAGGTCTTTCAGTTCCTGGTTCTGCCGGAGCTTCTCGGTGGAGGCGGAGGCGACGTTGAGGATCTTGCCGCGCAGCGGCAGCACCGCCTGGGTCTCGCGGTTGCGCGCCTGCTTGGCCGAGCCGCCCGCAGAATCGCCCTCGACCAGAAAGATCTCGGTATCCTCGCGGCTCTCGCGCGAGCAATCGGTCAGCTTGCCGGGCAGGCGAAGGCGTCGCGTGGCGGATTTGCGCGGCGTGTCCTTCTGCTCGCGGCGGCGGATGCGTTCCTCCGCCCGCTCGATCACGAAGGCGAGAAGATTGTCGGCGTTGGCCGGATCGCCGGTGAGAAAATGCTCGAACCGGTCGCGCAGCGCCGCCTCGGTCAGTTTCTGCGCCTCGGGCGAGGTCAGCTTTTCCTTGGTCTGGCCCTGGAATTGCGGGTCGCGGATGAACAGCGAGAGCTTGGCGGCGAGCGCGCCGGTCGCATCCTCGGCGGTGATCACCGCGGCGCGCTTGTTGCCGCGCTGCTCGCCGAAGCCGCGCAGGCCCTTGAGCAGGGCGGCGCGGAACCCCGCCTCATGCGTGCCGCCGAGCGTCGTCGGGATCGTGTTGCAATAGGTCGAGAGCGTGGCCTCGCCGGTTTCCAGCCAGGCGCAGGCCCACTCGATCCGCCCGGCATCGTCCGGCAGGTCGGCCTGCCCGGCCCAGACCGGGGCGACGAGCTTCGGCGCGGCGCCCAGTTCCTCCGCCAGCGAATCGGCGAGGCCGCCGGGGAAATGCAGCTCCGCCTGCGCCGGCACATCGGCACCCGCCGCGATCAGCGCCGCATCGCAGGCCCAGCGGATCCGCACGCCGCGGAACAGATAGGCCTTCGAGCGGCACATGCGGTAGAGCCGCGCCGGGCTGAACTTCTTGTCGCCGAAAATCTCGGGATCGGGGACGAAGCGGATCAGCGTGCCACGCCGGTTCGGCGTCGCCCCGGCATTGACCAGCTTGGTCAGCGGCTTGCCGCGGGCATAATCCTGTTTCCAGAGTGTTTTCTCGCGGGCGACCTCGACCTCCAGCCGCTCGGCCAGCGCGTTCACCACCGAAGAGCCGACGCCGTGCAGACCGCCCGAGGTGGCATAGGCCTTGCCGGCGAACTTGCCGCCGGAATGCAGGGTGGTGAGAATCACCTCGAGTGCCGACTTGTCGCGGAATTTCGGGTGCGGATCGACCGGGATGCCGCGCCCGTTATCGCGCACCGTGAGCAGGTTGCCGGGCGCAAGCGTCATCTCGATGATCGAGGCGTGGCCGGCTACGGCCTCGTCCATTGCGTTGTCGAGCAGTTCGGCGGCGAGGTGGTGCATCGCCGCATCGTCGGTGCCGCCGATATACATGCCGGGGCGCCGGCGAACCGGTTCCAGCCCTTCGAGAACCTCGATGTCCTTGGCGGAATAGCTCGCCTGGCCGGCGGCCTGCTCGAACAGATCGGTCACGCTGTCTCCTCTGGTCCGGGCGGGGTTACCCCCGCGCGAGTACCTTGTTCACCAGATCGGCCGCCGCGGTAAAGGCATGATTGGCATCCATGTGGCTCGTGTCGAGCAGCAGGGCGTCCTTCGCCTGCACCAGCGGGGCGGCGGCGCGGGTGCGGTCGGCCTCGTCGCGGGCGGCAAGTTCGGCGCGCACCGAGTCGAAGCCGGGATCGATTCCGTGGGCGAGGCGCTCCAGATGCCGGCGTTTCGCCCGCACATCCAGCGAGGCGGTGACGAAGAGTTTCACATCGGCCTCGGGAAACACGATCGTGCCGATGTCCCGCCCGTCCAGCACCGCGCCGGAGGCGTCGGCGAATCGGCGCTGGAAGTCGAGCAGCGCGGCGCGCACCGGCTTGATCGAGGCGACGGCGCTGGCCGCGCGGTCGACCTCAGGGGTGCGCAGATCGCCGCGTTCGAGATCGAGCCGGCTGAGTGAGCGGGCCTGTTCCTCGCTGGCCGCCGGATCGGCCGGATCGCCGCCACGGTCGAGCACGCGGCGCGCCACGGCGCGGTAGAGCAGGCCGGTATCGAGATAGGGCAGGTTGAAGGCGGCGGCGAGGCGGCGCGCGAGCGTGCCCTTGCCGGAGGCGGCCGGCCCGTCGATCGCGATGACGATCGGCCGCGTCACGCCGCCGCCTCGATCGCCGCGCCGATTCCGCGCATCAGCGGCAGGAAGCCGGGGAAGCTCGTATCGATAAAGCGCGCATCGTCGATGGTCACCGGGGTCTCGGTCGCGAGGCCCATGACGAGCGCGCTCATTGCCAGGCGGTGATCCATATGCGTCGCCACGGTGGCGCCGCCGCGCGCGCCGCCGCCCTCGATGATCAGGTCGTCGCCGTCCACCTGCGCCTTGACGCCATTGGCGGTGATCATGGCGAGCGTCGCGGCCAGCCGGTCGCTTTCCTTCACCCGCAGCTCCGCGAGGCCACGCAGCCGCGAGCTGCCGCGCGCCATCGCGCAGGCGACGGCGAGAATCGGATATTCGTCGATCATCGAGGGGGCGCGTTCCGCCGGCACATCGACGGCGCGCAGATCCGAGGCGGTGACGATGAGATCGCCCACGGGCTCGCCGCCGGCCTCGCGGGCATTTACGATCTCGATCGCCGCTCCCATCTCGCGCAGGGTGAGGAACAGCCCGGTCCGCAGCGGGTTCAGCCCGACGCCCCCGATCGTGACGCGCGAGCCCGGCACGATCAGCGCGGCGACGATCGGGAAGGCGGCCGACGACGGATCGCCCGGCACGACGACATCCGCGCCGCGCAGCTCCGGCTGTCCCCGCAGGCGGATCAGCTTGCCCGTGCCATGCGTGGCCACCTCCACCTCGGCGCCGAAATAGCGGAGCATGTTCTCGGAATGGTCGCGGGTCGGCTCCGGTTCCTCGATTTCGGTGATGCCGCGGGCGTTCAGCCCGGCGAGCAGAAGCGCCGACTTCACCTGCGCGGAGGCGACCGGCAGCCGGTAGGAGAGCGGCATCGCCTCGGCGGCACCGCGCACCGAAAGCGGCAGGCGCCCGCCCTCTCGCGCGGCGAAGACGGCGCCTGTCGCGCCCAGCGGATCGATCACCCGGCGCATCGGCCGGCGGCGGAGCGAGGCATCGCCGGTCATCACGGCGAAAATGTCGTGGCTCGCGAGAATGCCGCAGAGCAGTCGCGCGGCGGTGCCGGAATTGCCCATGTCGAGCACGTCGTCCGGGCTCTGCAACCCGCCGATGCCGGGGCCGGAGGCGCGCCAGGCACCCGGGCCGGTGCGCTCCACCGTTGCGCCCAGCGCGCGCATGGCGGCGGCGGTCCGCAGCACGTCCTCGCCTTCCAGCAGGCCGGAAATCCGGGTTTCACCGACCGCGAGGCCGGCGAACATCAGCGCGCGATGCGAAATCGACTTGTCGCCCGGAACGGTGATCGTGCCGGTGAGCGGCGTGGCAGGGCGGCGTGAGGTCTGGGGCAGCGTTGCGGCGTGTTCCATGGCGCGGCGCTTACCACGAGTGGACGATTTTGCCAGCCATCATTGTCGGCGGCCGTCAGGGTTTGACAAGCAGGGCGATGGGTGGCATGGCGCCCGCCCTGACGGACTCCACCGCTCACCCTGGAATGCGAGGCTCTCATGGCGAAGCCTGAACTTGGCGACAAACATACCTGTGTGTCCTGCGGCGCGCGCTTTTTCGACCTAGGCAAGGTTCCGGCCGTCTGCCCGAAATGCGGCACCGAACAGCCGGCCGAGCAGCCGAAGCTCAAGCGCAGCGTACCAATGCCCGACGACGCCAAGAAGCCGGCCAAGGCGCAGACCACCGAGGACGACGTCGACACGGATGACGTGGAGGATACCGGCGACGACGATATCCTGACGGATGCCGATGATCTCGAGGACGACGATGCGATCGATGCCGATATCGAGGTCGAGCGCGACAGTGACGAGAACGAAAGATAATTTTCCTTTCCGGGTCGAATTTGTTTACCGAATTGTAATCTGGAGCGGGTCATGTTCGGGCGCAGCCAAAAACGGCTGTTCCTGAAGGACACTCCTGAGAAGGAAACCCGCGATGACCCAGTTCGCCCCGGCGAAAACCGCCGACCATCACGAGCCGATCGTCAGCCCGCTCATTCTTGTCGACCGCCTGATTTCGCTGGCGCAGGATGCCGAGCGCGCCGGGTTGCCGGCCGTCGCCAACCGGCTGGTCCGCCTTGCCCTGCGCAGCTGCGTTCCGCCCGCCGGCGGCACGCATCGCCACTGATCCGCCGTCGTCGCGTTCCGACCTCCCGTTTTTGACCTGACTTCACAGGCTCGCTATTGCGGGTCGCGTTGACGGGAGGTCATGAATGTCTGAACAGCCATCCGCTGGAATCGCGTCGCCCTCGGGCCCGCTCGCCGGACTGACGGTATTCGATCTGACGCGAGTGCTCGCCGGTCCCACCTGCGTGCAGATGCTGGCCGATCTCGGGGCCGAGGTGATCAAGATCGAGAAGCCGGGCAGCGGCGACGATACCCGTGGATTCGCGCCTCCCGCGCTGCCGGGCACCGAGCAGAGCGCCTATTTCGCCGGCGCCAATCGCAACAAACGGTCCGTGACGCTCGATATCGCAAAGCCCGAGGGCCAGAAACTGGCGCGCGCGCTGATCGCGAAGAGCGATATCCTGGTCGAGAACTTCAAGGTCGGCACGCTGCCGCGCTATGGCCTCGGCTATAACGATCTCAGGGCCGACAATCCGGGGCTGATCTATTGCTCGATCACCGGATTCGGCCAGACCGGCCCCTATGCGTCCCGCCCCGGCTACGACAGCCTGATCCAGGCCATGGGTGGCATCATGTCGCTTACCGGCGTGCCGGATGGCCAGCCGATGAAGGTGGGCGTGCCGGTCGCCGACCTTTTTGCCGGGCTCTACGGCGCGATCGGCGTGCTCGCCGCGCTGCGCCACCGGGAAATCACCGGGCAGGGCCAGCACATCGATATCGGCATGCTGGACACGCATGTCGCCTGGCTCGCAAATCAGGGCATGAACTACCTCGCCTCCGGCAAGAATCCCCCGCGCCTCGGCAATGAGCACCCGAATATCGTTCCCTATCAGGTTTTCGCGACCGAAGACGGCCATATCGTGCTCTCGATCGGTAACGACCCGACCTTCGCGCGTTTCTGCAACGCGTTCGGACTGGAGCACCTGTTGGCTGACGAGCGGTTCGCCACGAATGCCGCCCGCGTCGCCAATCGCGCATTTGTGACCGACACCCTCGCTGCGGTTCTGGCGCGGCATCCGTCCGCCTGGTGGCTGGAACGGCTGGAAGAGCTGAAGATCGGCTGCGGCCCGATCAACACGCTGGAGCAGGTCTTCGCCGATCCGCACGTGATCGCGCGCGGCAACCTGATCGAAATGACCAGAAGCGACGGCGTGCCGGTGAAGCTCGTCGCCAATCCGGTCCGCCTGTCGGAAACGCCGGTGGATTATCGCCTCGCACCTCCCATGTTGGGAGAGCATACCGACGAGGTGCTGACCAACATGCTGGGACTCGACGAACCGGCCCGCGCCGCGCTGCGCCGGGACGGCATCATCTGAAGGACGGCCGGATCGTGGCGCGGCAGGGTTTCGTTCCCTATCTGCTCGGCAACGATTTCCACCGGCTCGCCTTCGTGGAATTCGGCAACCCGGCCGCGCCGGCCGTGCTCTGCGTGCATGGCCTGACCCGCAACGGGCGCGATTTCGACATTCTCGCGGACAGCCTGGCCGATCGCTATCATGTGATCTGCCCCGACCTGCCGGGCCGCGGACGATCGGAATGGCTGCGCGACGGGGCGCTCTATCAGCCCCCTTCCTACGTCATCGCGCTGGCGCATCTGCTCGCCTGGCTGAACAAGCCGGTTGCCTGGGTCGGCACGTCGCTGGGCGGGATCTGCGGCATGATGGTCGCCGCCGCGGCGCACACGCCGATCACCCGCCTCGTGCTCAACGATATCGGCCCGCATATTCCCGCCGCGGCGCTCGGCCGGATCCGCGACTACATGGGCGAGGCACCCGCTGCCTTTCCCGATCTTGCGGCGCTCGAAGCCCATCTGCGCACCGTGCATGCGCCGTTCGGCCCGCTGACCGATCCGCAATGGGCCGCTCTCGCGCTTCATTCGGCACGGCCCGTCGAGGGCGGCGGGCTCGCGTTGCATTACGATCCCGCGATCGCCGAACCGATCCGCGCCTCGGTGCCCATGGATGCCGATCTCGGCGCGATCTGGACGGCGATCCGCGTGCCGGTGCTTGCCCTTCGCGGCGCCACCAGCGACCTGCTGACCGAAGCGACCCTCGCGCGCATGGAGGAGGATGGCGCCGCCACGCATACCGTGCCGGCATGCGGCCACGCGCCGGCGCTGATGGACGGGCCGACCATCGCGGTGATCCGGCGGTTTCTGGATGGCGCCTGATGCGCTGGCGGACGCGCCTCGACCTCTGGTTCAGGGCGCTGCGCGCGGCCGCGATCGAAGTGATGAGCGGGGAGATGTCGCTCGTCGCCGCCGGTTGCGCCTTTTACGCCACCCTGGCCCTGTTCCCGGCGATGACGGCGCTGATTTCGCTCTACGGCCTCGCATTCAACCCGGTAACGGTCGAACCGCAGCTTCTCTATCTGAAACACCTGATGCCGCCGGCCGCCTTCGCGCTGATCGGCGGGCGGATCCAGCAACTGGTTTCCGGCGGCAAGACGACGCTCGGCATCGGCCTCGTCATCTCGCTGGGCTTCACGCTCTATTCCTCGGCTTCCGGCATCAAGTCGCTGATCTACGCGCTGAACGTGATCCACAAGCGGCAGGAAACGCGCGGCTTCTTCGAGTTTCAGGCGGTGACCCTGGCGATGACGCTGATTGCCATGCTCGGCGCCGTCATCGCCATCGCCGTGCTGGTCGGCATGCCGCTGGTGCTTGCCTTCCTGGGCCTTGCCAAGGCGCCGGCGGTGCTGACGGTGCTGCCCGGATTCGCCCTGCTGATCGGGTCGATGGGTCTGGCGCTCGGCCTGCTCTACCGATTCGGGCCGGCCTTCGGGCGCGATGCGGGGCACCCGGTCGTACCCGGCGCGCTGGTCGCGATTCTGGTCTGGCTCGTCGTGTCCTATGGCTTTGCGGTCTATGTTGGCCAATTCGCGGCCTATAGCCGCACCTACGGGCCCCTGGCGACGATCATCGGTCTGATGATGTGGTTCTATCTGAGCGCCTATGCCGTGCTGTTCGGGGCGCTGTTCAACGCCACGCTCGACCGCGCGTCTGTGGCATTCCGGCCATAGTTGGAAAACTTGCCGCGCTACCATACGGGAAACACTGCATCAGCGTTGTCGGCCAGCCACATAGGGTCTATGCGGTTAACATTGGACAAAACTTCTGATGTGTGGGGCGCTGCCGTGCACCGATTCCAGGCGGTATTCCGGGTTTCGGGCGAGAGGATCGTGATGATGCGCCGCCGCGGTGGCGCATGACCCGGAAGCCCGTCCGCCGATCCGCCGAACTGCCGACCGAGGCTGTGTTGCGCGAGTTCATCGCCGAAGCCGGAACCCGGCTGCGCAAGGGCGACATTGCCCGCGCCTTCGGCCTCGGCCCCGACCAGAAACCGGCGCTGCGGGCGATGCTGCGGAATCTCGAACGCGATGGCATGCTGGTCCGCGCCGGCGGGCGGCAGGTGCGCGCGGCCGAGGCGCTGCCGGAACGCTGCGTCGTCGAGATCACCGGCACCGATCGTGACGGCGACCCGCTTGCCCGGCCGGTCGGCTGGGACCGGCAGGGCAAGCCGCCGATCATCTTCATGCTGCCCGAAAAGCGCGGCCACGCTGCGCTCGCGCCCGGCGCGCGGGTGCTGGCCCGGCTGCGACGGATCGACGACGACCGTTACGAAGGCCGCACGGTCCGGCGGCTCGACGAGGAGCCGGCCAGCATCATCGGCGTGTTCCGCGCCGAGGGAGAGGGCGGCTGGATCGAGCCGGTGGACCGCAAGAGCCGCGCCGAATGGAAGGTGCCGCCGGGCGAAACCGCCGGTGCCGAAAGCGGCGACGTGGTGCGCGCCATGCCCTTGCCGGCCTTCGGCTACGGGCCGAAGCCGGCGCGGATCGCCGAGCATCTCGGCCGGATGGGCGATGCGCGCTCGATCAGCCTGATCGCCATCGCGGCACTGGGGATTCCGGCCGACTTCCCGGAGACCGCGATCGACGAGGCGAAGCGCGCCCGCGGCGTCCGCCCCGGCCGGCGGACCGATCTGCGCGAAGTGCCGCTGGTGACGATCGACGGCGCCGATGCGCGCGACTTCGATGACGCCGTCTTCGCCGAACCCGCTGGGCCGGGGCATCGCATCGTCGTCGCCATCGCCGATGTCGCGCATTACGTGCGCCCCGGCTCGGCGCTCGACCGCGAGGCGCTGAAGCGCGGCAACTCGGTCTATTTCCCCGACCGCGTGGTGCCGATGCTGCCCGAGGCGCTCTCCAACGGCTGGTGCAGCCTGCGGCCGGGCGAGGACAGGGGATGCCTGTTCGTCGAGATGATCGTCGACGCCGAGGGCCGCAAGCTGAGCCACAAATTCGGCCGCGGCCTGATGCGCAGCTTCGCCCGCCTCACCTACGAGGAGGTGCAGGGCGCCTTCGAGTCCGGCTGGGAAGCCGATCTGCCGGACGGGACGATCGGCCATCTCTACGCCGCCTATCGCACGCTGCTGGCGGCGCGGCAGGCCCGCGGCACGCTCGATCTCGACCTGCCGGAGCGCAAGATCACGCTCGACGAGGCTGGCCGGGTGACGGACGTGGCGCCGCGCCCGCGGCTCGACAGCCACCGGCTGATCGAGGAGTTCATGATCCTCGCCAATGTCGCGGCGGCGGAGGAGCTGGAACGGCTGCGCCAGCCGTGCATGTATCGCGTGCACGCCCCGCCCTCGCCGGAAAAGCTCGATTCGCTGCGCAATCTGCTGGCGACGCTCGAGATTTCGCTCAAGCCCGGCGACCAGCTCCACCCGCGCGACCTTGATCATGTGCTGCGCCTTGTCGCCGGTAGCGATGCGGCGCCGCTGGTGAACGAGGCGGTGCTGCGCAGCCAGAGCCAGGCGGAATACGCGCCGGAGAATATCGGCCATTTCGGCCTGGCGCTGAACAGCTACGCGCATTTCACCTCGCCGATCCGCCGCTATGCCGATCTTCTGGTCCATCGCGCGCTCATCGCCGGGCTGAAGCTCGGCACCGACGGGCTGCGTCCCGAACACGCCGACGGATTCGAAACCATCGCGGCGGCGATCACCTCGACCGAGCGCCGCGCCACCGATGCCGAGCGGCAATCGGCCGACCGCTATCTTGCCGCCTATCTGGCCGACCGGATCGGCGAGGATTTCAGCGCGCGGGTCAGCGGGGTGACGCGGTTCGGCCTGTTCGTCACGCTCGATGCGACCGGCGCGTCCGGTTTCGTGCCGATGGCGCTGCTGCCCGACGATTTCTGGCATTTCGACGAGGCCGATGGCACGCTGTCCGGCACCCGCTCGCGCGTGGTGTTCCGCCTGGCCGATCCGGTGCTGGTGCGGCTGCGCGAGGCGAAGCCGTTGACCGGCGGGCTGCTGTTCTCCCTGATCGAGGGCGGCAGCGCGCCGGGCGAGGGCGGTGGACAACATCGCCGGTTGCCGGCCCGCAAGGGCGGCAGGAAGCCGGGCCGCGCGCCCGCCAGGCACAAGCGCAGCCGCCGATGAAACGCCGGATGGCCCGTTCGCTCGCTCGCCGTTCCCGGGCGCACCGCGCCCGCCGGCCGGCGCTCGTGCGGCCGATCCGCCGGATTGTCACAGTGCTGTGCGTGATGCTGCCGATCTGCGGCGCCCAGGCGGGCCAGCGTGGCTTCGACTCGACTCACGCCGCCGCCGTCTGGGGCGCTGCCCTCGCCTTCATGGCGCCCCGCACGTTGCAGCCGCTCGGCATTCCGCGCATGGCGGTATGGGGATTGTCCGGCATTACCGCGCTGGACTCCGATCTCACCGTGCAGGAACAATCGGGAAAGTTGCTGCTCTTCGGACCCAATCGGGTGATTTTCGCAACCTTGGCGCCGCCGGTCGGCGACGCGGCGAAATGGGGCGTGGCCTGCGCTGCTGTCGCCGCGCATGCCTTCGCGGCTTCGCCCACGATCGAGCGCGCCGGCACCGGCGGCATGATCCGCAGCTTCTTCGACGAGCTGTTCAATCATTTCGACCCTTATTCCCGCTATGTCGCGCCGCGCGAGGCCGCGACGGAGCGCGCGCTGCGGCTGGGCCTTGGCGGAATCGGCATGACCCTGGCGCGGCACGACCGCATCGTGACGATCACCGGCGTCACGCCGTCGAGCCCGGCCGACCGGGCCGGGATCGCGCCGGGCATGCAGCTTCTGGCGATCGACGGGCGGGATGCCGCCGCGCAACCGGTCGCCCAGCTGCAACAGGAACTTGCCGGCCCGATCGGCAGCATGATCGATCTGACGATCCGGCCCGGGCACAGCCTGCCGCAGACGATCACCCTGGCCCGGGCCCTGGTGCCGACGCAGAGCGTCACCGGGCAGATCGACGATGGCATCGCCCATATCCGCGTTCTCGGCTTCGACCACGGCACGGCGCGGCAGTTCGCCGCGGTTCTCGCGCAACTCGTGCAGGCGCAGCCCGCCCCGAAGGGAATCGTGATCGATCTCCGCGGCAATCGCGGCGGTGTCCTGCGGCAGTCGGTGCTCAGCCTCGACACGCTGCTCTCGCAAGGCACGATCATCCACACGATCGGCCGCGATCCGGCGGCCAACAAGGTATGGCATGCCGAGGGGGCCGATATCGCGCACGGCCTGCCGGTGGTCGTGCTGGTCGATGGCGGCACCGCGAGCGCCGCCGAGGTGTTCTCGGCCGCAATCGCCGACAACGACCGCGGCGTCGTTCTCGGCAGTGCGACACTCGGCAAGGGGCTGGTGCAGAGCGTCACCGAACTTCCGGGCGGGGGCGAGCTGTTCGTCACTTGGAGCAGGATGATCGCCCCACGCGGCTGGCCGCTGCAAAGTCTTGGCGTGTTTCCGCAGGTCTGCACCAGCCTTGGCACCGACCAGCTCGCGAAGCAGATCAACGCGCTGCGGCATGGCGTCGACCTGCTGGCGAAGCCGCTGGCCGAAACCCGTGCGGCCAGGGCGCCGATGCCGCTCGCCGAGGTGCTGGCCCTGCGAGAGGCCTGCCCGGCCGCGATCGGCGGCAACGGCTACGAACGGGCGGCGGCCGCGCTGATCGATCATCCGGCCGCGTATCGCGCCGCCCTGATCCGCCCGCTGCTCCCGCATGCCCGGGCCGGGGGTTGACCAGGCCGGCAAGGTCGATCATATCGGCGCGATCGGAGAATACGCATGGCCAAGACGAACACTGTTCAGATCAAACTGGTTTCCACCGCCGACACCGGCTTCTTCTACGTGACGAAGAAGAACGCGAAGGCGCAGACGGGCAAGCTCGAATTCCGGAAATACGATCCGGTCGCGCGCAAGCACGTGACCTTCAAGGAAGCCAAGATCAAGTAATCAACCGCGGAGCTTCGGCTCCGCGCCGTTGACACGCTTCGCTTGCTGATCGGCCCGAGCAATGCTTCGGGCCTTTCGGCGTTTTGGGGCGCGGAGAATCGCTTGTTCCTTGCGCCTATAGGCTGGCGCTGCGGCTTTTTGCGTATGCAGGCCGGAACGCCGATCACAGCAGGTCGAGCACGGCCGTTGCCGCGGCTTCGCTGGGAGACGCCGATCCCGCGATGGCGAGCGTGGATAGGGCAGCGCTGAAGCCGGCCCGTTGCGCTGCAGCCCGCTCAGGGTCGCCGAGCAGCGAGGCGATTTCGGCGGAGAGGCGCTCCGGCGTGCAGGCATCCTGCAACAGTTCCGGCACCAGTTCTTGCCCGGCGAGCAGGTTGATCATGGCGACGTGCGGCACCTTGATCAGCCGCCGGGCCAGCATCGCGCTGATCGGATTGACCCGGTAGGTGACCGCCATCGGCACGCCGGCCAGAGCCAGTTCCAGCGTAGAGGTGCCGGATTTCGTCAGCGCGGCTTCGGCGCCGGCGAAGGCGTCATACCGCTCGGCCACATTGGTGACGATCAGCGGCGGGCGCGGCCAGGCGGCCGCCTGCGCCTGCAACTCGCCGGCGAGTGCCGGCGCCGCGGCCAGCACCGGCACGAGATCCGGAAATCGTGGGCGGAGGCGTTCCACCGTCGCGCCGAAAACCGGCATCAGCCGGGCCGTTTCCGTGCGGCGGCTGCCAGGCATCAGGATCAGGGAACGCGCTGACTCCGCCAGGCCGAACCGGGCACGGAAGCGCGCAGGATCGCCGGCATCGGCACCCGATTCCAGCACCGGATGGCCGACAAAGACCGGGTTCAGCCCATGCGGTGCAAAGAAATCCGGCTCGAAGGGCAGGAGGCAGAGCAGCCGGTCCCACAGGCCGGGGAAGTGCTTTACCCGCCCCTGTCGCCAGGCCCAGACTTGGGGGGCGACGTAATGCACGCGGCGGAGTCCGAGCGGGACAATTCGCCGGAGCAGGCGGAGCGTGAAGCCCGGACTGTCGATGGTCACGACGATGTCCGGCCGCCTCGCGGCAATGTCCGCTTCCGTCTGCTCGAGCCGGCGGCGCAGCCGGAAGAGCTTGGGCAGGACTTCCGCGAGGCCCATGAGCGCCAGTTCCTGCATCGGGAACAGCGAGGCAACACCCTGTTCGGCCATCCTCGCGCCGCCGATGCCGGCAACTTCGATGCCGCCGGCCCGCGCGCGCATGGCCGCGATCAGCCGCGCCCCCAGCACGTCGCCGCTTGCTTCACCGGCGACGACATAAACCAGCGTCATGTCAGGCGGACGATTCGGGCCGGCGCCGGATCGTCCGGCCAGTCGGTCCGGTTGCGGACGGCTGGGTCGTCGCGCGTGGCGGCGAGGCGGGCGGGATCGAGCGTTGCGAACAGCAGGTCCGCCGCATCCAGCGCGCCGCGGGCCAGCAGCCCGTCTTCCGGAAACCCGCGATCGACCGGGCCGAAGACGCAGGCATAGCCGCGATTTTCATCCACGGCGGCGGACCAGGGCGCCATTCCCGTGGTCGGCGCGACGGCGGTGAAGCACTGGTTCTCCAGCGCCCGCGCGCGGGCCGACAGACGCACCCGGTTGAAGCCGTGCAGGGAGTCGGTGCAGGCCGGAATCAGGATCGTGTCCGCCCCGGCGAGCGCCTGTGCGCGCACCAGCAGGGGGAATTCCGAGTCGTAGCAGATGGCGATGCCAAGCCGGCCGAAATCGGTTTCGAACACCGAAGGGGGCCCGCCCGGCGTGATGCCCCAGCGCTCGGATTCGAAGCGCGTCATCACCCGCTTGTCCTGGAAGGCGATACGGCCGTCCCCGTCGATCAGCGGCGCCCTGTTGCGGATATTGCCATCGGCGCCGCGCATCGGCACCGAGCCGGGCAGCAGCAGCAGGCGGTGGGTGCGGGCAATGGCGCGGAAACCCTCCACCAGGGTATCGGCGCGACTGACCACGGCGTCGAGTTCGGCGGCGACGTCCGGCGCGGCGACAAAAGCGCCGGCGAGCGCCATCGAGGCATATTCCGGCAGGACGAGCAGGTCGGCGCCGCCGGATTTCGCCTCATCTGCGAGGCGATCCACCCGATCGAGAAAATCGTCCAGCCCGGTCGGGCGGTGGATCAGGAAGGGGGAGAGAGCAACCCGCATGATCATGCGCCGCCGAGTGGCTTCATCCACACCTGGAGGCGGTTTTCCACCTCATGCGCGGCACCGATCTCGCGCCAGCGCATGCGGCAGACGAGACCGGACACCGGCGCGTAGCCGCGCTTGCGCCAGAAGACGTCGAGTGTGGTGGCATCCGTCGGGCGGCGCGGATCGGCGTTGTCGCGGATCACCGCGCAGAAGGCGGCCTGCGCGGCGTCGGAAACCGCCCGCGCGTGCGCCTCGCGTTCGCGGAAAAAGGCCACGCCGACGCCGCGGCCGCGATAGGCCGGCAGCAGGACCGACTCACCGAAATAGAAGACCGAGGCGGGATCGATCCCGGCGGCGCGGAACGGCGCCTGCATCGCCTCGTCCTCGTCGGTGAGCGGCAGGCAGGTGGAGGCGCCGACGATCGCATCGCCATCCCGCGCGATCACGATGGCGGCGCGCTCGCTCGCGGCATAGGTCGCGACATAGTCGCGCTCGTAAGCCTCGTTGCCCTCGTAGAGATAGGGCCAGGCGCGGAACACCTCGATCCGCAGCCGGGCGAGCGCCGCGAGATGCGGCAGGATCGCCGCACCCCGGAGGGTTTCGGTGGGAAGCAGCGGCTGAATGGCCTCAGCTCCCCTTCCTGGCGGCCGTGTCCATCGACGCCGCCTCGGAGAGGAAGCGCTGGATCGCCTTCTTCTTCTCCCCGAGCGACAGGCCGCGTTCCTGCGCCACGACCGGGCAATAGGCCGCCGTCAGGAATTCCGCCATGCGCTTCTGGGTAATGTCCGGATAGGCCTTGCGGATCGCGGCGACCAGCATGCGGGTGCGGTTGCCGAGCGTTGCCGGCGTGACGCCCTGCATAATCTCCATCGTGCCGTGGCCGGGCGAGACGAGGTCCTTCGTCAGCAGCGGGCAGTTCATCCTGCGCGCGGCGGCGGAGGCGATCGGCGGCAGGTCGAGATAGTCGGCGTCGGCCAGCGCGATGTCGTGCGGCGGGGTCGATGCGCGGATGCCCAGCACCTTGGCGGCATCGGCATCGGTCACGCCCTTGTTACCCCAGGCGGTGCGCACGTAGTTGGCGATCGCGGCGATCTGGGCGTCGTTCAGCATCGAACCGAAGGCGGGCATGGCCGGGCCGTTGGCGTGCCAGGGGATCATTCCGCCGAGCACGATGCCGATCACGTTGTCCGACGGGCCGTTGGTCACCGCGTCATTCCCGGCGAGATTCGGGAACACGTCCTTCACGCCCTTGCCGTCCGCTTGGTGGCAGGCGGCGCAGTTGTCGTCGTAGAGCGCCTTGCCCTGCGCGAGCTCGCCCGGGGCAAGCGCCACCTTCTTCACCGGGTTCTCGCGCGGCGGCGTCGCGGTCTGCAGATAGGCGGCAAGATCGTCGACATCCTGCCGCGGGAGCTGGCTCAGGCTGTAATCCACAACCGACTGCATCGGCCCGAATGCCGAGCCACGGTTCATGTTGCCGCCCTCATGCAGGTAGTCGACCAGGTCCTTCCGGCTCCACCCGCCGACGCCATAGGTCTTCGAGGAGGATATGTTCGGCGCATACCAGGGCTCGCCGAGGATCTGCGCTCCGGCCAGCGTATCGCCCGACTTGATGGCGAACAGCAGGTTGCGCGGCGAATGACACTCGCTGCAATGGCCGAGGGCTTCGGCGAGATAGGCGCCGTTGCGCACCGCGGGCGACCAGTCCTTCTTGTAATGGACCGGCGCGGTGCTGAAGAACATGATGCGCCAGCCGAGCAGCATCGCGCGGATGTTGAACGGGAAGCCGAGCCGGTTCGGTGCATGCGGTGCGTGCACGGCAGGTATGGCGTCGAGATAGGCCTTGATGGCCATCACATCCGGCCTCGTCAGCTTTGCATAGGATGTGTAGGGCATCGCCGGATAGAGATATTTCGGAAACACGCCCAGCGAACTGCCGGGCGAGACGCCGTAATGCAGGGCATTGTAGAATTGCCGCGGCGTCCATTTGCCGATGCCGGTCGTCTTGGCCGGGGTGATGTTGGGTGAGTAGAGCGTGCCGAACGGGGTGACGAAGGACAGTCCGCCGGAGAAAGGCTTTGCTCCCGGTGCCGTGTGGCAGGGCATGCAGTCCGCCGCGGCAGTGAGATATTCGCCGCGCCGCACCTGCGCGATCTCCGCCTGGCTCATGCCCTTGGTCACGGGTTCGGGCAGCGCCGGAAACGCCTCTGGCTTCGCCGCCGTCGGCGTCGGCATGTAGCCGCCCGCCTCCTGGCCGAACGCAGCCTCAATGCCGACGGCGCCGCTGGTCAATGCAATGAGAAGTGTGGCGGCCCAGAGCGGAGCGCGGCGAAAAATCGTCTTTTTTGAATGCGGCATCGGATTCTACCTGTGATCTGCATGGCGGGAGCGGGCGTGTCCGGTCAGATTTCTAATTCGCCATATCTACTGATTGATCAAGTAGGCCCGGCGCCTCTTCACAGACCGAACCGATCTTGCTAGACGCCCTGTGTCGACGCGATCTGCTTCGGATCGCGACGCCGGAATGGGCGCATAGCTCAGTTGGTAGAGCAGCTGACTCTTAATCAGCGGGTCCAAGGTTCGAGTCCTTGTGCGCCCACCATTCCATGTGTTGTCCGGCAAGGATTTTTTGTCAGGAAACAAAGTAAAATCAAAATCTTAATCTGATCGTCACCTCTATCCAGCCAGGATTAGCGATTATCCAGCCAGGATTAGCGATGCAGGACGTTGCTGGACGTAGCCTAATGTCGCACTATCGCTGAAACCCCGGTGAAACCCAGAACCGTCCGTGGTTTCAGGAGGTGGCTTGAAATGGCATCGATCAGACTGACCGACACCGCGATACGGAAGGCGATACAAGAAGCTTGTGACGCCGGAACACGCATCGAGTTGACAGACATCACAACCCCCGGACTTCGAATTCGAGTGAATCGTGACGGTGGCGCGGCCTGGTCCGTCATGACCCGAGACCAGACCGGACGAAACAGACGTTTCAGCCTCGGTGAGTTTCCTACAGTTGGAATCTCGCAAGCTAGGGAACAGGCTGGCATCACAAAACACAAAGTCCGTCATGACGGCGTTGATCCCGTTGCGGAGAAGCGGGCGGCCCGGCAACAGGCCGAAGCAGAGAAAAATGCGGAACCGGAAATGACGCTGATCGACCTTGTTCGGCTCTGGGGCCAGCAAACCGGATCGGACAAGCGGCGGGCATGGATAGACCGGCACAGGCGAATTTCTGACGTATTCAAAACATTGGCCGACCGGCCTGCAAAGGGGTTGACCAGCGAGCAGATACAGATCGTTGCCGATGGCTGGCCATCCCCATCGTCAGCAGCCGCTGCCGTCAGATATCTGCGTCCAATCCTGAAATGGGGAGCAAAACGGAAATACGTTTCAGCCGAAGCGGCCTTGATCGAGCCGACCAGGAAGCCGGAGAAGCGGGGAAGATATCTGTCAAAACCGGAATTGGCTGCGGTCGTTCCATATCTCCGGCAAAATGCGGAGCGATCGACCCGTGCCGCCGTGATGCTGCTCTTATTATATACGGCAACCCGTCTCAACGAAGCGGTGCAGGCGGTATGGGCCGAATTCGATCTTGAGGCCGACCAGCCGACCTGGACGATCCCCGGTGAGAGGATAAAGAACACCAGGCCGGGGAAACAAAAGAGCGATCATGTCATCCCACTTCCCCGGCAGACCGCCGAATTTCTCCGGTCGATCCGGAAGGGGCGGACAACAGGATTTGTGTTCGCCGGGCCAAAAGGCGGGTTACCATCGAAATGGGACTGGTTCAGCAAGAAAGTTATGGCGGAGACTGGAACCAGCGGTTGGACCAGGCATGACCTGCGGCGGACGGCGGCAACCTGGATGGGCGAGTTGGGCATTCCACCTCATGTCACCGAAGCCGTCCTGAACCACGCGGATATCCACTCAAACTTGTCCGGTGTCTATAATAAGTCTCGATACAGCACACAGGCTAAGCTCGCCCTCGAAGTATGGTCAGATTTTTTGGATGGGGTTTGACGAAATCACATGGGGTGTTCAGGTCTTGGCGAATCGCTGGAACCTCAGATTGAGATAATGGCGGACCCGTCATGCGATCAGGTGTCGTAGCTGAGGGATATCTACGATGTGATCCACAGCTATTCCGATCATCAGATATTGGGTCGGCTTCATTCGACCTGATAGGGCTGCGGTAAGCCAAGCGGTACCACCAACTCAGGCATCTTGGCCTTTTTAAGGATGGCAAGCCCCGCCTCAGAAGCACGGAGCGAAAAATCGCATGGTTCATCCAGAATGAGAATGCTCACAAAATTGTGAATACGAGACAAGCCCAAAAATAGGGCATTGGTGATATTAAGTCACTTGATTGAAATTGAAGAAGCTTGGCATGATCATCGTCGGTATGAGTATGCGACTATTTAATACGGGTGTTTGGCGATGTGGCATATTGCAGCCGGCCGCCTTAGCCGCTCAAGACTGTGCGAAACGCAGACTCCGTCATAGAGAGTGGCAATGACGCCTGATTTAGCAGCAAGGCAGCGAAAACGATGGCGGGAGCTTGGGTTAAGCTTGGTTTGTACTGCCAGCTTACCTCTGGACGGCGTGAGGCCACGCCAGGATGACATCTAATCACGCCTCAGAACTGAATATCCTAGAGGGAGGGGTGAACGATATGGATTGGCCGGCGGCAAACCACATAACCGAAGTGTGCCCGGATGGCGCGACTGGCCGCCTGTTCACTTATGATGCTGTTGTTGGTTTAGCCCAGCCGGAGAGCAGATGGTTCGCCGATGCATTCCACGGCTTCCTGCAAATTGTCGATGAAGACGGTTTTCCCTGTCTGTTCGCTAAAAAATCACTAAAGGACAAATCTCCCCTGTTCCTGTTTTGCGAGCCCTGCGTCGGCGAAGAAGGGATGGAACTCCATGCCGGATTGTTACGGTACACCCGGTTTGTCAGGGACACGGTTGTTGTCAAGCGGCTATACACCCCCCTGATCGTGTTCTTTCATCAAGCATATACGGCGATGGCTGTCTCACCACATTCGGCAGCCTGGCAGGCTTTACAGTGGGCACATGACAGGGACTCTGACCCCTGGCCGTGGGATGTGCCCCTTGATCCGGAAGATCCGAACTGGTCATATTGTTTCGGCGGCGTGCAGCTGTTCATTAATATCAGTTGTGCAACCCATAGTATCATCAAAAGCCGAAATCTCGGACGATACCTGACGTTGATCATCAACCCACGACAAAACTTTGACGTTGTGGCGAATGGCGAGACCAGAAGTGGGCGCCTGATCAGGGAGAAGATCAGGCAGCGTTCCGGAGTTTACAACGGCGGATATATACCTCCCGAACTTGGATCATATGGCGACCCAAACAAGAAAGAGTGGCGGCAATATCAGCTGTCCGAGCCTGGGCACAACGCGCCCGAAGCATGTCCATTCAAGGTGAAGACAGGTTAAAGTGAACATCCATTTGGGAGTTTTATCGGTCTATATCGTTACGGTTATCACGATGATAGCGGTTCCGGGACCGGTGGTCATACTGGTAACAGGTGCCGGGTTGTCAGGTGGGTGGGCAAGAGCGTTTCGAACAATCATAGGAACCAACGCGGCCTCGCTGGTGATGATCGCCCTATCGGCGTTGATCATCAAAGGAATTTTTGATGTCAATCAAACGATATTCGATATCTTAAAGTTGTTTGGTGCGATCTACATTGGATATGTAGGGCTCTCAATCATTAGGGAAGCATATCATTCCGATTTGGTTGATATGGCATTTTCAAAAAAATTAGGTGGGATTCGTCGAGGGTTCTCACTGGCGATATCCAATCCGAAAGATATCATATTTTTTTCTTCGTTTTTCCCGCAGTTTATCGATGTAACGTCAAATAAAAATGCCAGCCTAGGTATTTTAACTGTCGTCTGGATCCTCCTTGATTTCACCACACTCATGACCGTGTATTTCACAATTTCCAGAGTGGCCAGGCCATCATCGAATGCGGTGATGCTAAAAATTGCCGGCAGCCTACTGGTTCTGATTGCCATCATCGGCGCCACGGTCTCAATTGCGGCTCTCCTGGGCGATGCCAGCTTGTCTAGTCGCCTGTGAACTATGAGATCTGGCGGTGGGCGAAGCCGAGGCTTGGTGAGCGGTTTGGGGCAGAGAGCCATGCGAGGAGGGCACAAAGAAGCCTGATCAGCCATCTGCGGAGGAGGCGGAGGTTGTGGCCGGCGCCGGCGAGGACGGCGTTGATGGCATCACCGTCGACGCCGAGCAGGAAGTTTCGCCCCAGATGGCCATCGGTCTTCATGTGGCCGATGACGGGTTCGATGGCTGTGCGTCGGCGCAACTCGCGGCGAATGGTGGAGGTGATGCCGCGTTTCTGGCGGGAGATGAAGATCCTTCTGCCCTCGGCTTCGACGCCGTGGCCGCGATAGCCGCGGTCGACATAGGCGCGGGCGACGGCAACGCCGGTGATCCGCTCGACCTGCTCGATCTGGCCGGCCAGGGTGTGGCCGTCATAGGGATTTCCCGACTGGCTCTGCATGCCGAGAACGAACTGACCGCCGGGTGCAGCGCCGTTGGTGGTGGCGATGGAGATCTTCACGCCGAATTCGAAGCGCGTCCTGGCCTTGCCCTTGCCGATGCACTCCACCTCAGGCGCGTGCAGGGAATAGAGCTTGTCGGCACCGCGGTCGGAGCGCTTCTGGCGAAGCAGGCGATTGATCAGGCCCAGCGTTTCGGCGAACGTGGCCTTCGCTTCAGCGTTGCCTGCGATCTTGCGGGTGATGTCACGAGCCAGCCGGCCCAGCCAGGTTCGCAGCTTGCGCACGCGAGCCTCGGCCTCGCGGCGTTTGCCACCATGGTGCAGGCGCGCCGCCTCCTGCCTGGCGTAGCGCGCGACCCGGCGATACGACTGGCGCAGCGTGATACCGTGCTTGCGCGCCATGCGGGCGAGTGTCTCGATGCCGCTGTGCAGGAGCTTGCTGTCGGTCGGATGCGTCACGGCCTTTGGCTGGACCGTGGTATCGATGGTGACCCGCTCGTAGTGCTTCTCCGCCACGGCCCCACCCCGCTCGGCGGCCGCCAGCGTCTCGGCGAGCAGGGCCTCCATCCGCTCCGCCCCGATCCGCTTGCGCCAGCGCGTCATCGAGGATCGGTCAAGGGGCAGCGTGTGCTGGAAATGCGTCTCGCCGCAGAATGCCTGGACATACGGACTGTCGAGATAGCGCGCGCAGATCGCTTCGTCGGACAGCCCATCCATGTGCTTGAGAAGATGCAGCGCCACCATCAGGCGGGTCGGCAGCGCCGGACGTCCTGCCGCCTCGGCGTAGAGTGCGCCAAAGCGTTCCTCGAAGACCCGCCAGTCGATCAGCCGGGCCAGCCGCGTCAGGGGATGCCGCTGGTCGATGATGTTCTCCAGCCGCGAGCGGAACAGTTCGAGATCATCCTGCGAGGCATTCAGCTTCGGCGGCATTCTTTCCTCCACGCCAAACGCATGATGTTCGGCATCAAAGGGAGAGAATCACGATCGCGACCACCGCGCAACGCTCCAACGGTTTTGCAAGGTTTTTCCACTCAGGTCGCCCAGATCTTGCAAATCCCAATATTGCCCGCCGCTAAGCTGAAGTTTTCACTAATCTGAATGCAATTTCCCTGTATTTATCGATAAACTTTCTGATCTGATTTTGACGCTTACTGGACACGCATGGGGGCGATCCCGATCAGGTCGAAGGCGGCGGCTTGCAGCGGTGTGGGATTTGCCAGGGTGGTGAAGGTGGCGTTCGGCGCCTTGGGCAGGGCTGCGGTGTTCAGGGTCTGGGTCGCGAGATGGGCCATCAGATCGGTAAAGCTTGAAATCGGCAGGTTCTGGTCGTTGCGGCGTCGCCCGCGCTTGCGATCGGCGGCCGGGGATGTCGATGCGGGGGCAACCGGCGATGAGCGTTCAGCCTCGGCCCCAGGCCGGTCGTGATCCTGGAACAGCAGAGGCTTGAGGGCGTCGCGCAGATGCCACTCGACGTAATAGGCCATCATGCAGAGAAAGACGTGGGCACGCACCCGCGGTGAGAGCCAGTGATGCACCGGGCGGATCGCGAGATCGACCGATTTGAGGGTCCGGAACGCCCGTTCCACCCGCGAAAGGTCCTTGTAGGCTGACACGGCTTCGGTCTCGCTCATGACGTCCGCGCTCACACTGGTGCGGATGACATAGATGCCGTCGAGGGCCGCCTCGCGTGCGATGCTGGCGGCGTTGCGCTGGAAATCGAAGCGGCTGGCGGTGATGGTGAGATCGAAATGCTTGGCCATCTTGCGCTGGTTGATCACAGCGCCCACCGCCAGCCCGATCGCGGCCTCGCCATGAAGGGGGGCGCGTTTGCGCCGTGTGGCATCCCGGATCCGCGCCAGTTCCGTCTCGGTGGCCGCCAGCAGCGCCTCGCGCTTGCGCCGTCGTTCGGTCGCCAGGGCGGCGTTGCGACAGGCGATCAGCCGCTCGCCCGGATAATCGGGCGACGTGATCGCGGCGATATCGCGCTCGTCGAACAGCGACATCTGCAGCGGTCCCTCGGCAAGATCCTGGATCTGCCCCGCGCGCAGGCAGCTGATCCAGTCCAGCCCCGCCGGTTTGATCGTCTCGCGGATGCGCGCCGTGGTGATCATCCCGCGATCACCCACCAGGACGACGCGCTCGAGATGGAACCGCCGCTTGAGTTTGTACGCGGCGGTGGAAAAGTAGGCCATGTAGCGGCGGCATAATGCTGCTGCGTGGCGGGGCAAAAACCGGCCACTTGTAGAGTTGCCTCTTTCGGAATGGAGGGAGAGGCGACGGGGGATGTATTCGGTGGAGGTTTATGCGGCGGTTCGGCAATTTGTGTTTGTCGAGGGGCGGAGCCGGCGGGAGGCTGCGCGTGTTTTTGGTCTGAACCGGGAGACGGTGGCGAAGATCTGCCGGTTCTCTGTGCCTCCAGGATATCGGCGCGAGCGGCCTGCTGCGAAGCCGAAGCTTGGGCCTTTCATTCCGGTGATCGACGCGATCCTGGAGGCTGATCGGGGGGCGCCGGTGAAGCAGCGTCACACGGCGCGGCGGATATTTGAGCGTCTGCGCGACGAGCACGGCTATACGGGCGGCTACACGGTGGTGAAGGATTACGTCCGGCCGGCCCGGCTGCGGCTTCGCGAGGCATTCGTGCCGCTGTCTCATCCGCCAGGGCATGCGCAGGTAGATTTTGGCCAGTGCATCGGCTTCATCGGCGGTGTGCGGACGGTGATGCACGTCTTCTGCATGGACTTGCCGCACTCGGATGCCCCGTTCGTGAAGGCATATCCGGCGGAGACGACGGAGGCGTTTCTGGACGGCCACGTGTCGGCCTTTGCCTTCTTTGGCGGGGTGCCGCTGTCGATCCTCTACGACAACACGAAGCTGGCGGTGGCGCGGATTCTTGGCGATGGCCAACGGACGCGGACGCGCGCCTTCACGGAGTTGATCAGCCACTACCTGTTCAGGGACCGGTTTGGCCGCCCTGGCAAAGGTAACGACAAGGGGAAAGTCGAGGGTCTGGTGAAGTATACGCAGCGGCGCTTCATGACGCCGCTGCCGCATGCGGTGAGCTTCGATGCCCTGAACGCGGCGCTGGAAGCGCGCTGTCTGGCGCGGCAGGATGAGCATGCCGGACGCCATGAAGAGACGATTGGCGAGCGGTTGCTGCGCGACCTCGCGGCATTGAGGGTGTTGCCGGCGGGACCGTTCGAGCCCTGCGAGAAGAAGCCGGCGCGGGTCTCGTCGACGGCGCTGGTCCGCTACCGGATGAACGACTACTCGGTGCCGGCGAGCTATGCCTTCCGGGACGTATTGGTCAAAGGTTTCGTCGATCGGGTGCTGGTCGTGGCCGGGGCTGAGGTCATCGCCCGCCACGAGCGGGTGTATGGCCGCGGCGAGTTCATCTTCGATCCGCTGCATTATCTGGCGCTGATCGAGCAGAAGCCTGGGGCGCTGGATCAGGCGGCCCCCTTGCAGAACTGGGCTCTGCCGGAAGGGTTTCAGAGGATCCGGCGACTCCTGGAGGCGCGGATGGGGAACCGTGGGAAGCGGGAGTTCATCCAGATCCTGCGGCTGATGGAGGTGTTTCCGGAGACGGTGGTCTCGACCGCGGTGAATGATGCGATGCGGCTTGGCGCGATCGGTTTTGACGCGGTCAAGCAGCTGGTTCTGGCACGGGTCGAGCAACGGCCGGCACAGCTGGACCTGACGCGCTATCCCTATCTGCCGGCGGCGCATGTGCGGATGACCTCTGCCGCGGATTATGGCGTCCTGCTGAGCCGAGACGCGGCATGAGCGGGGCGATCGAGACGCCGCAGGTGCTGCTGGCGCATCATCTGAAGGCGTTGAAGCTGCCGACCTTCCTGCGCGAATATGCCAAGGTCGCTGCCGAGTGCGCGAAGGATCGCGCGGATCATCCGAAATTCCTGCTGCGGCTGGCGGAGCTGGAACTGCTCGATCGCGAACGCCGGCTGGTGGAGCGGCGGATCCGTGCGGCGCACTTCCCGGCGGTCAAAAGCCTCGATACCTTCGACTTCACCGCGATCCCGTCGCTGAACAAGATGCTGGTGCTCGATCTGGCGCGCTGCGACTACATCAACGCCCACGACAACATCATCGCTCTCGGGAATTCCGGCACCGGCAAGACGCATGTCGCCCTGGCTCTTGGTCTGGCGGCCTGCCAGCGCGGACTGTCCGTGGGGTTCATGACGGCGGCTGGCCTGGTGCACCAGCTGATGGAGGCACGGGACGAGCGCCGTTTGCTGAGACTGCAGGCGCAGCTTGCCAGTCTCAAACTCCTGATCATCGATGAACTGGGTTACGTGCCGTTGTCGCAGACCGGTGCAGAATTGCTGTTCGAGGTATTCAGCCAGCGGCACGAGCGCGGCTCGACCATCGTCACCTCGAACCTGCCCTTCGAGGATTGGACGAGCGTCTTTGGCGCCGAACGGCTGACCGGCGCGCTGCTCGACCGTCTCACGCACCACGTCCAGATCCTGGAGATGAACGGTGAAAGCTACCGCCTGAAGCAATCCCGCGCCCGGCGCCGGAAGGGTATCGAAAAGGCCGGTGACGACCTGCCTCATGATCCAGAGACCGGCGAAATCAACGACAGCTGATACCCACCGCCAAGCAGGCTGCGGATATGAGAACGGCCCCTGCAGGGGCCGTTCTCATATCCGTCACGTCACAATCCAGTGGCCGGCTTTTACGCCGCCACGCCGGCCTGGTTTTGATCCGCCGTTGACAGCCAGGGCGAGATTGCGCTCGCGCGACGCCCTCCGGCCCAGCAGGCGGGGAAGCTCAAGCTTGCGCATCATCCCGAGTGCCGCCGCCACATGACCGTGCGGCAGCGAGCGCCGGATCTCGAGCGCCTGATCGGCACCCCCGACCACCGCGCCACCCGCGAGAAGCGCACGCAGCCCATCGATCAGTTCCGGCGGCATCTGGCTCAGATTGGCGATGGTGCGTTTATGAACCTTGCGACCCTCGCGGAAACTCTCCCGCAACAGCACGGCCGGCGCCGATCGGCCATTCGGAACCACGTCGATGAACATGAAGGCAGGGAACGTATGGCCCGCCCCGTCCGCAAGGGGTGATTTTCATCTGGCTCTAATCAGTCTGCTTCAACGTATCCGGTCTCGGGCTTCGAACCCGGCCAAGATGGAGATCCGCGCGGCCTGATCCTCATAATCACACCGGCCTCGGAGGCCGTTCACTGCGTCAGGTTTTCAAGCCGCCGTTCGACTGTCAGGCCATCTTCCTTTCACCTCACGCAGACATCGACTGCCCTTTCGCGCCCAACTGTGAGCGCTGTTCGGGCGATTCCGTCATGCGGCCGCAGCCGCCGCTTCGAATTGGGCGTCGTAATCGCAACCGTGCGCCAAAACGGCCCATGCAATCCGAGCCAGCTTCGCGGCCAGCGCGACTACGACCACGTTCTTATGCGCTCGATCGAGCAATCCCCGCGCCCAGCGGCCCAACGGCGTATCGCGTTCGACAAGATAAGGCAGCGCCGCTCGTGCGCCATGGATCAAGTTCTTCCGCAAATAACGATTGCCGCGTTTGCTGATGCCGAGCAGGCGCGGTTTTCCACCCGTTGTCATTTGCCGTGGAACGAGCCCCAGCCACGCCGCCATGTCCCGCCCACGTTTGAATGCATGCGCCTCGCCGACCGCCGCCGCCAGCGCCGTAGCGTTTATCGTTCCAATTCCTGGGATTTTGGTCAAACGTCGCACAGCCACGTCGTCACGAGCCAACTGAACGAACTCGGCGTCGAAGCCGGTGATCCTCTGGTCGAGTGAACGCCATTCCGCCCGAAGATCTTCGATCAACGTCCGGATGCGCGGGCTCAACGCGGCAAAACCGCCATCTTCGGCCAATGTCTCAAGCTCGGCTTCCAGTTTCCTCCGGCCTTGCGGAACGACGATCCCTCGCTCCAGCAGCAACGCCCGCAAGTGATTGATCAGCGCCGTCCGTTCCGAGACGAGGCGCTCCCGGGCTCGGTGCAAAGCCTGGAGATCAGATTGGTCCTGGCTCTTCACAGGCACGAAACGCATCGTTGGCCGCGTCGCAGCCTCTGCGATCGCCTCCGCGTCGAGATCATCGTTCTTCTGCGCCTTCACGTACGGACGGACATATTCCGGCGACATCAGCCGCACCTCGTGGCCCCGCGCGGCGAAAATCCGCCCGAGGTGATGAGCGCCGCAACATGCTTCCATTGCCACAATGCACGACCCAAGCTCGCCAACGAAACTTTCCAACGTTCCCCGCCGAAGTCTCCGCCTCAAAACAACCCGGCCGGCGGCGTCCATGCCCACCACGCTGCAAGAGTTCTTCCCAAGATCGATGCCGAGAATCATGATATCCATCGGTCTGCTCCTCTCTCCAAACCAGCGGCGATCCTACCAGATCGCCACGAGAGGGGCGGGCCATCCCATAATCACAGACCGAGTCGCGCCGCAAGCCCCATGTATGGACACAAACAAAATACAGAAAAACAGCGCTACGCGAGCCAATCCGCCATGTTCAGGTCATTCTGAAGTAAAAACTTTGGATTAATAAGTATAGGTATCTCACGAACGCATCGGTTTGCCACGAGATATGCCAAGAAAGAAATGTGTTCGAACCGGTGGTTTCACGCGCCTGCCGTTTAACAGCTGAAATTGCCGCGCAAAAATCTGACGGCGCTTCTGTAACAACACAGGAGATTTGGGACATAACGAATCGCCCTCCTCTATCTGGTCGGAGACGACGAACAGTTCGATGCGCACACTCAAATTTGAGGGATATCCGTGTGCTCAGTGCTTGAAAGTCGCACTTAGCATCTGACTTTGATGGGGGGAAGAAAAGAAGCATCGCCTATTTTCCGACAGCGGATCTTCTTCATGGGTATAACCTTATGAAATAACAATGAAAATGGCGAAATACGAGCGACGCCGCTGAAATGTAACGCTTGACATGGACGCTTAGGCAACGCAGAAATAAGCGAGTTGCCTGAGGCTTACCGAGGGTTAACATAAGCTGGGGCGCGCGAAGACGCGGCTTCAGGGATGCTCACAAGATAAATTGAGGAATTCTTCATGGTTAAATCCCAATCGCGGTCCCGAGGTGGTAGTTTCTGGCGCCGTGCCACCCTGGCGAGCACCGCCCTCCCTCTCATCATCCTTGCGGCTCCTGCAGTCTTCGCCGCAACGCCAGCTTCCGAAAGTCTGCCGAGCAACTTTATCACCAACAATACTAATACAAAATACAGCGTTACGGCTGCCAGTGGGCAGGCGACTGGCACGATCAATTTTGGCAATTCTAGCCGCACCAGAAATATTGTTGCGCAGTTCGGCGGTGGCACAATCCCCGGGTCGAATGCCGTCAATGCGAATGATGGTAGTGCTCTGCCGACTGGTGTTACTCAGAATACCGGCTTTAGTCTCGGGCCGAATTCAACACTTAATCTGACCAATGCCGGCAGTGGTGCTGTTCTGATTAACGACGTGTCGGGGGCGCCGTCGCAGATTTTTGGCGCGATTAACGACACTAGTGCTGGTCCGCTGTTTATCGCGAACGGCAACGGTGTGGTTGTTGGCGCCACTGGCGCAATTACGATGCCTGCTGGTGAAGCGGTGGGGCTGGTAGGGTTAACTCCGACCACTTCAAATCTGACGGCATTTGAGGGTGCCTCATCCCCTTCCGGCAGTATTACTATCGGTGGATCTAATAACGCAGGGTCGGGCGCTGTTACATTGGATTCTGCAGCCAAAATTGCTGCCACCGGCGGGTTGATTGTAGCGGGTAACGGGGCAATCAATATCGGCGCTGGTCCCGAGGACGGAGGTTCGATCTTTATAGCTTCGGGTGCTGCTGTTAGTGTTAATCCGTACAGCGGAATCATTTCGCCCCCACCAACGCTTGAAGTGAGCACTGCATCCGTTAACCTTACGGGCGGAACGAAATCGGCCCCGTTGGTTGTTGCCGGGTTGTACGCTGCCGGAAATGTGACGAACTCTGGTTATGTTGCTTTGAACAGTGGCGCCGAGAAAGTTGGGGGCACGTTTACCAACACATCGACTGGCGTGGTTGACGTAGCGGGCGAACCAAGTAGTAGTTTGGCCGCAGGTGCCGTCAATAACGCGGGCTCGATTAATGGCTCCACCAATCTAACGGTGACCGGAATATACGGTGTCACCAATACGGGAGCTATTTCTAGCACTGCTGGCATCACTCTTAAGTCAAGCGATGGAAACATTGTTAATACCGGTGCCTTGAATCTGGGCGCAGGGGGTCAGGATCTGAATTTAACGGCTTCAACGGGTAGCATCTACTTCGGCGGGTCGGTCACGCAAGGAGGCAAGGCGCTCGGAAGCACAAACGCAGTTAACACACTTAGGATCGCAGCTTCTACGAACACTGATGGTGATTCTACGACGATTGATAACGGTGGCGTTATCGATTACGCAAATACAGTTTACGCCAACACTGCGAATGTGACTGCTGACGCGGTGCGCTTTCTTTCTGGCGCACTTGTCTCGTCCACCAATGGGGCAGTCAACGTAAAAGTCGGAATGGCCGCTACTTCTACAAACGCTATCACGGATCCGTTCTTTGGTAACGCAAAGCTTAACTATAACCTAAGCGTCTTCCCAAGTGCTCTCATCAAGGGTAATCAAGTTCAACTTGATGGCGGTCCATATGGTGTCAGCAGCAATAGCGGCAATATGAACATTGACGGTGTTGTGTCGAGTCAAATCGGTTCAGGTGGCTACATCGACGTTAGCGCAAGTACGGTCAATGCATCTGCTACTGGCGGCTTCGCGCTAAATAACGACGGCGCACTCGATCTTTCATTCGCCGGAAACGTCAACAATCCGAATGGGGCGAAGCGGGCTGGTTCTTCTGCTTGGCAGGATAATTATGTGCCTGTTGCGGTGGCCAATACGGCTGATGGCAAAACTGGCACTGCCACAATTTTCCTTGCTCCGTCGTCGAACGCTCCGTCGTCGAACGCGGCTTCTCCGCAGCTGGTCAATCTGCTGGTTAATGGCAATGCGATTCTAAAAACCTGCGCCAGTCCCAGTGCTTTGAATGGCCTTTCCACCTCCACCACCATCAACCCTGAATCGAGCTATGTGAACAACCACCTGGTGGTACAGTCGACCGGAAATATCCAGGTTGGTACTAATAGTGGGAGCACCCCATCCACCTTCTATTGGCCTGGCCTTGTCTATCTGAGCAATGTTGCTTCGGCATCCAATCCGACGCAGCTGAGCACCACCGGATCTATCTCTCTTGGCAGCAATGCCGCATCTCCAGTTAACCTGGTCAACGTACTTCCTGCCGTTGTCAGCGGAAATGGCGGTATCTTCCTTGAGACCAGCAATCTGAACCTTAATGGCGGTCAGATCTGGACGAATACGAATTCGTGGATTAACTTCTCGAATGCGACCGTCTCTGCCAACGTTCAGAAGAATGATGGCAATTCGATCTTTGGTGCGGTTGAGAAGACCCTGTCTGGCTCGACCATCACGACTGGGCTTGGTCTTCAGGTTCTCCCGACTGCGGATTACAGCCCGCAGTAATACGTTCGAGAGTTCCAACTTTAAGGGAGGCCAATTTGGCCTCCCTTTTTTATGTGTTGATCAAATTGTAATAGGCAGTGATTCTTGGCTGCCTTTTGAGATCTAAAAATTCAGAACTACGTAGCGACTGGGTGTCGGTTAACGGAGTGCGACCCCAAGGACTGATGGGAAAGTGTGCTCTGGCCTTTGATGTTTGATTTCCAAACTTATATGCGGCAACCAATGTGGATAAAATTTTGATCGGAGGCAACAAGGAGGTGCATATTGCTGAATGAGCCGCAGTCTCGATCTTCCGTATTGGTCGTCCCATTCCCGCCCAGATCCGCGGCCCTTGGCGCCTCTCTGCTGTTGTTTCTGGCCTATATCCTGGCCTTTGCGGACCGCACCGTAGTGGCTCTGCTGGTTGTGCCGATCGAGCGTGATCTGGGCCTGACCAATCTTCAGATGGGGCTGCTTCAGGGAACGGCGTTCGCACTCTTCTACGCCTTGTTTGGCTTGCCGATAGCCTGGGCGGTTGATCAGTATAGCCGGCGGTTCATCGCGTTTATAGGTGTAATGACTTGGAGCGTGATGACTGGAATGGCGGGCCTAAGCCGCAGCTTTTTGCCATTCTTTCTGGCCCGCATCGGCGTGGGGGCAGGGGAGGCCACAATTTTGCCTAGTGCCACTTCACTGCTGGCCGATTACCTACCGCCACTCTGGCGAGGTCGGGCTCTAGGACTATTCGGCTCGGGAATCTATATCGGGAGTGGTCTGGCTTACATTCTCGGTGGGCAAATCCTGAACGCTCTGAATGGCCGCTCGATTGTGGTTCCGGGTCTCGGATCGCTTGTTCCTTGGCAAACCGTTCTTCTGTCACTGGCCGCGCTTGGTATGCCTGTGACTCTCGCCATGACGTTGATGCGGGAGCCAATCCGGCGCCATTTGATTGTTAAGAAAGCCTCGCAGGGGATTAGCTTCAGTGCTTGTCTGGCCCAGGCTAAATCAGCTCTGATTTCGCATATGGTCGGGTTTACGGCATTGGGGTTTGCCGGGGTGGCGGCTACGGTGTGGCTGCCGACCATTCTCGTCCGCGAGCATGAATGGAGCCCGGCCCATGTCGGGACAGTACTTGGACTTTTGACGATTGTCATAGGTCCTCTGGGTTCCTGTATCGCCGGGGTTATTGCCGATCGGTTGGAGGATCGCGGCATACGCGATGGAAAGCTGCTTGTTGCTGGCGTCGGCTCGCTGGTCGCTATCCCAGCTGCATATCTTCTGGGGGCTTGCCGTGATCCCCTCTGCATCTTGGCAGCAGCGGGGGCTCTGCTATTTTCGTCAAGTTTGCTTTGGGGGCTGGCCCCCGCTGCCCTGCAGGAAATCGTTCATGGCTCAGCATTAGGGCGTGTTGTCGCGATATATACGGCCATTCTCAATCTGGTGGGGTTTGGCTTGGGTCCACCCGCAGTGGCTGTTATCGCGAAATTCTGCTTCCAGGGAAATCTTGGTGAGGCGGTTGATGCGGTTGTGCCAGTCGCTACGATTTTAGCTCTGATGGCTTTTGTCACTGGACGTCCTGGCTACAGGGCTGCTCGGGAAAGACTTGATCGGGGATGGGATGGAAGCTGAGGAAGGTCGATATCCCGTAGCTGGAATTTCAGTGAGTCGCCCTGTTGCAATTTAATGACTAAAAGACGGCATTCGATCTGGCAAAGTCAAGTGATTGAGATGATGCTCTAATTCACTTGGCTTAATGTGGGTTTCGGATTAGGTTTCCGGGAAAGGGCAACGACTGCGATGGAGCGTCTCGACACCAAGGCGTTGCTGCTTCGAAGTGCGGAGCTGCTTTTCGTGGAACGGGGGATCGACTCGGTTTCTCTACGCGAAATCAATCGTCATGCGGGGCAGCGCAATGCGTCGTCACTTCACTATCACTTCAGCTCTCGGACCAACCTATTGGAGGCTTTGGTGGACTGGCGAATGCCGCCCCTTGACAAGCGACGTCTTGAGTTGGTTGAGATATGTCGGTTGGGACCTGCTGAGGAAAAGCTTCGAAAGCTTGCGGAGGCTATCGCCATGCCGCTGATTGAAACCATGACGATTTCAAATCCGCCCAACAATTGGGTTCGCCTTCAAGCCCGCATCTACCAGCTAGACAGTTTCAAATTTGGTGCATATTTTCATAGTCGTGGCTATGATAAAGGTCTCTTGGAAGTTCGTAAAGTTCAGCAAGAACTTGCACCAGAGATAAGCCAACTCATCAGGGACCAGCGGCTGATGTTTACCACGCGGTTGGTGGTGAATTCACTAGCCGATTGGCAGCGTGGTGTACTTCCGCTCCAGAGCGGGGTCGGAGTTGATGATCTTCAGGTTTTCGCAGGCAATCTGATCGACTGCACGCAAGCAATAATCGGTGCAGAATCAGTCCCTTTCAAGTTGCCGGACAGCACGATTTGATTCTAATCCAGCAATAGATGGCCTACTATCTCCAATAGCGAGCCCGCATCCATTCCTGTTTGACATTTTCTCTGTTAATCACGTCATCTAGACTAATTGGTGTTGAGCCATCTCCGATGTTCTCTTCATCGTAAACATCTGTCAAGCCGGCCAAAGGGTTCCTTTGGATGCCAAGTGCCGCGAAAATGCCCACAATGCTGCATGAAGCTAATATAACGGCTTGGCTTACAAGTGGTGACGAAAATAACAACAAAAAGCCGGGAAGGACGAGTATGGCCAGAATCAAGAAGAATAGCCTTTTCATCTGTACAGCTGCTACTTTCCAGCCTGGATATAAATACAAGAGGGCCAATGCAGTAATCTGGATTGGAGCAACGAAATTTATCGCGGGCATGAAAGGCGTTAGAACTGGCGTCATTGCCATGGCCACGAATATCGCCAAAGCGCGGTCAGATCGCTTTGTGCTACGCCTAAATGCTGTCGCGACTAAAAGGAATGCACCGACTGACGTAATTATCAACGCAGTTCCCTCGGATCCTGACTGGAGACCGGCGATATGGTGCTGAAATGAAACCCAAATCGTGTCAACGCTGTGATAGGTAGTGTTCTCGATGGCCGTTGCAGTACTTCGATGGATTAGCTGATGTAACCAGTTGAAAAAGACATTGGGTTCGAGATAGGCCGCCAATGACATTATATCGACAGATATTGCGATGCTGATGCCGAGCACGACAGCGACCCGCGCACCTATCAAGGCTGAAGGAACGCATATGCTGAAGGCCGGATTGATTGAGGCTAAGCCAAGCAAAATTCCTGATTTGATGTGGTGTTTCGGGGCAAGTGCAAGGCCGGAGATGATCAAGGCGGCGATCACGAGACAGTCTCCACCATCGAGGATTACCGACCAAGTCTGCGGCGCTAGCAAAACAATCAGGAGTGCCACCCGCTTTGGAATGCCCGTTGCAAGCCTAATGGCAAGGCACATCCCTGTGATGCCTAAGAGTCCAAGAGGCAATATCAAGGCCCCTGGAGGTAAACGACTCATGCTGGCGACTAGAATTAGATATGGTGGCGGATGCGCCCATGGGTGCAACTCAATTTCCTGAAGCAAGCGCACCCAATAACCGCCGATGTCAAAGTGCTCTAAAGGATAGGGCGGATCATAATAGGATATTCCGGACAGCGAGAAGAACCTAGCCAACACTTGAGCCATAACAGGGAGAAACCCGAGCGTACATGCCGTTCCAACAGCAACTACGCCGGGCCAAAGTTTTTCGGTATTCAGTTGTAGAGATTGATTCATGCAGCAACTTAGCAATCAAGTGGAAGACAGAAAGATTTCAATTATAATTTCCAACTTTGGAAATACTTGAAGATGGACATCGGGGCGAAGTCCGAAGTCTGGGACAACAATATTTCATAAGACAACGATCGTCCAAACCATTTTTCCACTAGGCGACTGCTTCATCCAGTTATGTGATTTTGTATTGAAGAGGTTGAAATGTCGAAAAAATCTCTACGAATTAGACGCCAAAGCCGACGAGCAGAAGGCCGAGTGCGGATAGCGAAAGTCTTTCAATCCAAGATAAACTACGGCTTCCGGCAAACGTAAATAATCCGAATGATATCGAACCAAAAAACAAAAGAAAATTGTTGCTGAATGTCACCTTAGTTCTCTCACCTAGTCGCCTTTTAACGTTGAATATTATGTTCTAAAATATTGTAAGTAGTTATAATTCTTTATTATATGCTACAATTTGGTTGCGATCATACCAAAAAGAAAACATTTTATATTTAACTGTCGTAGAGAATTTTTATTGCATATACAAAGCCGCATATAATCCAAATGTTCTATCTATCGGCTTTGTTACATGATGTTCCAATCAGCCAATTCAATTAAAGTCTTATGACATTTTGCCCGCTATCGAATCAACCAACCCTAGGTTGAAGCTAAAAAAAAATACAAATTTTTCGAACAAAAAAATAGACTATTTGGCCGGAATATAATTCGTCCACGATTGATATCAAGAGCGTGATACCGAAATTCGGAGTGACCTAGCGATATGGACAGGTCCTAAAACATTGAATATAAAAAATTATCAAACGGTGAGCCGTGATGCGCTTGGTTGTTCAGCACCTGACTGATATGCACCGGATGTAGCTTCCATGGATGAACTGGATTGAAGCGTCGGTCAGCCCGCCCTGAATTGCCCGTGATCAACCGAAGGCCATGGGTTCGCACTATCACTGTTGCGTGCTGCATTGTCGGCATACTGCCGGTGCTGATCGTTCTTTTCAGTATGACTCGACATGCGAATCGTCATCATTTCACGGCGGATATGGTGGCAGGACGGGATTTCGGCGTGCTTTGGAGCGGCGGACGTACCGCGATTGCAGGGCTTTTCCGGCATGCAAGTATTGTTACGCTCTTTTCCCCATCACGATTTGGAAATGTCGTCAAGGCCGATTGGCCCATACTGCACGGTCAGAGACTATGGTCCTATCCCCCAACAATGATGCCCGTCATGATGGTGTTTGGCGGTTTGCCACTTATCGGCGCGGCGGCACTTTATGTCGGTGTCGGCATTATGGTAATGTCTCTCGCGGTTGCCGCTGCCATGGACATCCGCCGTGATCTGGCCTGCCTCATTGTATTGATGGCGCCGGGAACTTGGGATTGCATTCTAGCAGGTCAGGACTCCCTTATCATCGGGGCTCTCGTGATTGCAGGAATCATGCGAGCCAGACGCTATCCTGTCTTGGCCGGTATGCTGCTTGGACTGGCCACAGCCAAACCGCAATTGGGAATGTCCACACCCGCTGCACTGATTGGCCAGAAAGCATGGAAAGCCATTTTCGTTGCTATTGTGTCTGTTGGCGTCATGGCAGTTTTGACCTCCCTGTTGTGGCCTGGAGCCTGGGGGCTGTGGCTGAGCCACGTTGTTCCAGTGCAAATGGCCAGAATGGATCGCCCCTATATCCCGACGCCGAGCCAGGCTTACTCCGGTTCGCTATACGAGTTTATGAGAGCGGAGGGGCTTGGTGAGGCGGCAAGCTCTTTCGTTTCGGCGATCGCTTCGGGATTGGCCATGTTCGGCGTTGCAGTTGTTTTCCGCCGGGCCTCTCATGACCGCGAGAGGCGGGTCGCTTTGCTCGCCAGTCTAGCACTGCTTCCAGTCGCCTCGCCATGGTTGATGGATTATGATTTTGCCGCAATTCAGCCTATTGCCATAGCCCTGATCTTTCAGGGACGTGATATCTGGGAGTTTGGTCCATCGAAATACTTGCTGATTATCGCGATCCTGGCGTCATTGGTGTTGCCGGAATTTGGCTTTATTCTGAGTTTGAGGACTGGCGTCGCACCAATCGCTCCACTTGTCATTTCCATGCTTGGTTTGGCAGCCATAGTCGCAAGCTGGCAGTGGCGGCAAGAATGAGATTATCAAGCGAGCAAATCATACCAGATTGTAGTGTCCCGATGGGTCATCGTCATTTCGCTATCTGAGCCCTGCCATCCGTGACGATCTGGTAAAGACGGAAGCCTGAGCTCTTTTGTTGACCGATTTTTTTCAGCCAAGGGGGAGTCCTGTTCTGGCTAAGCATGGTCCAGAGCGCCTCGGGGCCAGACTTCTGCGCGATCGGATATGATTTCCCGGCAGGGCAGAACAGAACATATCGGGCACCGCTAGCCCGAACCGCCGCGGGTTCAGACTTATGATCCGCGTTGGCACGCCAAGCTGCCCAATCCCTGAGGAAAGCTCGAACACCATGTTGATATAGCGAGCCAACGCCAATGATCTGCGTACGGTATAGCAGCTCAGGAACTTCGCCAGGGCGTGTCAGCACGATCTGATCTGCCGCGGGAGCGAGGAGATGGGCGATGTGACGCATCGAGCAAGTCGGACGATGATGATCTATTTTTGCGTGATTCCAAAGCATTTTTGGTGCGGCATCTGCGATGATTGGTCCGAGAACAATGACAGCGACAAGGCCAACTCGGCCAGCGGCGGCATAATGCTCTCGCGAACCGAGCCTGGTTGTGATGCGGTCGAGCATAATCGGGAGAATTCCGCAAAGAAAAGCAGAGGGATATTGCTGGAATATCAAAAAACGGGCGGTCAATCCCGTTGCCAAGACCGTGCCGATCATGAATAGGGACCAGGCCCCTACGGGCAACAATCGACGACGATAATATAATATCTGCGTTATTGCAAATGTGCAAGCCAGGATACCAGGCCCGAGGAGGCCGACAACTTGGCTTGCCGTGCGGGCTGGCTGGGTTTCAGAAATGCTGCCGAAAAAGATATGCATCTCTGACGCGCTCATCAGGCCGAAGGGGCCAAGCGCGACATGCGGGAAAATGGCGAGCCAAGCCAGAAAGATACAAGTCGCAACGAAAATGCCGATGAGGTTACGAGATTTCGTCGGCAAATCGACCTTATCGAGCCTCGCCAGACTGAACGTGACCAGTAGGATCGCCAGTCCAAGGCCGACATAGACTATCGAGAGCCTGTCAATCTCTGGCGTGAGGTATCCGCCATGAGGTGGATCGACGGCAAGAGCTGCTGCCAAAGTCGCAAAGAAGGCGGCGCCATTTATTAGCAGCGGTGGAACTGGCGGTCGAAATAGCCAGTACCAGCCCAATCCGGCCTGGGCCAGCAGAACCCAAGGCATCGTCTCTGGCATGAGCCAGATTGCCATTCCGCCAGTGATCCCTGTCATTGCCGCCCAAACCCGATGTCCCGAACAAGAACGTAGGGCGCAACCCGAGGTGATGGCTACAGCGGCGGCTTGGGCGATATGATAATGAATTACCCCGAATGCCGAGAAATTCCGTATGCCTGGAACAATTGGTGCTATTACGGCTGCTGCCCAAATGAAACGACGTTGCGTAACAGGTGCCGCGGCAAACCCCAGACTCGCCCCAAGCAATCCCGTCGATATGGGGCCAGTTGCGACGCCCGACACGAAAAGAGCATGCCGCCAACCGATTAGTGGGACCAAAGGGGCCGCTAGCGCGACGATCGCGGCGTCGAAGAGGCGTGACCATTCGAGGATGAGTGGGCTGCCGGAATCGTCGCGATTAACAATGTTGACCAGGTGCCCGGTACGTAACCCCTGCTGGATCCTGAGAAGCCGCATGAAGCTGTCTGGATCGACTAGATTGCCGTGCAGGACAGGCCAAATCGTTCGAAAGCTTGCTAAGACGGAGAGCACACCGGCGGCGCAAAAAAGCCAGAGGTAAATCACTCGTGACGGGGGAGGGGCCGGCATGTAACGGCTACGATGGTCTTGGACTCGGTTCACCATCATAGTAGTTTCTAGCGGGTCTCCGCCAGAGGTCCAGTTTCATCGACGCGCATGTGTTGGCCATAGTTGTCGACAAGGCTGGCATGTCAGATAGCGGTCATATTCTCAACACCTCATTCATATTTTATGTTGAATCGTGAGTTCGTATATTGTATCGAACAGTTAAAACAAAAAACTGGCAGTAAGACGCATACAATTTGTGGGCCATGGCGTTACTGGGTATAGTTCTCAGTTAAATCAAGATTTTGAGTAACTAAACCGAAGTTTTTACTTCAGAATGACCTGAACATGGCGGATTGGCTCGCGTAGCGCTGTTTTTCTGTATTTTGTTTGTGTCCATACATGGGGCTTGCGGCGCGACTCGGTCTGTGATTATGGGATGGCCCGCCCCTCTCGTGGCGATCTGGTAGGATCGCCGCTGGTTTGGAGAGAGGAGCAGACCGATGGATATCATGATTCTCGGCATCGATCTTGGGAAGAACTCTTGCAGCGTGGTGGGCATGGACGCCGCCGGCCGGGTTGTTTTGAGGCGGAGACTTCGGCGGGGAACGTTGGAAAGTTTCGTTGGCGAGCTTGGGTCGTGCATTGTGGCAATGGAAGCATGTTGCGGCGCTCATCACCTCGGGCGGATTTTCGCCGCGCGGGGCCACGAGGTGCGGCTGATGTCGCCGGAATATGTCCGTCCGTACGTGAAGGCGCAGAAGAACGATGATCTCGACGCGGAGGCGATCGCAGAGGCTGCGACGCGGCCAACGATGCGTTTCGTGCCTGTGAAGAGCCAGGACCAATCTGATCTCCAGGCTTTGCACCGAGCCCGGGAGCGCCTCGTCTCGGAACGGACGGCGCTGATCAATCACTTGCGGGCGTTGCTGCTGGAGCGAGGGATCGTCGTTCCGCAAGGCCGGAGGAAACTGGAAGCCGAGCTTGAGACATTGGCCGAAGATGGCGGTTTTGCCGCGTTGAGCCCGCGCATCCGGACGTTGATCGAAGATCTTCGGGCGGAATGGCGTTCACTCGACCAGAGGATCACCGGCTTCGACGCCGAGTTCGTTCAGTTGGCTCGTGACGACGTGGCTGTGCGACGTTTGACCAAAATCCCAGGAATTGGAACGATAAACGCTACGGCGCTGGCGGCGGCGGTCGGCGAGGCGCATGCATTCAAACGTGGGCGGGACATGGCGGCGTGGCTGGGGCTCGTTCCACGGCAAATGACAACGGGTGGAAAACCGCGCCTGCTCGGCATCAGCAAACGCGGCAATCGTTATTTGCGGAAGAACTTGATCCATGGCGCACGAGCGGCGCTGCCTTATCTTGTCGAACGCGATACGCCGTTGGGCCGCTGGGCGCGGGGATTGCTCGATCGAGCGCATAAGAACGTGGTCGTAGTCGCGCTGGCCGCGAAGCTGGCTCGGATTGCATGGGCCGTTTTGGCGCACGGTTGCGATTACGACGCCCAATTCGAAGCGGCGGCTGCGGCCGCATGACGGAATCGCCCGAACAGCGCTCACAGTTGGGCGCGAAAGGGCAGTCGATGTCTGCGTGAGGTGAAAGGAAGATGGCCTGACAGTCGAACGGCGGCTTGAAAACCTGACGCAGTGAACGGCCTCCGAGGCCGGTGTGATTATGAGGATCAGGCCGCGCGGATCTCCATCTTGGCCGGGTTCGAAGCCCGAGACCGGATACGTTGAAGCAGACTGATTAGAGCCAGATGAAAATCACCCCTTGCGGACGGGGCGGGCCATACGTTCCCTGCCTTCATGTTCATCGACGTGGTTCCGAATGGCCGATCGGCGCCGGCCGTGCTGTTGCGGGAGAGTTTCCGCGAGGGTCGCAAGGTTCATAAACGCACCATCGCCAATCTGAGCCAGATGCCGCCGGAACTGATCGATGGGCTGCGTGCGCTTCTCGCGGGTGGCGCGGTGGTCGGGGGTGCCGATCAGGCGCTCGAGATCCGGCGCTCGCTGCCGCACGGTCATGTGGCGGCGGCACTCGGGATGATGCGCAAGCTTGAGCTTCCCCGCCTGCTGGGCCGGAGGGCGTCGCGCGAGCGCAATCTCGCCCTGGCGCTGATTGCGGGCCGGGTGATCGCACCGGGCTCGAAGCTCTCGACCCTGCGCGGTCTGACCCCCCAGACCGCGACCTCGAGTCTCGGCGAGATCCTCGAACTCGGCGCCATTGAAGAGCGCGAGATCTACGCCGCACTGGACTGGCTGGGCGCGCAGCAGGGCCGGATCGAGCGGCAGTTTGCCAGGCGCCATCTGCGCGACGGCACGCTGGTGCTCTACGACGTCAGTTCATCCTACCTCGAAGGCCGGCATTGCGAACTGGCACACCACGGATACAGCCGGGATCACCGGCCCGATCGGCCGCAGATCGTCTATGGTCTGCTGTGCGATCGCGAGGGTAGGCCGATCGCGGTGGAAGTGTTCGAAGGCAACACCGCCGATCCGGCGACGATCGCCGCCCAGGTGGAGAAACTCAAGCGGCGGTTCCATCTCGAGCGCGTCGTCCTGGTGGGTGATCGCGGGATGATCACCACGGCGCGCATCCGCGAGACGATCAAACCGGCGGGGCTGGACTGGATCAGCTGCCTGCGCGCGGGGCAGATCCAGGATCTTGCCGAGGGACCGCTGCAGATGTCGCTGTTCGACGAGCGCGATATCGCCGCGATCACGTCGCCCGATTATCCGGGCGAGCGGCTGATCGCCTGTCGCAACGCCGCCCTGGCGACCGAACGACGGCGCAAGCGCGAGGCGCTGCTGGCGGCCACCGAGACGGAACTGGCGCGGATCCGGGATGCCACACGGCGCAAACGCGCCCCCCTTCATGGCGAGGCCGCGATCGGGCTGGCGGTGGGCGCTGTGATCAACCAGCGCAAGATGGCCAAGCATTTCGATCTCACCATCACCGCCAGCCGCTTCGATTTCCAGCGCAACGCCGCCAGCATCGCACGCGAGGCGGCCCTCGACGGCATCTATGTCATCCGCACCAGTGTGAGCGCGGACGTCATGAGCGAGACCGAAGCCGTGTCAGCCTACAAGGACCTTTCGCGGGTGGAACGGGCGTTCCGGACCCTCAAATCGGTCGATCTCGCGATCCGCCCGGTGCATCACTGGCTCTCACCGCGGGTGCGTGCCCACGTCTTTCTCTGCATGATGGCCTATTACGTCGAGTGGCATCTGCGCGACGCCCTCAAGCCTCTGCTGTTCCAGGATCACGACCGGCCTGGGGCCGAGGCTGAACGCTCATCGCCGGTTGCCCCCGCATCGACATCCCCGGCCGCCGATCGCAAGCGCGGGCGACGCCGCAACGACCAGAACCTGCCGATTTCAAGCTTTACCGATCTGATGGCCCATCTCGCGACCCAGACCCTGAACACCGCAGCCCTGCCCAAGGCGCCGAACGCCACCTTCACCACCCTGGCAAATCCCACACCGCTGCAAGCCGCCGCCTTCGACCTGATCGGGATCGCCCCCATGCGTGTCCAGTAAGCGTCAAAATCAGATCAGAAAGTTTATCGATAAATACAGGGAAATTGCATTCAGATTAGTGAAAACTTCAGTTTATCCAGCCGGATCGCGTCAGTGCCAGCCAGACCCTGCGCCATGTGGCCGACCAGCTCCGGGGCAAATGGCCAAAACTTGGCGCGTTCATCGACGACAGTGAAACCGACGTGCTGGCGCACATGGACTTTCCCGCCCAGCACCGAACCAAAATTCACTCGACGAATCCGCTCGAACGCCTGAACAAGGAGGTCAAGCGCCGCGCCGATGTCGTCGGCATCTTTCCCAATGAAGGTTCGATCATCCGCCTGATCGGGGCCGTGCTGCTCGAGGCCAACGACGAATGGCAGACACAGAACCGCTATATGCAGATCGAGGGAATGGTCGAACTCATGGCACCCGCCATCGATGCCGATACACCACGAATTTCCACCGTCGCCGCGTGACCATTGGCCGCTTCAGCTACACCAGAATTTCCACCACATTGACGGACGCTATCCGTCGCGCAGATGCCACTCGACGTAATAGGCCATCATGCAGAGAAAGACGTGGGCACGCACCCGCGGTGAGAGCCAGTGATGCACCGGGCGGATCGCGAGATCGACCGATTTGAGGGTCCGGAACGCCCGTTCCACCCGCGAAAGGTCCTTGTAGGCTGACACGGCTTCGGTCTCGCTCATGACGTCCGCGCTCACACTGGTGCGGATGACATAGATGCCGTCGAGGGCCGCCTCGCGTGCGATGCTGGCGGCGTTGCGCTGGAAATCGAAGCGGCTGGCGGTGATGGTGAGATCGAAATGCTTGGCCATCTTGCGCTGGTTGATCACAGCGCCCACCGCCAGCCCGATCGCGGCCTCGCCATGAAGGGGGGCGCGTTTGCGCCGTGTGGCATCCCGGATCCGCGCCAGTTCCGTCTCGGTGGCCGCCAGCAGCGCCTCGCGCTTGCGCCGTCGTTCGGTCGCCAGGGCGGCGTTGCGACAGGCGATCAGCCGCTCGCCCGGATAATCGGGCGACGTGATCGCGGCGATATCGCGCTCGTCGAACAGCGACATCTGCAGCGGTCCCTCGGCAAGATCCTGGATCTGCCCCGCGCGCAGGCAGCTGATCCAGTCCAGCCCCGCCGGTTTGATCGTCTCGCGGATGCGCGCCGTGGTGATCATCCCGCGATCACCCACCAGGACGACGCGCTCGAGATGGAACCGCCGCTTGAGTTTCTCCACCTGGGCGGCGATCGTCGCCGGATCGGCGGTGTTGCCTTCGAACACTTCCACCGCGATCGGCCTACCCTCGCGATCGCACAGCAGACCATAGACGATCTGCGGCCGATCGGGCCGGTGATCCCGGCTGTATCCGTGGTGTGCCAGTTCGCAATGCCGGCCTTCGAGGTAGGATGAACTGACGTCGTAGAGCACCAGCGTGCCGTCGCGCAGATGGCGCCTGGCAAACTGCCGCTCGATCCGGCCCTGCTGCGCGCCCAGCCAGTCCAGTGCGGCGTAGATCTCGCGCTCTTCAATGGCGCCGAGTTCGAGGATCTCGCCGAGACTCGAGGTCGCGGTCTGGGGGGTCAGACCGCGCAGGGTCGAGAGCTTCGAGCCCGGTGCGATCACCCGGCCCGCAATCAGCGCCAGGGCGAGATTGCGCTCGCGCGACGCCCTCCGGCCCAGCAGGCGGGGAAGCTCAAGCTTGCGCATCATCCCGAGTGCCGCCGCCACATGACCGTGCGGCAGCGAGCGCCGGATCTCGAGCGCCTGATCGGCACCCCCGACCACCGCGCCACCCGCGAGAAGCGCACGCAGCCCATCGATCAGTTCCGGCGGCATCTGGCTCAGATTGGCGATGGTGCGTTTATGAACCTTGCGACCCTCGCGGAAACTCTCCCGCAACAGCACGGCCGGCGCCGATCGGCCATTCGGAACCACGTCGATGAACATGAAGGCAGGGAATCACAGACCGAGTCGCGCCGCAAGCCCCATGTATGGACACAAAAAAAATACAGAAAAACAGCGCTACGCGAGCCAATCCGCCATGTTCAGGTCATTCTGAAGTAAAAACTTCGGGCTAAAACATCGCGGCAAGATCAGCAAAGTTCGCTTTTTCACAGGTGACTGAGCTACTGCCTCCCGCTTATGGCTGGGCGCTAGAGCGTTTTCTGACCTGAGTGAATCGTATTGGGATTCCCGAATCGGGTGAGAGGTGATTCACGATGTTTGCTGGCGAAGGAGGCTGGCATGCATGGTGAAGGTACTTTCGCTGGATTTGCGTGAACGGGTGGTTGCGGCGATTGACGGCGGGATGTCGCGTCGTCAGGCGGCTGAACGCTTCGGGGTTGGGATTGCGACCGCGGTTCGCTGGGCGCAGCTGGCCCGGGAGAAGGGTTCGCCGGCGCCGATGAAGGTGGGCGGTGACCGCCGCTCGGAGCGTATCGAGTCACCTGTGAAAATGCGAACTTTGCTGATCTTGCCGCGATGTTTTAGCGGCGGGCAATATTGGGATTTGCAAGGTCTGGGAGACCTGAGGGGAAAAACCTTGCAAAACCGTTGGAGCGTTGCGCGGTGGTCGCGATCGTGATTCTCTCCCGTTGATGCCGACCATCATGTGTTTGGCGTGGAGGAAAGAATGCCGCCGAAGCTGAATGCCTCGCAGGATGATCTCGATGTACGCGGCGGTGGAAAAGTAGGCCATGTAGCGGCGGCATAATGCTGCTGCGTGGCGGGGCAAAAACCGGCCACTTGTAGAGTTGCCTCTTTCGGAATGGAGGGAGAGGCGACGGGGGATGTATTCGGTGGAGGTTTATGCGGCGGTTCGGCAATTTGTGTTTGTCGAGGGGCGGAGCCGGCGGGAGGCTGCGCGTGTTTTTGGTCTGAACCGTGAGACGGTGGCGAAGATCTGCCGGTTCTCTGTGCCTCCAGGATATCGGCGCGAGCGGCCTGCTGCGAAGCCGAAGCTTGGGCCTTTCATTCCGGTGATCGACGCGATCCTGGAGGCTGATCGGGGGGCGCCGGTGAAGCAGCGTCACACGGCGCGGCGGATATTTGAGCGTCTGCGCGACGAGCACGGCTATACGGGCGGCTACACGGTGGTGAAGGATTACGTCCGGCCGGCCCGGCTGCGGCTTCGCGAGGCATTCGTGCCGCTGTCTCATCCGCCAGGGCATGCGCAGGTAGATTTTGGCCAGTGCATCGGCTTCATCGGCGGTGTGCGGACGGTGATGCACGTCTTCTGCATGGACTTGCCGCACTCGGATGCCCCGTTCGTGAAGGCATATCCGGCGGAGACGACGGAGGCGTTTCTGGACGGCCACGTGTCGGCCTTTGCCTTCTTTGGCGGGGTGCCGCTGTCGATCCTCTACGACAACACGAAGCTGGCGGTGGCGCGGATTCTTGGCGATGGCCAACGGACGCGGACGCGCGCCTTCACGGAGTTGATCAGCCACTACCTGTTCAGGGACCGGTTTGGCCGCCCTGGCAAAGGTAACGACAAGGGGAAAGTCGAGGGTCTGGTGAAGTATACGCAGCGGCGCTTCATGACGCCGCTGCCGCATGCGGTGAGCTTCGATGCCCTGAACGCGGCGCTGGAAGCGCGCTGTCTGGCGCGGCAGGATGAGCATGCCGGACGCCATGAAGAGACGATTGGCGAGCGGTTGCTGCGCGACCTCGCGGCATTGAGGGTGTTGCCGGCGGGACCGTTCGAGCCCTGCGAGAAGAAGCCGGCGCGGGTCTCGTCGACGGCGCTGGTCCGCTACCGGATGAACGACTACTCGGTGCCGGCGAGCTATGCCTTCCGGGACGTATTGGTCAAAGGTTTCGTCGATCGGGTGCTGGTCGTGGCCGGGGCTGAGGTCATCGCCCGCCACGAGCGGGTGTATGGCCGCGGCGAGTTCATCTTCGATCCGCTGCATTATCTGGCGCTGATCGAGCAGAAGCCTGGGGCGCTGGATCAGGCGGCCCCCTTGCAGAACTGGGCTCTGCCGGAAGGGTTTCAGAGGATCCGGCGACTCCTGGAGGCGCGGATGGGGAACCGTGGGAAGCGGGAGTTCATCCAGATCCTGCGGCTGATGGAGGTGTTTCCGGAGACGGTGGTCTCGACCGCGGTGAATGATGCGATGCGGCTTGGCGCGATCGGTTTTGACGCGGTCAAGCAGCTGGTTCTGGCACGGGTCGAGCAACGGCCGGCACAGCTGGACCTGACGCGCTATCCCTATCTGCCGGCGGCGCATGTGCGGATGACCTCTGCCGCGGATTATGGCGTCCTGCTGAGCCGAGACGCGGCATGAGCGGGGCGATCGAGACGCCGCAGGTGCTGCTGGCGCATCATCTGAAGGCGTTGAAGCTGCCGACCTTCCTGCGCGAATATGCCAAGGTCGCTGCCGAGTGCGCGAAGGATCGCGCGGATCATCCGAAATTCCTGCTGCGGCTGGCGGAGCTGGAACTGCTCGATCGCGAACGCCGGCTGGTGGAGCGGCGGATCCGTGCGGCGCACTTCCCGGCGGTCAAAAGCCTCGATACCTTCGACTTCACCGCGATCCCGTCGCTGAACAAGATGCTGGTGCTCGATCTGGCGCGCTGCGACTACATCAACGCCCACGACAACATCATCGCTCTCGGGAATTCCGGCACCGGCAAGACGCATGTCGCCCTGGCTCTTGGTCTGGCGGCCTGCCAGCGCGGACTGTCCGTGGGGTTCATGACGGCGGCTGGCCTGGTGCACCAGCTGATGGAGGCACGGGACGAGCGCCGTTTGCTGAGACTGCAGGCGCAGCTTGCCAGTCTCAAACTCCTGATCATCGATGAACTGGGTTACGTGCCGTTGTCGCAGACCGGTGCAGAATTGCTGTTCGAGGTATTCAGCCAGCGGCACGAGCGCGGCTCGACCATCGTCACCTCGAACCTGCCCTTCGAGGATTGGACGAGCGTCTTTGGCGCCGAACGGCTGACCGGCGCGCTGCTCGACCGTCTCACGCACCACGTCCAGATCCTGGAGATGAACGGTGAAAGCTACCGCCTGAAGCAATCCCGCGCCCGGCGCCGGAAGGGTATCGAAAAGGCCGGTGACGACCTGCCTCATGATCCAGAGACCGGCGAAATCAACGACAGCTGATACCCACCGCCAAGCAGGCTGCGGATATGAGAACGGCCCCTGCAGGGGCCGTTCTCATATCCGTCACGTCACAATCCAGTGGCCGGCTTTTACGCCGCCACGCCGGCCTGGTTTTGATCCGCCGTTGACATCTCGAACTGTTCCGCTCGCGGCTGGAGAACATCATCGACCAGCGGCATCCCCTGGTGCGGCTGGCCCGGCTGATCGACTGGCGGGTTTTCGAGGAACGCTTCGGCTCACTCTACGCCGAGGCGGCGGGACGTCCGGCGCTGCCGACCCGCCTGATGGTGGCGCTGCATCTTCTCAAGCACATGGATGGGCTGTCCGACGAAGCGATCTGCGCGCGCTATCTCGACAGTCCGTATGTCCAGGCATTCTGCGGCGAGACGCATTTCCAGCACACGCTGCCGCTTGACCGATCCTCGATGACGCGCTGGCGCAAACGGATCGGGCCCGAGCGGATGGAGGCCCTGCTCGCCGAGACGCTGGCGGCCGCCGAGCGGGGTGGGGCCGTGGCGGAGAAGCACTACAAGCGGGTCACCATCGATACCACGGTCCAGCCAAAGGCCGTGACGCATCCGACCGACAGCAAGCTGCTGCACAGCGGCATCGAGACACTGGCGCGGATGGCACGCCGGCACGGTATCACGCTACGCCAGGCAGGAGGCGGCGCGCCTGCACCATGGTGGCAAACGCCGCGAGGCCGAGGCTCGCGTGCGCAAGCTGCGAACCTGGCTGGGCCGGCTGGCTCGTGACATCACCCGCAAGATCGCAGGCAACGCTGAAGCGAAGGCCACGTTCGCCGAAACGCTGGGCCTGATCAATCGCCTGCTTCGCCAGAAGCGCTCCGACCGCGGTGCCGACAAGCTCTATTCCCTGCACGCGCCCGAGGTGGAGTGCATCGGCAAGGGCAAGGCCAGGACGCGCTTCGAATTCGGCGTGAAGGTCTCCATCGCCACCACCAACGCCGCCGCACCCGGCGGTCAGTTCGTTCTCGGCATGCAGAGCCGGCCGGGAAATCCCTATGACGGCCACACCCTGGCCGGCCAGATCGAGCAGGTCGAGCGGATCACCGGCGTTGCCGTCGCCCGCGCCTATGTCGACCGCGGCTATCGCGGCCACGGCGTCGAAGCCGACGGCAGAAGGATCTTCATCTCCCGCCAGAAACGCGGCATCACCCCCACCATCCGCCGCGAGTTGCGCCGACGCACAGCCATCGAACCCGTCATCGGCCACATGAAGACCAATGGCCATCTGGGGCGAAACTTCCTGCTCGGCGTCGACGGTGATGCCATCAACGCCGTCCTCGCCGGCGCCGGCCACAACCTCCGCCTCCTCCGCAGATGGCTGATCAGGCTTCTTTGTGCCCTCCTCGCATGGCTCTCTGCCCCAAACCGCTCACCAAGCCTCGGCTTCGCCCACCGCCAGATCTCATAGTTCACAGGCGACTATGTGGTCCCTCAGTTGAAACCCCAGTGAAACCCAGGATCTGGATGAAAGCCAAAAAGAACCTAAGTTCTCCAAGGCTTATATCTAATCGCTTGAATTTACATGGAAAAATTGGTGCCGACACCCAGGATTGAACTGGGGACCTACTGATTACGAATCAGTTGCTCTACCGCTGAGCTATGTCGGCGCTGCGCGAGGCTATAGCGAGGCTCGTCGCTGGCTGCAAGACCGGGTCAGGCCGCCACCGTTCCGGTTTCGCCGGAAAGAATATGACGCAAGGCGGCGACGAGCTGGTCCATCATCGCTTCCGTATGTTTGGGGCCCGGTGTGAAGCGTAGCCGTTCGGTGCCAGCCGGTACCGTCGGGTAGTTGATCGGAGTTGCGTACATGCCGAATTCGCGGATCAGCCGCATCGAGACTTCGGTTGCCCGTGTCGCGTTGCCGATCATCAGCGGGACGATGTGGCTCTCTGTCGGCAGGCGCGGCAGGCCGGCCTGGTCGAATTTCGATTTCAGCAGATTTGCCCGTTCGAACAGCGTATCGCGCCGCGCCTGGTCGACCTTCAGCCGGCGGATCGAGGCAAGCGCCGCCGCGACGGTGGGCGGGGGCAGGGCGGTGGTGAAGATGAAGCCGGCCGCAACCGAGCGGATATAGTCGATCACGCTGGCATCGCCGGCGATGTAGCCGCCGTGGCAGCCATAGGCCTTGGCCAGCGTGCCCTCGATGATGGTGAGCCGATGGGCAACGCCGTCGCGCTCGGAGACGCCGGCACCGTGCGGCCCATACATGCCGACGGCGTGAACCTCGTCGAGATAGGTGATGGCGTTATACTTGTCGGCGAGGTCGCAGATCGCGCCGATCGGGGCGATATCGCCGTCCATCGAATAGACGCTCTCGAAGGCGATCATCTTCGGCGCATCCGCCGGCGCCGCCGCAAGACGGGCTTCGAGATCGGCGAGGTCGTTATGGGCGAAGACATGCACAGTCGCCGCCTTGCCGCCCTTGATGCCGACGATCATCGAATTGTGGTTCTGCGCGTCGGAAAACACGTGCCAGCCGGGCATCGAGTTGAGGATCGCGGTCAGAGTCGCCTGGTTCGAGACATAGCCGGAGGTGAAGAGCAGGGCCGCATCCTTGCCGTGCAGGGCGGCGAGTTCGGCCTCGAGCGCGACGTGGATGGGGGAGGAGCCGGCGATGTTGCGCGTGCCGCCGGCGCCGGCGCCCATGGTGCGCGCGGCCTCGATCGAGGCTTCGATCACCTCGGGGTCGGTGCCCATGGCCAGATAGTCGTTTGAGGACCACACCAGAATGTCCTGGGTGCGGCCTTCCATCGTCACCTTGTAATAGGGGAAACGATCTGCCAGCTTTTCAAGCGCCACGAAGCGGCGGTAGCGGCCGGCGGCGCGGATGTCGGCCAGGGCCTTGTCGCATTGGGCGATGAACGGATGGTCGCGATTCATACGATGCTCCTCGTAGTCTCTCGGAGCCGGCGACGTGGCCGTGCCCGAACGTTGACTATTGCGGGGAAAGCGGCATCGCTCGTCAAGGACATAAGTTCAACCGGCAGACATATTTCGGAAAAATTTGACCGTACGCAGATCAGCCTGGCGTGGGCGGGGTGAGTGCAGCCATCATTTCCGCCCATTCGCGCTTCGACAGGCCGGATTGCGCTTGATCGACGGGTTCGCCGGCCAGCATCCGGCGCAGGGCTGCGAGCATCGTGGCCGAGAAGGTCGCGGCCCCCATGCGGTAATCCTCGAAGGCGCGGCAACTGGCCGGAACCCAGGCGCGGGCGATATCGAGGATTGCCTCGGCATAGGCGCGGATCTCGTACTGGGCGTGGGGATCGGCGCGCAGGGACAGGAAGTGGAAGAGGTTGTGCAGGTCGGTCTTCCAGTACCACTGGGTATAGGTGTTGAGGGTCAGGTTCATCCTGGCCAGTTCGCGCGCGAGGCCGCGGCGAGAGGGATCGGCGCCGCCTTCGTTCAGCATACGCTCATAATGATTGTAATTCCGCTCGGCATCCGCGCGCAGCATGGCAAGCACCTCGGACGCCTCGTCGCCCTCGAGCAGGTCTCCCCGACCTTGCCGGTTGCTGGCCGACTGGGCGGCGAGATTGGCCGGGGAGGGGATGTAGAATTCGCGGTCCATCACCGAATAGCGCGCGGAATATTCGTTCACGTTCGCGGTGCGATGGCGGATCCACTGGCGCGCGACGAAGATCGGCAGCTTCACGTGCAGCTTGATCTCGCACATTTCGAAGGGTGTGGAATGCCGGTGGCGCATGAGGTAGCGGATCAGTCCCTCGTCCTCGCTGACTTTGCGGGTGCCTCGGCCATAGGAGACGCGTGCCGCCTGCACGACGGCGGCATCGTCGCCCATATAGTCGACGACGCGGACAAAACCGTGATCGAGCACCGGAATCGCGCTGAAAAGCATGGCCTCGAGCGTGGGTACGGTGGCGCGGCGGGTCGGCGTGGTTTCGGCGCGCGCGGCCTCGATCTCGGTCCGGTCGGAATCGCTGAGCGGCATGACGGCAGTCCCTGGTTGAGCGATCGTCCTATGCCCGTCCGGCGCCATCGGCAAGAACAGGATCTTTCACAGCCGGTGTCCTTCACCTATATAGAGCGCGTCGGGCAACCGACTATGGCGATAAACGATGCGTGGAATAAGCGTAGTGGACCCGGGGGCAGTACCCGGCGCCTCCACCAGTTTCCCCGCCGGTCCGGTTCGCATTGCGCAAATCGAACCGCCGGCGGTTTCATGGGGGCGAAACAGGCTCGACACGCGTGGTAAAGACCCATCTTTCGCTCGGCATGGTTCCGCCGTCATCGGGCCGTATGACAAGTGCCAACGATAACTTCGAGGCGCTCGCTGTCGCTGCATAAGCGATAAGCGCGGCACGGGGGGCGCCGGGCAACAGAAGCCCCCCACCTTGCCTTTTCCATATCCAGCAGAGCGCAAAAAAAACGGCCGGTCTTTGACCGGCCGGCATCACGTTGATGCAACTTAAAGAGGCTCCCTAAACTTGGCGGCTGGCGCCCGAACTCTTCACGCTCGCAGTCGAACCGTGTTCGGTTGCGATCTTCGAAAATTTCGTAACGCCACAGTCAATAAATGGCCGAGATTCCCGGCGTGGGCAAGACCCTTTCGTGTCGCATATGGGCTGTTGAAAGAAAAAATGTGTTACATGCGGTGCGACAGGCGTGTTTTTTATGAAACATTGCCCGTCAGCCGTAGCGACCGGCCACCGCGACTGCCAGAATCACCCCGGAAATTGCAAGGTCCGCCGCAAAGAGGCGGGCGAGGCGGCGATACGCCGCTGCCTTTGCTTCCTCATCCGGCCCTGAGTCCGTTTCTTCCCAGAGAAACAGCGCACCGAATCGCGCAACCAAGAGCACGGCGGCCATCACGATGCCGAGAGCCTGCATCGCGTTCACCGTCCAGTTCCAGTGCTCCGGTGGTCCCTGTTCTGCAAACGCCAGGGCCCAGCCGGTGGCGAGCGTCACCGCCATGAACGGCACCGCCGCGTCGAGCTGGCGCCGGATCGCCACGGCGCCCGGCCCCGGCCCGGCCAGGAGAAGGCCGAGCAGCAAACCGCTCCACATGGCAAAACCGCCAAGATGAACGGCCAACAGCACGCTGATCGTCGTGAAGCCGGACAGGGTCACTCTAGGATCGAGGCAAGCCGGGTGGCGAGGGCGGCGATTTCGGTACCGGCCAGCGTTGATGGACCGGTTTCGGCGACGCCCAGGCCCTCGGCGAAGCTGTTCGCATAGGCGGCGCGGTTGCCGAGCGCCTCGTCGATCAGCCGCAGTCGCCGTGCCGCGATCTCGGCTTCGAGGCGTCTTCGCAGTTTCGAGGCGGCCGGTGCGCGGTTGAACACCAGCGCGACGGGGCGGCGTTCCTCGGCCGCCAATGTCAGTGTGCCTTCCGCCGCCCAGAGATCGGGCGGTGAGGGGTTCAGCGGCACCAGTACGAGGTCGGCGCCGCGGATCGCCCGCCGCGCGTCGGAATCGAGCACCGGCGGCGTGTCGATGACGAGCAGGTCGCAATCGCGGCGCATCGCGTCGAGCGTGTTGGCGAGCCGCCATCCGGACACCGATTCGACCGCGAGATCGGCACGGGCCTTCGCATTGGCCGCGCGCAGCCGCGCCCAGGCGCCGAGCGAGCCCTGCGGATCGATGTCGAGCAGGCCGACCCGCCGCGTCATTCCGAGGGCGACGCCGAGCTGGGTCGCCAGCATCGTCTTGCCCGCGCCGCCTTTCTGTTGCGCCACCGCGATCACCTGCGCCATCCGAGCCTCCACTTTCGACGGAAGACTAGCAAAGACGACGCCTTCTGTCCCACATGGGCGGCATGGACGCTTTATATACGCCACAGGAAATGGGTCTGATCGATACGGCGGCGCTGTCATGCGGCGTCTCCGGGCTCATGCTGATGGAGAATGCCGGTACCGCGGTCGCGCGGGCGATCGTGCGGCGATTCCGCCCCTGCCGGGTGCTGGTACTCGCCGGGCCGGGCAACAATGGCGGGGATGGCTATGTCGCGGCGCGGCGACTTGCCGAACGCGGCTGGCCGGTGGCCGTTGCGCCGCTCGCGCCGCCGCGCCCGGCGAGCGATGCCGCGGCGGCGGCGGCGCTCTGGCGCGGCCCGGTCGTCGCGGCGGACGAGGGGCGGGTGCAATCGGCTGAACTCGTGATCGATGCCGTTTTCGGAGCCGGGCTCGCGCGCGATGTCGACCCGGGGACCGTCGCGCTGCTCGGCGCGGCGCGGCGTCTTGTGGCGATCGATGTGCCGAGCGGCGTCGACGGGGCGACCGGCGCCGTGCGCGGGGCCGCCCCGCGGGCCGATCTCACGGTCACCTTCGCCGGATTGAAGCCGGGCCATCTCCTGTTTCCCGGCCGGGCGCTCTGCGGCGAGACGGTCTGCGCGGAGATCGGCATGCCGGCGGCGGCGTTCGCCCGTGTTGAAACGAAAACATGGCGGAATACGCCGGTGCTCTGGCGCCTGCCGGCGCCTGCGGCGACCGGGCATAAATACGAACGGGGCCATCTGACGATCCTGGCCGGCCCGATGAGCGGCGCGGCGATCCTGGCGGCGGCGGCGGCGCGGCGGATTGGTGCCGGGCTTGTCACCCTTGCGGGCCCCGACCCTGCGGGCGTGCCGCCGGGCATCATCGTCAGCCGCGCCGCCCTCGACGAACTGGTGACCGATCCGCGCCGTCGCGTCTGGCTCTGCGGGCCGGGGCTGGGGGTGGAAGCGGCGGGCCAGACACTGGCGCGCCTGGTCGCGGCGGGCCGCGCTATCGTGGCCGATGCCGATGCGTTGACCTCCGCCGCGGGAGAGGCGGAGCGTCTGCGTGGCGTCGCGGCGATCACCCCGCATGAGGGCGAGTTTGCCAGGGTGTTTCCCGACCTTCAGGCTGATCGGCTGTCGCGCGCCCGAGCGGCGGCAGCGCGGATTGGTGCCGTGGTCGTGCTCAAAGGGCCCGATACGGTGATCGCGGCGCCGGACGGGCGTGCGGCGATCAACGCCAATGCACCGCCCTTTCTGGCAACGGCCGGTTCCGGTGACACGCTCGCCGGCATCGCCGCCGGACTCCTGGTGCAAGGGATGCCGGCGTTCGAGGCGTGCTGTGCGGCGGTTTGGCTGCATGGCGCGGCGGCGACGCGGGCGGGAGGCGGACTGATCGCCGAGGATCTGGCGGATCACTTACCCATGGTTGTAGAGAACATTAAAAAATTCAATTTTTGAACAAATTCTAGCAAAATTACACCTTAAGATCGGTGGCGGACGTCGATGCGTTAACCTATTGTTAACGCATGCTGGTTATAGTGCTCGTCATGATCACTCTTGCGTCGTTGTCCGCGTTCGCTGCGCCGATCGGCCCGACTTCGCTCGGCACCCCGCCGCTGCGCGTGTCACCTGTCCCGTCCGCGCCGGCCCAGCCGTCCTCGACCGTCAACCCCGCAACACGCCCCGGCCCTGCACCTGCCGGCGCGCCACGGGGGACGTTGCTCAACATTACGATTTGAGCCGGGGTCGGCGCTTGCGTTTGCGCGCGATCTGAGCCTAAGAACCGTTATTCGCACCTCCCCGCGGGAGAGAGCGGCGAGGCCGGTCTGACCGGCTCCTGCCGCCGCCGAAGGCGCAACCGGCCCCCGGAAACGCTCAGGCAAAAGGACCGCGGCGGAGCAAGGATCTCTGGAAAGCCGGCGCGTCGCGCCGCACCGAAGGCGTAAGGCAAGGGGTAACCCGGGCCGAATCTCTCAGGTTCCGTGACAGAGGGGGGTCAGACTGGGCGGTTCTGCACCCGCCCGCTGCTGCCGCGGGAGATCCGGTCTTGGCCGAATCAGCATTGCTCACCGTGCCGCTCGACGCGCTGCATCGCAGCCTGGGCGCGCGTATGGTCGATTTCGCCGGCTACGATATGCCGGTGCAGTATGAAGGCATCATCGCCGAGCATCTGCACTGCCGGGCCCAAGCCGCGCTGTTTGACGTCTCGCATATGGGCCAGGCGGTGCTTGAAGGCCCCGACGCGGCCGCCGCGCTGGAACGCGTGGTGACCGGCGACATCCGGGGGCTGAAGCCAGGCCGCCAGCGCTACACGCTGCTGATGAACGCGCAAGGCGGGATTGTGGACGATCTCATGGTCGCCAATCTGGGCGACCGCCTGCTCCTCGTGCTCAATGCCGGGCGCAAGAATGTTGACGTTGCTCACATTCGCGCCCACCTGCCCGCGACCGTTTCGCTGACTCCGCAATTCGACCGCGCGCTGCTCGCCCTGCAGGGGCCCGAGGCCGGCGCGGTGCTGGCTTCGCTGGCGCCGGAGGTGGCCGCGATGCGCTTCATGGAAGCGCGCGAGATGGCATTGTCCGGCATTTCCGTCACGATCACCCGCTCGGGCTATACCGGCGAGGACGGGTTCGAGATCGGCCTTCCCGCGGCGGAGGCCGAGGGTCTGGCGCGCGCCCTGCTGGCCGATGCGCGGGTGAAGCCGGCCGGCCTCGGTGCGCGGGATTCGCTCAGGCTCGAGGCCGGTCTGCCGCTCTATGGCAACGATATCGACGAGACGCGCGACCCGATTGCCGCCGGGCTCGGCTTCGCGATCGGCAAGACACGCAAGATGGGCTGGGATTTCCTCGGCGGCGACGCCGTGCGGGCGGTGCACGATGCCGGCCCGCGCGAGCGCCTGGTCGGGCTGCGCGCCGAAGGTCGGGCTCCTGTGCGCGCCGGCGCCGAGCTTCGCGATGCCGCCGGGCAACCGGCCGGGCGCGTCACCTCCGGCACCTTCGGGCCGAGCGTCAACGGGCCGGTGGCGCTCGGCTATGTCCGCGCCGATTGCGCCGGGGACGATTCGACCCTGATCGCCGGGCTGCGCGGCCGCGATATCGGCATCACCGTCGTGCCGCTGCCTTTCGTTCCGCATCGTTATCATCGCTGAAAGAGGACCAGATGACCGAGACCCGATTCTCCAAGGACCATGAATGGGTGCGGCTCGACGGCGACGTCGCGACCGTGGGGATCACCGATCACGCGCAGTCGGCGCTCGGCGATGTCGTGTTCGTTGAACTGCCCGAGACGGGGCGGCATGTGGATGCCGGCGAGGCCTGCGCGGTGGTGGAAAGCGTCAAGGCTGCCTCGGATGTCTATGCCCCGCTGGCCGGCACGGTGACGGAGGCGAACGGCGCGCTGGCCGATGATCCCGGCATGGTCAATGCGCAGGCCGAATCCGGCGCCTGGTTCTTCCGCATGACCCTGGACGACCGCGCCGCCTTCGACGCCCTGCTGACCGCCGACGATTACCAGGCCTTTCTCAAAACGCTCTGACCGGAGCCGCCGCCATGCCGGATACCGCGCCCCAGACCATCGACGATTTCACCGCCCTGCTGGCCGAGGAGCGCTTCGCCCTGCGCCATATCGGCCCCGGACCAGCCGAGCGCGCGGCGATGCTGCGCGCGCTGGGCGCGGCGGATCTCGACGCGCTGATCGCCCGCACCGTGCCGGAGACGATCCGCAGCGCGGCACCGCTCGACCTGCCGGCGGCGCTGACCGAGGGTGAGATCCTCGACGATCTGCGCCGCTACGCCGCGGACAACGAGGTGAAGCGCAGCCTGATCGGGCTTGGCTATCACGGCACCGTCACGCCGCCGGTCATCCTGCGCAACGTGCTGGAAAATCCCGGCTGGTACACCGCCTACACGCCGTATCAGGCCGAAATCGCGCAGGGACGGCTGGAGGCGCTGCTGAATTTCCAGACGATGATGGCGGAGCTTGCCGGGCTCGACCTCGCCAATGCCTCGCTGCTGGACGAGGGCACGGCGGCGGCGGAGGGCGTCTCGCTCGCCCATGCGGTGCACAAGGGCGGATCGACGGTGATCGCCGTCGCGGCCGACCTGCACCCGCAGAGCCGGGCGGTGATCGCGACCCGTGCCGCGCCGCTCGGCTGGACGCTTGAAGATGTCGCGCCGGGGGATGCCGGGGCGATCGAGCAGGCGAAGCCCTTCGCCGTGGTGCTGCAATATCCGGGCACGACGGGCGCGGTCCGCGACCTGTCGGACGAGATCGCGGCGGCGCATCGCGCCGGGGCGCTCGCCATTGTCGCGGCCGATCCGCTGGCGCTGACGCTGCTGCGGCCGCCGGGCGAGATGGGGGCGGATATCGTGGTCGGCTCGGCGCAGCGCTTCGGCGTGCCGATGGGTTTCGGCGGCCCGCACGCGGCCTATTTCGCCACCCGCGATTCGCTGAAGCGGCATATGGCCGGCCGGCTGGTCGGCGTTTCGGTCGATGCGGCGGGGAGCCCGGCGCTGCGGCTCGCGCTGCAGACGCGCGAGCAGCACATCAGGCGCGAGAAGGCGACCTCGAATATCTGCACCGCTCAGGTGCTTCTGGCGGTGATCGCCGGATTCTATGGCGTGTGGCACGGGCCGGAAGGGCTGGCGCGGATCGCCCGGCGGGTGCATCTCGCGGCCAGGCTGCTGGCCGGCGCGGCGCGGGCGGCGGGGCTTTCGATCCGCCATGACGTGTTCTTCGACACGATCGCGATCGAGGCGGGCGCCGGTGCCGACTCGCTGATGCAGCGGGCGCTGGGCGCGGGGTTCAACCTGCGGCGCGTCGATGACGGTTGCGTCGCCATCGCGCTCGACGAGACGGTGACGGCGGCGGAGATTGCCACTCTGGCCGGCGTGATCGGCGGCGCGGCGGATGCTGCGGCCTCGCCACTCGACGCGTTGGGGCGGCAGAGCGCCTTCATGGTCGAGCCGGTGTTCCACGCGCATCGCTCGGAGCACGCGATGCTGCGCTATCTCAAACAGCTCGAGGACAAGGATGTCGCGCTCAACCGCAGCATGATCCCGCTCGGCTCCTGCACGATGAAGCTGAACGCGACGGCGGAGATGATTCCAATCACCTGGCGTGCCTTCGCCGACATCCACCCCTTCGCGCCGATGGAGCAGACCCGGGGGTATCGGGCGCTGATCACGCGGCTGTCGGAGGATCTCGCGCGGATCACCGGCTTCGCGGCGGTCTCGCTGCAGCCGAATTCCGGCGCGCAGGGGGAATATGCGGGGCTGCTGGCGATCCGCGCCTTCCACGCCGCGCGCGAGGAGGGGCATCGCGACATCTGCCTGATCCCCTCCTCGGCGCATGGCACCAACCCGGCCTCGGCGACGATGGCGGGTTATCGGGTGGTGGTCATCGGGTGCGACCGGGCGGGGAATATCGACCTCGCCGATCTCGAGGCTAAGATCGCCGAGCATGCGGGGAAGATCGCGGCGCTGATGATCACCTATCCCTCGACCCATGGCGTGTTCGAGGCGAGCGTGCGGGATATCTGCGCTCGCGTGCATGCGGCGGGCGGCCAGGTCTATATGGACGGTGCGAACATGAACGCGCAGGTGGGGCTGACCTCGCCGGCGGCGATCGGCGCCGATGTCTGCCATCTCAACCTGCACAAGACGTTCTGCATTCCGCATGGCGGCGGCGGGCCTGGCGTGGGGCCGATCGCCGTGGCCGCACATCTCGCGCCGCATCTGCCGAACCATCCGCTACGCCCGGATGCAGGACCCTCGACCGGCTATGGCCCGGTGAGCGCGGCTCCCTTCGGCTCGGCCTCGATCCTGCCGATTCCTTACGCCTATATCCGCATGATGGGGCCGGACGGGCTGCGCGAGGCAACGGCGGTGGCGATCCTCAATGCCAACTACATCGCCCATCGGCTCGCGCCGCATTACCCGATCCTCTACACAGGCGCGAACGGCATGGTCGCGCATGAATGCATCATCGACTGCCGGCACTTCCAGGCAGAGGCCGGCATCTTTGTCGAGGACATCGCCAAGCGGTTGCAGGATTACGGGTTCCACGCGCCGACCATGTCCTGGCCGGTGCCGGGCACGCTGATGATCGAGCCGACCGAGAGCGAGACGAAGGCGGAACTCGACCGGTTTTGCGATGCGATGATCGCGATCCGCGGCGAGATCGCCGATGTCGCGGCCGGCGCGCTCGACCGGGTGGACAACCCGCTGAAGAACGCGCCGCATACCGCCGCCGAGGTGATGGCGGCGACATGGACGCATGGCTATGGCCGCGACCGCGCTGCCTTCCCGCTGCCCCATGTGCGCGCTGCGAAATACTGGCCGCCGGTCAAGCGGGTGGACAACGTGTATGGCGACCGCAACCTCGTCTGCTCCTGCGCGCCGCTGTCGGCCTATGCCGAGGCAGCGGACTGAGCGGGGCGCGGTTTCGCAAATCCCGGCCGGGCCCACATCCAGAGCCGTGCGGGGCGCGTAACCCCGGCACGGCTTTGCATGGAGGACCCGCGTGATGACACTTGCCCGCCGCTCGCTGCTGGCGGCAGCTCCGGCGCTGCTCGCCGGCTGCACGTTCGATACCAGCCCCTATCCCCAGCCGCCGCTGCGCCATGCGCGCGTCGATCTCGACCGGTTCATGGGGCGCTGGTACATCATTGGCCACATCCCGTATTTCGCCGAGGCGGGTTATGTCGGCTCCTATGCCGTCTATACGCGCCGTCCCGACGGGGCCATCGACGACCAGTATAATGGCTATCCGAAGAGCTTTGCCGCGAAACGGTTCCAGTTCACCTCGGTCGACCAGGTGGAACCCGGGACTGACAATGCGGTCTGGCGCGTGACCCTGCTGAACGGTCTGGTTGGCGTGCCGTATGTGATCATGCATGTCGAGCCCGACTATTCGGTGTTCCTCGGCGGATTTCCGAACCGTTCGCTGGGCTGGATCTTCGCGCGCGAGAAACGGATGGACGAGGCGACCTATCGCGCGATGCTCGACCGTTTCTATCGCCAGGGCTACGACGCGCGGCAGTTCAGGCGGGTGGCGCAGTTTCCCGACCAGATCGGACGGCCGGGTTTCGAGCGCGTCTGAACGGCGGGGACATGGCGTTTTGGGGGCCTTGCCGCCGACGCGGCGCGCCGGCATATCATGATTCATGAGGTCAAGCGCCGCCCATGAGTGAGTCTGCCGCGCCGCTGCGCCGCCTGGCGAGGCTGCTGTGGCGCGCGGCGCGCGCGATCGTGTTCGCCATCGGGCTGGTGACGATCCTTCTCGCCGGCGCAGGGCTGTGGGGGCTTCACCGCCTCGCGGGCCGCCCAACGGCGTTGCCGGAACATTTCATCCTCTCGCTCAATCTTCAGACGGCGCCGCCGGACGTCGCCGCGCCGTCGGCGCTGCTGAGGCGGGCGACGGGCGCGACGCCGACGCTTGAGCAGACGATCGCGGCGATCGACCGCGCCGCCACCGATCCGCGCGTGCGCGGCATCGATATCCTTCTCGGCGGCGGATGCTGCGGCCTGACCACGGCCGAGGAACTGCATGACGCGCTCGCCCGGTTCCGGGCCATTTCGCACCGGCAGGTGGTTGCGCGCGCGATGTCCTTCGACGGGGCGGAAGGGCTGGGTGCCTATATCGTCGCGACGGCGGCGAACCGGATCGAACTTTCCGATGCCGGCGATTTCGGGGTCACCGGGCTCGCCCTGCAAAGCCCGTTCGCGGCGGACCTGCTCAAGATGGCCGGGGTCGAGGCGCAGTTCGAGCATATCGGCAAATACAAGACCTACCCGGAACTGTTCACCCGCTCCGGCCCATCGGCGGCGGCGACCGAGATGATGAACAGCCTGGCCGGCTCGCTCTACGATTCGGCTCTGGTGCCGATCGCAGCGCGGTTGAAGCGCAGCCCGGACCAGGTGAAGGCCCTGTTCGACCAGGCGCCGTTCAGCGCCGCGCAGGCGAAACAGGACGGGCTGGTCGACACCGTGCTGCCGCTTTCGGCAGAGGTCGCGCATGTGCGCGGCGTACATGTGTCGCTCGCCGATTATGTCGCCGACGCAGCGCCGGCGCCCGCGGGCGCGCCGAAGGTCGCCCTGATCGTCGCCCATGGCGATATCAACGCGCCTGACGCGCCGGGGCGGCGCAGCGGGATCGATCCGGCCCGCCTGGCGCATGAAATCGCGACGGCGGTCGCGGATCCGTCGATCCGCGCCATCGTGCTGCGGCTCGACACGCCGGGCGGAACGGTGACCGGCTCGGCCATGGTCGGCGCCGAGGTTGCGCGCGCCGCTCGCCTGCACAAGCCGCTGATCGTGTCGATGGGTGCGCTCGACGCCTCTGGCGGCTACTGGATTTCGAGCCACGGCGCCGTGCTGGTGGCCGATCCGGCGACGCTGACGGGGTCGATCGGCGTGCTCGGCGGCAAATTCAGCTTCGGTGGGCTGCTGGCCCGCCTGGGCGTCAGCGTCAGCACGGCCTCGCGCGGAGCGAACGCGCTGTTCGACAGCGCGGTGACGCCGTGGACCGAGGCGCAACTCGCCAGCCTGCAAGGGCAGCTCGATCTCGACTATCAGAAATTCGTCGGCTGGGTGGCTGCCGGCCGGCGGATGAGTCCCGCGCAGGTGAACGCGGTGGGGCAGGGGCGTGTGTGGACCGGCGCGCAGGCCCGCAGCCGAGGCCTGGTCGACCGGCTGGGCGGCTACCATGAAGCCTTCATGACCGTGCGCGCGGCGCTGCATCTGCCGGCCGATGCCGCGCTCGATATCGTCCCCGGCAACGAACAGCCGGGGCTGGCCGCGCTGCTCGCGACCCTCGCGCGGCAGGCGAATCCCCTTGAGGCCGCAGCGTTGCCGGAACCGCTGCGCGGCCTCTTCGCGCTGACGCGGCTGCATCGATTGTCGATGGTGCCCGTCGAGCTTCGGTGATATCCAAAAAACTAACGATTGGTTAACGAATCGGGTTCGGCTGGGCCGCTTCGAGAACAAAATAGAAACATGGGCAAATGGCCCCTGTCTCGCTGTGTCGCTTCGCGGGCGATTCCGATTTGTTGCGGTCGCGGAGAGGAAATTTTGCGAGTGATCGGTGGAAATCCCTTTGACGCCCATGATCGCCCATGTTATCCCATGACAACCCATAGCGAATCCGACCGGCGTGACGCGTGTGCGTCGGAATGTTTGCAGCGAGGCATACCAACGGCGAGACGAAAGGGCCGCGACAGCGCCGATGAGCCAGTTTCTCGGCACCCACAGGAACAGGCTGGACGCCAAGGGCCGCGTATCGGTTCCGGCGGCGTTCCGTGCCGCCCTGCGCCGGGAGGGTGACTCGCAAGGGCTGATCCTGCGGCCATCCCACAAGCACCGCTGCATCGAAGTCTGGCCGGCGCCGGTGTTTGAGGCGCTGGCGACGCGTTTGCAGGGACTCGACCTGTTCAGCGATACGCATGACGACATGGCGGCGGCGCTCTACGCGGATGCCTGGCCGCTCGAGGCCGACAAGGAAGGCCGGATCCTTTTGCCGGAACCGCTCGTGGAGCATGCGGGATTGCGCGACAGCGTGGTGTTCATGGGTCTGGGCCGGACATTCCAGATCTGGGAGCCGGAAGCGGCCGACCGCCGCCGTGCCGAGGCGCGGGAGCGCGCGCGGATTGGCGGACTTACCCTGCCGGCGGGGGCTTCGGCATGAGCGGCGGGCTTTCCCATGTACCGGTGCTGCGCGAGGAGGCGGTGGCGATGCTCGCGCCCCGCGCGGACGGGGTCTATCTCGACGGGACATTCGGCGGCGGCGGCTATAGCGCTTCGATGCTGGAGGCAGCGTCCTGCACGGTCTGGGCGATTGACCGCGATCCGGCGGCGATCGCGCGCGGCGCGGCACTCGCCGCCCGGTATCCCGACCGGTTGCACCTGATCGAGGGCCGGTTCGGCGACCTGCTCGCTCTGCTGCGCGACCGCGGGGTGACGGCACTCGACGGCGCGGTGTTCGATTTCGGGGTGTCGTCCTACCAGCTCGACGATCCGTCGCGCGGCTTTTCCTTCCGGACCGACGGCCCGCTCGACATGCGCATGGGCGCGGCCGGGCCGACGGCGGCCGATATCGTGAACGGCTATGCCGAGGCGGAACTGGCCGACATTCTCTTTCATTTCGGAGAGGAGCGGGCGTCGCGGCGGATTGCCGCCGCGATCGTCCGGCGTCGTGCCGCTCAGCCCTTTGAGACGACGGCCGATCTTGCGGCGGTGATCCGCACGGTGGTGCGGCCCGACCGCTCGGGCATTGATCCGGCGACACGCAGTTTCCAGGCGCTGAGGATCGAGGTGAACCAGGAACTCGCCGAGATCGAACGCGCGTTGGAGGCCGCCGCGTCACTGCTGGCGCCGGGCGGGCGTCTCGTCGCCGTGTCGTTCCATTCGCTGGAGGATCGCATCGTCAAACGTTTCATGAACGCTGCGACCGGCCATGTCGCCGCGCCCTCGCGGCACGATCCCTCCGGCCTCGCGCGGCAAGCCGCGGCGCCGCGCTTCCGGGCTCTGACCCGCGGTGTCGTTACGCCCGGAGAGGCGGAGACCGCCGCCAATCCGCGCGCCCGGTCGGCGCGGCTGCGTGGAATCGAGAGGCTCGCGGCATGATCCGCCCGGTGACCCTCGTGACCGGGCTGCTCATGCTGGGCTCGGGTGCCTGGCTGTTCGTGGTGAAGCACCGCGCCGGCACGCTCGAGCACAAGATTGGCGGGGTCACCGCGCAGATCCGCAGTTCCGAGCAGCGCATCCGCGTGCTGCGCGCCGAATGGGCGCTCGAAACCGATCCGAACCGGCTGGCGCGGCTCGCCGCCATGTTCATGCCGCAGCTCAGGCCGATGAAGCCGGATCAGCTGGTATCCTGGCAGCAACTGGCGGATGCCCTTCCGCCGCCGGGTGCGGAACTGCCGCATCTGCCGTTGCCGCCGCCCTTGCCGGGCGACCTGTCCGGTGCGCCGTCATCTGCCGCCGTTGCCGCGGCGGCTGCGCCGGAGACCGTCGCCCTGGCCACGATTCCGCTGCCCGTCCCGCCGCGGAGCCTGCCGGCGCCAAGGTTCGCGGCGGCGACGTCGCAAACTGCTCTGGCGGCGCCCCAAGCGCATCTCGCCGTGCCGCATCCGGCTGTGCGCCCTGTTGCGGTTCGCCGCTCCGTGGTGGCGCCGGCGCAGCATGCCGTCGTCGTGCACCGGCCTGCAAGCCAGCGGCATGACGTTGTCGCGCGTGCCCACAGCCCCGCCATTGCCGCCGCGCGCCGCCCGCAGACGCTCGGCGCCTCGGTCCTCGCGCCACGCCCGGCCCCCCGGCCCACGGAGCCGCCGGTCAGGTCGATCACGGCGAGCGACGCGGTGCCGGCGCGGCCCCAGGCTCCGGCGCCGCCCGCCCGCATCATGGCGCCCGCCGCACGCGGGACGTCGGTATTCGGGGATTACGGCGCGAGCCTGGCGCCGCCGCGTCCCGCTGGCGGAGTGGCGCCATGACCGCGCCGCCGCCACGCGACAGTCTCTCACCGCGCGTTCCTGGCCGCGGCGGCCGGGATGCGGCGCGACGCGCCGGTGCACCCGAGCGCGGCGCGGTACCGCGGATGGAGCATGTCCGCGTCACTTCGCCCGATCTGGCGCGACGCGCCGCCATCGGTGTGCTGCACAGCCGGCTCGCCGCCGGATTTGCCGGCTTCGTGCTCATTTATCTGCTGCTTGCCGCGCGGGTCGTCTATGTCACGGTGGTCCATCCCGTCCCGCCGGACAAGGCGGCGATTGCGGCGCAGACGCCATCGACCACCGTCGTCCTGCCGCCACCCGCGCGCGCCGAGATCACCGACCGGAACGGCGAGATCCTTGCCGTCTCGCTGCCGGCGGCGGCATTGTATGCCAATCCGAAGCAGGTCGAGGATCCGGGTGTCGCGGCGCGCGAGATCGCCGCGGTGATCCCGGGGCTCGATCCCGGATTCCTCGAGGCGCGGCTCGCCGATCGGTCGCGCGACTTCGTGTATCTCGACCGCAAGCTGACCGCCTCGCAGGAACTGGCGGTCAACCGGCTCGGGATTCCGGGAGTGTATTTCGAGAATACCGAGCGTCGGCATTATCCCGAGGGGAACCTCGCGGCGCATATCCTGGGCGGGGTGACGCCGGACCAGCGCGGGATCGCCGGGGTCGAGGACTGGTTTAACAAGCGCCTGACCAGCGCGCCTGGCAAGCCGCTTCGCCTGTCGATCGATATCGGTGCGGAAGGGATCGTGCGCCAGGCGATCTGGCAGGCAATGAGCGATTATGATGCCAAGGGCGCCTGCGGCATCGTGATCTCGGCGCGGACCGGCAGGGTGCTGGCGATGGCCAGCGTGCCCGACTATAACGCCGATGATCTCGGGTCTGCGCCCGCCGATGCGCGCTTCAACCGCTGCGTGTCCGGCGACTATGAACCGGGCAGCGTGTTCAAGCTGCAGACGCTGTCGATGGCGATCAATTCCGGCATGATCCAGCCCTGGGACCGGTTCAACACGACGCATCCGCTGCATGTCGGCCGGTTCACCGTGACCGACTTCGAGCCGGCGCATATCTGGATGGCGGTGCCGCATATCCTCGCCGTGTCGTCGAATATCGGCGCCTCGCGGATCGCGACCATTCTCGGGCCGCAGATCCAGCGCGCATGGCTGCGCAAGCTCGGCTTCTTCCGTCGTCCGCCGATCCAGCTGCCGGAAGCCACGCCGCCGATGTATCACCCGAAATCAAGCTGGAAGCTGCTGACGACGATGACGGTGAGTTTCGGCAACGGCATCGCGATGTCGCCACTGCAGCTGATTTCGGCGGTCGTGCCGGTCGTCAATGGCGGGATCTGGTATCCGCCCACCCTGCTGGACCATGGGAAGCGGTCCGCCGGGGTGCGGGTGATGAGCGAGCGGACGTCGCTGATCATGCGCAAGATGATGCGCAATGTCGTCACCGCCCCGGATGGCACCGGCGTCTATGCCCGGGTGCCGGGGTATCTCGTCGGCGGCAAGACCGGCACGGCGCAGGTCGTCGGGCCGAACGGGCGCTATCTGCAACATCTCAACAACGCCTCGTTCATGGCCGCGTTCCCGATGAACGATCCGCGCTATGTGGTCTATGTCGTCGTGCTGCAGCCGCATGCGACGAAGCAGATGCTGCCGTTCTGCCATGGGTTTACCACGGGCGGCTATGTCGCCGCGCCGGCCGTCGCCCAGATCATCTCGCGGATCGGGCCGATGCTCGGGATCATGCCTTTATCCGGCCAGACGCTTGCCGAGGCGCAGGCGGCACTGTCGATCCCGCTCGATCCGCCGGCGCCGCCGGGTCGGCTCGCGCTGGGGCCGGGGCACCTGTTCCCGCCGGGGGCGAGCAAATACGCCTATATCCTCGCGCATCAGACCCCGCCGGCGAACATGGACGTCGCGGCGCATGACCAGGCGCTCGCACGGACCGAGATGTGGCAGCCCCTGGCGCCGGCGGCACAAACGGTGAGCCTGCCCCCGGCGCCCGCTTCCAGCGCCCATACGCTGGGGCACCGGATCATGAATATCGCCCTGCCGGTGACGCGTGCGGGGGGGTGAACTGATGGACGGTCTTTCACGTTACGGTGCCCCGCCAGGCTGGATCCTGCCGCCGGAGACGGTGTTTTCCGGAATCACCGCTGACAGCCGCGCCGTGCGCAAGGGCATGATCTTCGCCGCCTTGCCGGGCGCGCGCGCCGATGGGCGAGATTTCATCGCCCAGGCCGTGGCGCAGGGGGCCGCCGCGGTGCTGGCGCCTTCGGGCACCCGCTGGCCGCCTGGCGTGCCGCCACGCCCGCTGATCGAGGACCCGGAGCCGCGGCGCCGCCTGGCCGAGATCGCGGCGACGCTGGCAGGACCGCTGCCGGAGACGATTCTCGGCGTGACAGGCACCAATGGGAAGACCTCGACGGTGGATTTCATCCGCCAGATGGCAGTGGCCAGCGGGAGACCGGCCGCCTCGCTCGGCACGCTCGGGCTGATCGCGCCGGGCTTCGCGCCGGGGGCAAGCCTGACCACGCCGGATCCGGTGACCCTCTCCGATATCCTTGCCGCGTTGCGGGCGGCCGGAATCGGGACCGTTGCGCTCGAGGCCTCCTCGCATGGGCTCGACCAGTTCCGCCTGCATGGGCTGCGCCTTGCCGCTGGCGGGTTCAGCAACCTGACACGCGATCATCTCGATTATCACGGGGACATGGCGTCCTACCGTCGGGCCAAGTTGCGGCTGTTCCAGGACCTGCTGCTTCCCGGCGCGCCGGCGGTGGCAATGGCCGATCTTGAGCCGGATACGCTGGCGGCACTGCGCGACATCGCGCAGGCGCGGCGGCTCGATCTGGCGACGGTGGGCGCGGGCGGTGACCTGTTTGACCTGCGCGGCATCATCGCGACGCCGTCCAGCCAAGTGCTGACGATCGCGTGCGGTGGCGTATCGCGCGAGATCGAACTGCCGCTTCCGGGCCGGTTCCAGGTGGATAATGCGTTGCTTGCGGCAGGCCTCGCGCGTGCGGCAGGCGTGTCCGATCCGCTGGACAGGCTGCCAGGCCTCGCGCCGGTGCGCGGGAGGCTGGAGCGCGCGGCGGTGCTGCCGAATGGCGCTGCCGCCTATGTCGATTACGCGCACACGCCGGATGCGCTGGAGCGGTTGCTGATGGCGCTGCGCCCGCACGCGGCCGGACGGCTGGTGCTGGTGTTCGGCGCGGGCGGCGATCGGGATCGCGGCAAGCGGAAGCTGATGGGTGATGTGGCCGCGAGACTCGCGGATGTCGCGATCGTCACCGACGACAATCCGCGGAGCGAGGACCCGGCATCGATCCGCGCGGCAATCCTCGCGGCCTGCCCCGGCGCGCGGGAGATCGGCGACCGGCGTGCCGCGATCGCTGCCGGACTCGATGCGCTGCGGGCGGGCGACGTGCTGGCCGTGGCTGGCAAGGGACATGAGAGCGGGCAGATCGTCGGTGATGCGGTGCTGCCCTTCGACGATGCGGCGGTGATCAGGGAACTTGCGGCATGAGCGGTCTCTGGAGCGCGCGCGACCTTGCCGTCGCCACCAACGGCACCTGGCTGCGCGGCGAGGCTGATGCCACAGGTGTTTCGATCGACAGCCGGACGACCGCGCCGGGCGAGTTGTTCGTCGCCCTGGCGGACGCTCGCGACGGGCATGATTTCGTTCCTGATGCCGAGGCGAAAGGGGCGGCCTGCGTGCTGGTTGCGCGCGATGTCGGCGCCGGGCCGGCACTGCTCGTCGAGGATGTGCAGGCCGCGCTCACCCGGCTCGGCGAATTCGGTCGGGCGCGCAGCCGCGCCCGCGTCGTCGCGGTCACGGGCTCGGTCGGCAAGTCCACCACCAAGGAAATGCTGCGCCGGATCCTCTCCGCATTTGGCGCGACGCATGCGGCTGAAGCCTCCTTCAACAACCATATCGGCGTGCCGCTGACCCTCGCGCGGTTGCCGGCCGAGGCCGATTTTGCGGTGGTCGAGATCGGCATGAACCATCCAGGCGAGATCGCGCCGCTCTCCGCCATCACGCGGCCGCATGTCGGCGTGATCACCGCGATCGGCTCGGCGCATCTGGGGTTGATGGGTTCGGTCGAGGCGATTGCCGATGAAAAGGCGGAATTGTTGCGCGGCGTGGTGCCGGGCGGGGCGGCGGTGCTGCCGCGTGGGCCGTTCCTTTCGCGCCTTGCGCGCCGGGCGCGGGACGGGGTTCGGGTGGTCAGTTTCGGCGCGCAGGATCTCGCGGAGGCACGGCTGATCGAAGCCGAGAGCGATGCCGACGGAGTCGCGGTGACGGCGAATATCCTGCGCATGGTGGTCCGTTGCCGTCTCGCTGCGCCGGGAACGCATATGGCGATGAACGCGGTGGCGGCGCTGGCGGCGGCGGCGGCACTCGGGCTCGATCCGGTGCAGGCCGCGGCGGCGCTCGATGGTTTTGCACCGCTGGCCGGGCGCGGCGCCCGACGCCGCGTGAATGTGGACGGCGTCGAGATCACGCTGCTCGACGAGAGTTACAATGCTTCTGGCAACTCGGTGCGGGCGGCGCTCGAGGTTCTGTCACTGCTGCCGGGGCGGCGCATCGCCGTGCTGGGCGACATGCTCGAACTCGGTGACTATGCCGATGACGAGCATCGCGATCTTGCGGATGCGGTTTCCGGCGTGGCCGATCTGGTTTTCGCCTGCGGGCCGCATATGCGCGTGATGTTCGATGAACTGCCGGAACGTCAGCGGGGCGCATGGGCGGTGGATGCCGCATCCCTCGCACCGGCGGTGCGCGCCGCACTCGCGGTGGGTGACGTCGTGCTGGTGAAAGGGAGCTACGGGTCGCGGATGCGTGACGTGGTCGCGGCGATCGAGGACAAGGCCTGATGCTCTACGCTCTGCTCCTTCCCCATGTCGCCGCGTTCCACGCGTTCAATCTGATCCGCTACATCACATTCCGCGCGGGTGGCGCGTGCCTGACGGCGCTTGTCGTCAGTTTCCTGCTCGGACCCAGGCTGATCCGCTGGCTCAAGTCGCTCCAGAAGCAGGGGCAGCCGATCCGGGCCGACGGACCGGAACGGCATCTGATCGAGAAGAAGGGCACGCCCACGATGGGCGGCTTCCTGATCCTGATCGCTCTGACCGTTTCGACACTGCTCTGGGCAGACCTGCGGAACGGCTATGTCTGGGCCGTGCTGATGATCACGATCGGCTATGGCGCGCTCGGCTTCGCCGATGATTTCCTCAAGCTGACGAAGCGCAACACCAAGGGCGTGCCGGGGCGGATCAAGCTCGTTGTGCAGGCGGTGCTCGGGCTTGGCGCGGCTGTATGGATCACGCAGCTGATGCCCGGCTCGATCGCCGATTCGCTCGCCGTGCCGGTATTCAAGCATCTCATGATCCCGTTCGGCCCGCTGTTTCCGCTGGTCGCGATGTTCGTGATGATGGGCGCCTCGAACGCGGTGAACCTGACCGACGGGCTCGATGGCCTTGCTATCGTGCCGACGATCATCGCCGCCGGCGTGTTCACGCTGATTGCCTATCTCGTCGGCAACAGGATTTTTTCGCATTACCTCGAAATCAATTTCGTTCCCGGAACGGGTGAGCTGGCCGTGTTCTGCTCGGCGCTGATCGGCGCCGGCATGGGATTCCTGTGGTTCAACGCGCCGCCGGCCGCCGTGTTCATGGGCGATACCGGTTCGCTTGCGCTTGGGGGTGCACTCGGTTCGGTCGCCGTGGCGACGAAGAACGAGATCGTGCTGGCAATTACCGGCGGGCTGTTCGTCGTCGAGACCGTTTCGGTCATCGTGCAGGTGTTCTGGTACAAACGCACCGGGCGGCGCGTATTCCTGATGGCGCCGCTGCATCATCACTTCGAGAAGAAGGGCTGGGCCGAGCCGACCGTGGTGATCCGCTTCTGGATCGTTGCGATGATACTTGCGTTGCTGGGCCTGGCGACCCTGAAAATCCGATGAGCGCGCCGGTGGAAAACTGGAGCCACGTGTTCGCGGGGCGGCGTTACGCAGTGCTGGGTCTCGGAGTGAACGGCTTGCCAGCAGCGCAAGCGCTCGCGGCCATGGGCGCGTCGGTCATCGCCTGGGACGACAACGAGGCACGGCGCGGCGCGGCTGCTGCTGTGGGGATTACGATCGGCCGGCCCAGCGATGCCTCGAAACTCGACGGACTGATCCTGTCGCCGGGCATTCCCCATGCGCTGCCTGTGCCTCATCCCGAGGCAGCGGCGGTGATGGCGCGCGGCGTGCCGATTTTCACCGATGCCGAACTGCTGTTCCGCGCGGTCCGCGACTCGGGCAGTTCTGCGCGGTTCGTTGGAATCACCGGCACCAACGGCAAGTCCACCACGACGGCGCTGCTGGCGCATATCCTTGCCGATGCCGGCATCGAGGTTGCGGCGGGCGGCAATCTGGGGCCGGCCGCGCTCGCCTTGCCGCGCCTTGGTGATGACGGCGTGTATGTGCTCGAAATGTCGAGCTACATGTTGGAGCGAATCGTAAACATGCGCTTCAGTGCTGGGGCAATGCTGAATCTGACCCCGGATCACCTCGACCGCCATGGTAACATGGCCGGATATGAAGCTGCAAAGTCTCGGCTTTTTGTCGGACAGGAAGCTGGCGATGTCGCCGTGTTTGGGATCGATGACGCCGCGACGGCGGCGATGGCGACCCGATTCGAGGATGGCAAGAGACGAATCGTGCGAATTTCCGGCTGCCAGCGGGCCGATATTTTCGCGCGCGGCCGCAAGCTGGTCGATCATTCCGGCGTGATTGCCGATCTCGACGCGGCGGCGGCGTTGCCCGGCACGCACAACGCGCAAAACGCGGCGGCCGCGGCTGCCCTTGCGCTCGCGCTCGGTGTTCCGCGCGAGGTCATTGGCCGGGCGATGGTGTCCTTTCCCGGACTGCCGCACCGGCAGCGCGTGGTCGCATCGGTTGCAGGCGTAACCTTCATCGATGACAGCAAGGCAACCAATGCCGATTCGGCCGCGCGAGCGCTGGATTGCCATGAGCGCCTGGTATGGATTGCCGGGGGGATCGGGAAGGACGGCGGCATCGCGCCGCTAGCGCCGTGGTTTTCCCGCGTTGCCCATGCGGTGCTGATTGGCCGCGATGCGCCGGAATTCGCCGCGACGCTCGCCAGCGCGGGCGTCTCCTGCGAGATCGCGGGGACGATCGAGAACGCCGTTCCGTCTGCTTTCGCGGCGGCCCGGCGAATTGGGGTCGATACCGTGCTGCTCTCGCCGGCGGCGGCGAGTTTCGACCAGTTCACCGATTACGCCGCGCGCGGACGACGTTTCGCCGAACTGGCCGCCCGCCTCGTTTCGATGGAGGCCAGGTGATGCCGGTCCTTTCGCGCGCGGATGATTCAGTCGTCGGACGGTGGTGGTGGAGCGTCGACCGGGTGATGCTCACCGCCCTGCTGCTGCTGGTGGGCCTGGGCTATGTGCTTGCGCTCGCGGCCACGCCGGCGACCAATCTTTCGCTGAACGATCCCAACACGATCGTGATGATCCGGCAGATCGTCTATCTGCTGACGGCGGGAATTCTGATGGTCGGGGTTTCGATGCTCGACCTGCATTACGTCAAGCTCGCCGCGCTCGCGACCGGGGTGGTCTTCCTTGTGCTCACCGGGTTCACTCTCGTGCATGGCGTCGTCGTCGATGGCGGACGGCGCTGGATCGCGCTGCCGGGCTTCACCATTCAGCCTTCGGAATTCCTCAAGCCCGCGCTGATCATCGCGACCGCATGGCTGCTGGCGGAGCGGCGGCGCACGCCGGGATTTCCGGGCATGTTCGCGGCGATCGGTCTCAACAGCCTGGTGGTGCTGATTCTTCTGCGCCAGCCCGATGTCGGTTCAACCGCCCTGGTGCTGGCGACATTTTTCGTCCAGCTCTTTCTCGACGGCCTGAACACGTTTTTCGTGGGGCTTGGCGTGGCCGGATTTGGCGCCGCCGGATTCGCAGCATTCGAGCTGATCGCTCACGTGCACAAGCGCGTGATGCTGTTCCTCCATCCGACCAAGGACAAGGCGTATCAGGCGCTCACGGCGCTTTCCGCCTTCGCCAATGGCGGGCTCTGGGGACGCGGGCCGGGCGAGGGGCAGGTGAAGCACTACCTGCCTGACGCGCGCGCCGATTTCGTCTTCGCGGTGGCTGGCGAGGAATTCGGCATGTTTCTTTGCCTCGGTATCATCGCGCTCTATGCGGTGATCGTGCTGCGTGGGTTCATGCGGGTGCTGCGCGAGACGGATCCGTTCGTGGCCCTCGCCTCTGCCGGGCTGCTGACCAGTTTCGGACTGCAGGCCTTCATCAACATGGCGTCTTCATTGTCGATGATCCCGACCAAGGGCATGACACTGCCGTTCCTGTCTTATGGCGGTTCGGCTGTTCTGGCGACCGGGTTGCACATGGGGTTCCTGCTGGCGCTGACGCGACGGCGCATCCATGCCGAGCGCGTGACGGACGGGCTGTTCGGCCTCGGCATGCAGGATCGGGCGGTATGAGAGGCGCGATGCTGAACCCGATTATCATCGCAGCCGGCGGCACGGGCGGGCACATGGTTCCCGCGGAATCTGTGGCAGACGAACTGATGCGGCGTGGCCAGCGGATCGTACTGATGACGGACGCGCGCTCGGCGGGGCAGAAATCGGCGGTATTTGCCGGCTGCGAGCGCCATGTTCTGGCCGGTGCGGGGCTGGCCGGACGCAGTCTTGGGCGGCGACTTCTTGGCGTGGCACAGCTTGCGCGCGGCACCGTCGCGGCCCGGCGCATCCTTGCAAAGCTCGATGCTGCCGCTGTGGTCGGCTTCGGCGGCTACCCCTCGGTGCCGCCGGTGCTCGCGGCGGCTACGCTGCGGCGGCGACCCGCCATCGTGTTGCACGACCAGAACGCGGTGCTCGGCGGCGCGAACCGCTTCCTCGCGCGCTTCGCCGACCATCTCGCGCTGAGCTTCGAGGGCACCGCGGGGGTGTCCGGCCGGGCGCGCGCGACAGTGACCGGCAACCCGGTGCGCGCCGCGATTTCGGTGCTGGCTGCGTCGCCCTATGAACCGCCGGCGGAGACGATCCGGCTGCTGGTGCTAGGCGGCTCGCTCGGGGCGCGGATTTTCGCCACCCTGGTACCCGAGGCGCTGGCCCGGCTGCCGGAGGGGCTGCGCCGGCGGATCGCACTGACCATGCAATGCCCGGGGGAGGTTATCGGGGCGGCACGCGGCGCACTCGATGCCGCCGGGATCATACATGAACTGGCGCCGTTCTTCAGCGATGTGGCGCCGCGCATGGCGGCGGCGCATCTGCTGGTCGCGCGGTCCGGCGGGTCGACCGTCGCCGAGGTGGCGACGATCGGGCGGCCGGCGATCTTCATTCCGCTCGCGATCAATACCGACCAGCGGCACAATGCCGATGTCCTGGCGCGGCGGGGCGGCGCATTCCGGCTCGACCAGGCGACGACGACACCGGACCGGCTGGCCGGCGTACTCGAATCCCTGCTCGATGATCCGCTGCGGCTGGCTGCGATGGCCGAGGCGGCGGCGAGCGCGCGGATCGAGGAGGCTGCCGCGCGGCTCGCCGATCTCGTTCTGTCGGCCATTGCGGAGCGTGTGCGATGAGGGCGATGCCGCTGTCGATCGGGACGATCCATTTCGTCGGCATTGCCGGGATCGGCATGTCGGGCATTGCCGAGGTGCTGCACAATCTCGGCTATTCCGTGCAGGGATCCGACCTTTCCGAAAACGCCAATGTCGCCCGCCTGCGCGCCGCGGGCATTCCGGTCGCGATCGGGCATGACGCGGCGAATCTGGGCAACGCGCAGGTGGTCGTGGTGTCGACCGCGGTGCCGCGCGACAATCCCGAGGTGCAGGCGGCGCGCAAGCGGATGATCCCGGTGGTGCGGCGCGCCGAGATGCTGGGCGAACTGATGCGGCTGCGCTGGTCCGTCGCGATCGGCGGCACGCATGGCAAGACGACGACGACGAGCCTCGTCGCGGCCGTGCTCGAAGGGGCGGGGCTCGATCCGACCGTGATCAATGGTGGGATCATCAACGCCTACGGCACCAATGCGCGGCTTGGCGGCGGCGACTGGATGGTGGTCGAGGCCGATGAGAGCGATGGCAGCTTCCTCCGCCTGCCGGCGGTGATCGCCGTCGTCACCAACATGGACCCCGAGCATCTCGACCATTGGGGCTCCGCCGAGGCGATGGAGGCGGGATATCGCCAGTTCGTCTCGAACATCCCGTTCTACGGGTTCGCGGTTCTGTGCATCGATCATCCCGGCGTGCAGCGGATGATCCCGGACCTGTCGGATCACCGGCTGATCACCTATGGCCTGTCGCCGCAGGCGGATGTCCGGGCCGAGCGGATCATGTCCGACCGTAATGGCGCGACGTTCGAGGTGCGCCTGTCCGAACGGGTGGCCGGGCGCGAGCGCGTGTTGGCGCCGATGCGCCTGCCGATGCTGGGCAACCACAATGTCCAGAACGCGCTGGCCGCGATCGCGATCGGCATCGAGATGGAGGTGCCGGAGGTCGACCTGCGCGCGGCGCTGGCGAGTTTCCGGGGCGTGAAGCGGCGTTTCACCAAGACCGGCGAGGTCGCCGGCATCACCGTGATCGACGATTACGGACATCACCCGGTCGAGATCGCGGCGGTGCTGCGGGCGGCGCGCCAGGCCGGTGCGCGGGACGTGATCGCCGTGGTGCAGCCGCACCGCTACACGCGGCTGGCGACGCTGTTCGAGGATTTCTGCACCTGCATGAACGATGCGGGAAAGGTGATCGTCGCCGACGTCTATCCGGCGGGCGAGGAGCCGATCCCGGGTATCGATCGCGACGCGCTGGTCGAGGGGCTGCGGGCGCGCGGCCACAAATCGGTTGTCTCGCTCGGTAGCCCCGATCATCTGGCCGAGATGATCAACGCGATGGCCCGCGCCGGCGATTACGTCGTCTGCCTCGGCGCCGGGTCGATTACCAACTGGGCGCAGGCGCTGCCCAACCAGTTGCAGGCGCTGATCGAGACCACCCGCCGCGGTGCCGGGGGGATGCGATGATGGCCGCTCCGGTCATGGCCGACTGGCGTGCCGCGCTGCCGGAAGTGCGCGGACGCATCGGGTTCGATGTTCCGCTCGGGCCGGTGACGTGGTTCCGCGTCGGCGGGCCGGCGGAGGTGATGTTCCGCCCCGCCGATATCGAGGATCTGAGCCGTTTTCTCGCCGCGCTGGCGCCGGAAGTGCCGGTGCTGCCGATCGGCGCCGCCTCCAACCTGATCGTGCGGGATGGCGGGATCGCGGGTGTGGTCGTGCGGTTGGTGCGCGGGTTCGCGGATATCGAAGTCCAGCCGGACGGCATCGTGGCGGGGGCGGCGGCGCTGGATGCGACGATCGCCGAACACGCGGCGGCGGCGGGGCTCACCGGGCTCGAATTCCTCTCGGGCATTCCGGGCTCGCTCGGCGGCGCCGTGGCGATGAATGCCGGCGCTTATGGCGCGGAGATCCGCGATGTTCTGGACTGGGCCGAGATCGTCGGGCGGGACGGGACGGTGGCGCGCTATGCCGCCGGTGATCTCGCGCTGACCTATCGTCACGCGCGGCTGCCCGAGGGCGGGATCGTCGTGCGGGCGCGGCTGCACGCGCGGCCGGGCGAGGCGGCGGCGATCGCGGCGCGGATGGCTGATATCCGCGCGAGCCGCGAGGCAACGCAGCCGGTGCGGGCGCGGACCGGCGGCTCGACCTTCCGCAACCCCGAGGGCGACAAGGCCTGGCGGCTGATCGACGAGGCGGGATGTCGCGGGCTCATTCACGGCGGCGCCCAGGTTTCGGAAAAGCACTGCAATTTCCTCATCAATCTCGGCGAGGCGACCGCCGCCGACATCGAGGGCCTGGGCGAGACGGTGCGCCGGCGCGTGCGTGAGCGCACCGGCGTCGAGCTGATCTGGGAAATCCGCCGGGTCGGCCTGCCGTGCCGGGGTGCGGCATGAAGCGCGTCGCGGTCCTGCTCGGTGGCATTTCGGAGGAGCGTGAGGTCAGCCTCGCCTCCGGCCGGCAGGTTGCGGCGGCACTGCGCAAGGCGGGGTATGACGTGTTCGAGATCGAGGTCGGCGCCGATCTCGGCGCGGTGATCGCGGCGCTGACGCCGGCGCCGGATGCGGTATTCAACGCGCTGCACGGCCGTTTCGGCGAGGATGGGACGATCCAGGGCGTGCTCGACTACATGGGCATCCCCTATACCCATTCCGGCGTGCGGGCATCGTCGATGGCGATGGACAAGGGCGCGGCGAAGGCGGTTTTCGCCTCTGCCGGCCTGCCGCTGGCGCAGCACCGCATCGTGCCGCTGGACGAACTCGCGGAGGCCGATCCGCTGCCGCGGCCCTATGTCATCAAGCCGGTCAACGAGGGCTCCTCGGTCGGCGTGTTCATCCTGCGCGAGGGCGACAACCGCCGCGCCGATATCGCGCGCGCCTGGCGCCACGGATCGGTGGCGATGACCGAGGAATATGTTCCCGGGCGGGAACTTACCGTGTCGGTGCTCGAGGACCGGGCGCTGGCGGTCACCGAAATTCGTGCGGAGGGCTTCTATGACTACACGGCGAAATATGCCGCCGGTGCCTCTCGGCACGAGATTCCGGCGGACGTGCCGCCTTCGGTGAGCGCGCGGGCCAGGGATGTCGCGGTTGCGGCGCATCGCGCGCTTGGCTGCCGTGGAGCGACACGCTCGGATTTCCGCTACGACGATGAAACGGACCGGCTGGTGTTGCTGGAGGTGAACACCCAACCGGGCATGACGCCAACCTCGCTGTTGCCCGAACAGGCGGCTCATTGCGGAATCGATTTCCCCGCGCTGTGCGCCTGGATGGTGGAGAACGCCGCATGCCGCGTGTGAAGCAGCGCAAGGCGACCGTCCAGGACCGTCCGAGTCCGCGCACGCTGTTGTTGCGCCGTTTGCGTCGGGCCGGACGCCCGACGGCGGTGCTCGGCGTCATGGCATTGCTGTTGATCGCGGTGCCGCTTGGTCTGCGGGGCGTTCTGGCGGTGTTTCGGCCGGTGCGCGCCGCGGCGGCGACCGTCGCGGCCGATGCGGGATTCCGGATTGCCCATATTGAACTGAGCGGCGTTACGCCGGGATCGCGCGCCGTTGTCGAGCGCGCGCTCGATGTCGAGCGTGGCAAGGCGATCTTCGCTGTATCGCCGGCGGCCGTGGCAGCCCGGGTCGGAGCGCTGGGCCTGGTGCGCAGCGCCGTTGTCGAGCGCGTGTTGCCTGACACGTTGCGGGTCGAGGTCACCGAACGCCGCGCCGTTGCGATCTGGCAGCGGCCGGATGGGCGCTTCGCGCTGGTCGGCGCTGGTGGCGCGGTGCTGGAGGATCGCGATGCAGGGGCAGCCCGGGCGCATGATCCGAATCTGAGGCTGCTGGTCGGCGCTGGTGCGCCGAAGCATGCCCAGGACCTGCTCGACCTGCTCGCCCGGTTTCCCGCGATCGATTCGAAGGTGGTTGCCGCCGAGCGGATCGATCGGCTGCGCTGGAACCTGATCCTGCGCGATCACACGGTGGTGGAACTGCCGGATTCCCATCCAGCTCGTGCGCTGACCGTGTTGATGCAGGCCGAGCGGAAGATTCGCCTTCTGGATCGGCCGGTGCGCCGGATCGACCTGCGGCTTGCCGACCGCCTGGTGGTGCGCCCCTACCCGAAAGGTTTCGTGACCGACGCCGCTACGCCGTCCGCAGCATCCGGGAAACACAAGTCATGAGGGAGGCACGGGCATGAACGATCTGTCCCGCCGCGCGACGCTGACCGCGACACGGGCCGAACCGCGCCAGCAGGAAACGCGCCGCCAGCCCGCGCGATCTGGCCCGTTCGGCGTGCTGGATATCGGTTCGACCAAGATTTCCTGCCTGATCGGCCGCGCCGAGAGCGATGGACGGCTGCGCGCCCTCGGCTTCGGCTGGCAACGTGGGCGAGGGGTAAAATCGGGCGGCATCGTTGATCTGGAAGACGCGGAGAAGGCGATCCGTGCTGCTGTGGGCGCGGCTGAGGACCAGGCCGATATGCGGTTGAAATCGGTCACGGTGAACCTGTCATGCGGGCAGCCGGAGAGCCGGCTGTTCAACGTGCAGTGGCCGATCGACGGCCGCGCCGTGACCGAGGATGACATCCGCCGCGTGGTGCGCGAGGCGCGGGCCCGCGCGGCGTCCGAGGGGCGCGGCACGATTCATGCCCTGCCGCTCAATTTCTCCACCGACGAGACCGGCGGCGTCGCCGATCCGCGCGGACTTTATTGCGATACGCTGACCGCGCAGCTTCATGTGGTCGATGCCGCCACCACGGCGATCAAGAGCGTCACCGCCTGCCTCGAACGATGCGAGCTCGAGATTGCCTCGATGGTGTCGGCGCCGTTTGCCTCGGGCCTCGCAACATTGGTGGAGGACGAGCGGGAACTCGGCGCCACCGTGATCGACATGGGCGGCGGCACGACGACGATCGCGGTCTTCGCCGAAGGGCAGATGCTGCACACGGCGCAACTGCCGGTCGGCGGCAATCACGTCACCAACGACGTCGCCCGGCTGCTTTCCACCCAGGTGGCGCATGCCGAGCGGCTCAAGACGCTCTATGGCACCTGCCAGGAAAGCCCGGACGATGCGCGCGAGCTGCTGCCAGTGCCCCTCGTGGGCGAGGCCGAGCACCAGATCGCCAAGGTGCCGCGCAGCGCGCTGGTTTCGATCATCCGCCCGCGGCTCGAGGAGATCTTCGAGCTGGTGCGCGACCGGATCGAGACCTCCGGGCTCGGCCGGGCGGCAGGGGCGCGCGTGGTGCTGACCGGCGGCGCGTCGCAACTGGTCGGTGCCCGCGAACTGGCGGCACAGATCCTCGACCGCCAGGTGCGGATCGGCAAGCCCATCGGCGTCATCGGCCTGCCCGACGCCGCCACCGGGCCGAATTTCGCCACGATGATCGGCCTGCTCGCCTTCGCCAGCGGCGACGGCCAGACGATGCATGACATCGATCTGACCGCTGCCGCGCCGCAGGGCCGCCTTGCCCGTTTCATGAACTTGCTCATGCGGCGGATGTGATGAGCGAACGCCATCGCATCCTTGCTGCCCATCGTTTCACGCCCGCCTGCCAGGAGACGCAGACATGACCCTGAACCTGATCCGACAGACCACGACACAGACAGATTTCACGCCGCGAATCACGGTGATCGGCGTTGGCGGTGGGGGCACCAACGCGGTCAACAACATGATCGCGCTGAACCTGCCGGGCGTGGAATTCGTCGTCGCCAATACCGATGCACAACAGTTGATGCTCTCGCGTGCCGAGCGGAGGATCCAGCTTGGGCCCCATATCACCCAGGGTAACGGTGCGGGCGGACGGCCGGAAATCGGCAAGGCGTCGGCTGAGGAAGCGTCGGAAGACCTGGCCCGCCATCTCGACGGCGCGCATATGGTGTTCATCACCGCGGGCATGGGTGGCGGCACGGGCACGGGGGCCGCGCCGGTCATCGCGCGGATGGCGCGCGAGCGCGGCATCCTGACCGTCGGCGTGGTGACCAAGCCTTTCGCCTTCGAGGGGCGCCGCCGCCTGCGCTCCGCCGAGGAGGGGATCAACGAGCTGCAGCAGTTCGTCGATACGCTGATCGTGATTCCGAACCAGAACCTCTTCAAGGTGGCCAACGAGCGGACAGGCTGGAAAGAAGCCTTCGAGATGGCCGACCATGTGCTCTACATGGGCGTGCGCGGCGTCACCGACCTGATGGTGGTTCCGGGCCTCGTGAACCTCGACTATGCCGACATCCGCTCGGTGATGTCGGTGATGGGCAAGGCGATGATGGGCACAGGCGAAGCCGAGGGCGAGGATCGCGCGATCCGCGCCGCGGAGGCGGCGATTTCCAATCCGCTGCTGGAAGACACCAACATGAAGGGCGCGCGCGGGCTGCTGATCAACATCACCGGCAGTTCCGACTTCTCGCTGCATGAACTCGACCAGGCGGCGAACCGGATCGCCGAGGAAGTCGACGAGGATGCGAACATCATGGTCGGCATGGCGCTGGATGAGAGCTTGGGAGGCCGGGTGCGGATTTCGGTGGTGGCGACCGGGATCGACACGCCAGTGCCGGCACAGGCCGAGCGGCCGCGCCTGGCCGCGGTTTCGGGCGACAGCGTGATGGTGGAGGCGAACGCGACAGTGGCGGCGCAGCCGCATATGACCGCGGCGCCCGCCGCGGCTTCGCATCCGGCACACTTCCAGCCGCAGTCCGCTCCAGCGCAGCACCAGGCGGCTCAGGCAATGCATCCGCAGCCGGCGCCGGGTCCGGTGCCGGCGCGTCCGCAGTTCCAGGCCGAGGGGCCGGTGCGGGCGCCGATCTCGGCTCCGGCCGCCTTCCGGGAGACGCCGCGCGCCGCCGAGCCGCCGCGCAAGCAGAGCCTGTTCGGCCGGATGACCAGCAGCTTCCGCAATGCGGCCGCCCCGCAGCCAATGCCGCAGGCGGAACCTCGTGCGGCCGCTCCGTCCTGGCCCGCGCGGGAGGAGCCTTCCTACCAGGCGCCGCAGCATCTTGACCGCGAGATGCCTCAGGCCCCGGCGGCCGAGCATGCCTCCTACCATGTGCCGCCGCAGCATCATGAGCCGCGTGCGGCGGTTCGGCTGACGCAGAACGAGGAAATCGGCATCGACATTCCGGCTTTCCTGCGCCGCCAGCAATCCTGACGGCAAGGCGACCGGCCGGCGGCGGCTCAGCCCGCCGCCGGCGCGCCGAGCCTGATCAAATCTGCGTTCTCCGCGCCCCCCGGCGCCGCACATGCGGGTTTCGCTCTTGATGCCCATTGCGGGGGCGTCATTGTGTGCGAATGACGATTCCTCTCTCATTGCTTCTGCTAGCCGCCTCACTCGGTGCGTGGCTCGGCGTGCGCGCAATGCAGCAGGGTGGGGTGAATGGTGGTGGCGTCTTCGGCCGGCTGCTTGGCCCGCTGCATGGCGTTCTGGGGGCCATGGGACTGACCGCGCTGGTCATCGCGCTGGCCCGCCATCCGGTGCCGGCACGGATGGGGCTGGGCGGCTTCGGCGCGGGGGCGGAAATTCTGCTCGGTCTCGCCCTGCTGCTCGGCTTGTTCGTTGTCATCGCGGCCTGGCGCCAACGGCGCCCTGCGGGGCTGCTGCTCGGCACGCATGCGACGCTGGCGATCGCGGGTATTACCCTTGTGCTTGCCATCGCATCGCTGACCTGATGTCGAGCTTTCATCCATTCGGGAAATGAAATAGGGTAAATCAACTTATAGTTGAGGTTTCGGTGGATGTGGCGCTGATCGCGGTCAGAGCAGCGAAACCGGCGGCGGCGCCGCCGCCGGGTGCCCTGCGTTCGTCGGCCGCCTACGCGGGGCGGATCGTGCTGTTCCTCCCGGTAGCGATGATGGCCGGCATCCTCCTTTATTTCGATCTCAGGGCGGAACCGCCGGCGTGGCTGGCGCCGGTGGCGATCGTGCTGGCGGCCGGTGTACTCACCATGCTCTGGCGGCGGCCGGTGGGTTGCCGGCTGGCAGCGCTGGCGCTGTTTGCCCTACTCGGTCTCGGCCGGGCGCAATGGCAGGCGATGCTGATGCCGCCGCCGATCGTCGTGCCGCACGGCGTCGTGACGGTAACAGGACGGGTGAGTTCGATCGACTTGCTGGCGACCGGCCGACGGGTGCGGATTGCGGCACCGCGCCTCGATGGCGGGCCGGCGCTGGGCCGGGCAGTGAGGATCAAGTTACGCCGCGGCGACGATGTCCGCCTCGCGGCAGGCGACAGTGTGCGGGTGCGCGCCTTTCTCTTCGCTCCGTCTCGCCCGGCCTATCCGGGAGGGTGGTCGTTCGGACGGGATCAGTTTTTTTCGGGGCTCGGCGCGGTTGGGTTCGCGGTCGGGAAGCTCGACGTGACGCGCGTTGCCGCGCCGGGGTGGGGCGGCGCACTGCGGCGGTTGCGCGAAACGATTGCCGCACGGGTGCTGACCGCCATGCCGCCCACTACGGGGCCAATCGCCGCCACGCTGCTGACCGGCTTCGAGGAATCGATTCCGGCACGTGAGCGCCAGGCGTTCATCACCGCCGGACTGGCTCATATCCTTGCCGTCGCCGGGCTGCATATCGGCATCGTGATGGGGGCGCTGTTCGCGCTGGCGCGATTCTGCGTCGGGTGGTCCGAGTTTCTGCTGCTCCGCGTGCCGGCGAAGGTCATTGCCTCGGCCGTGGCTTTTGCGGGTGGGGTGGTCTATGCGGCGCTGACCGGTTTTCACGTGCCGATCGAGCGGAGTCTCGCCATGGCCGCGCTGGTTCTGCTCGGTATTGTCGCCGGGCGACGGGCGCTGTCGCTGCGCGGGCTGGCGGTGGCGGCGTTCGTGTTGATGCTGATCGAGCCGCAGGCGGTGCCGGGGCCGAGTTTCCAGATGAGCTTTTCCGCCGTTTTGGCACTGATCGCGGGCTATGAGGCGGTTGGACGCCGGTTCGATACCGAGGGGGCGGGATGGCGAGGACGGCTGGGTCGGCATATCGCCGCGCTGGCCTTCACCTCGCTGCTGGCGGGTGGGGCGTCGATGCCGTTCGCGGCCTACCAGTTCCAGCAGGTGCAGCCGTATTACATCCTGGCAAACCTGATCGCGGTGCCGCTGACGGCGCTCGTCGTGTTGCCGGCCGGCATGGTGGCGCTGGTCCTGATGCCGTTGCATCTCGAGGCGCTGGCGCTCGCGCCGATGGGGTGGGGGATCGCGGCGATGCTGGCCGTGGCGCGGTTCGTCGGGCAGTTGCCGCACGCGCTGATCGTGATCGGGCCAAGCCCGGGCTGGCCGGTTGCGCTGCTGGGCCTCGGCATGGCGCTGCTCGGACTGCTGCGGGGGCGGGTACGCCTTGCCGGCCTGGCGCCTGTCGTGATCGGTCTGGCGGGGATGATGCTGGGCCGCGCGCCGGATGTGCTGGTCTCGCCCACGGCTTCGCTCGTTGCGGTGCGAGACGGCGCGGTGGTGCGGATACTCGAGACGCGGCGGCCGGATCAATACACCCTGGCGCAATGGCGGCCGGTCTTCGCGCATGACCGTGTGGCGGTGGCCCGGGCCGCCGACATTTGTGCCGGCGGGCGATGCCGGTTCGACCATGGGCGGGTGCTGTATCTTGCCGATGCCACGGCGGCGGAGAACGGATGCGGCGATGCGCGGGTGGTGATCTCGCCTGAACCGTTGCGCGGCGCGTGCCGGGCCCGGGGGCGCTACGTGATCGATCGGTTCAGCGTGTGGCGCGATGGCGCGATCGCGCTGCGGTTCGCGGGCGGCCGCGTGAGGCTGACTACGGACCGGTGGGTGCAGGGGGTGCGGCCGTGGGTGGCCGCCTGGCCGAAGCGGTGGCACCGACGCCGATAAGGCGCGCGCCGCCCGGCAGCCGGTGGCGGATTTCGTTACGGAAGACGTAGTGGCGGGTCTCTGCCGTTTCTTGGTGGCGGGGGCGGGTGCGTGCGAGGGCATGGGCCTCGGCAATGGCGTCGAGTGTCGGGCGCAGCCGGGACGCGTTGATGCCACGCGCGAGATAAATGCCGGCGCGGAACAGGAAACCGGACAGACCGTTCCAGTCATGGGCGATCAGCAGACGGTTGCGAACGTATTGGTGCCAGCGTCCGGCATTCCAGTTCACCCGCGCTTCGGGAGAAACTTCATGGATGACGGCGAGGTCGCCGTGATGCTCGATGCGCCAGCCTCCGGCAATGGCGCGGCGGGCGAATTCGTATTCCTCCCAGGTGAAGAACAGGCTCTCGTCATAGCCGCCGAGACGCTCGAAGCAGGCGCGCGACAGGGCGTGGCCGCAGCCGACGAAGGTGGTCGCCGCGAAAAATCCGTCGGCCCGGGGCAAAAGCCGCTTCGGATAGCCCCAGCTCGTCAGGTCGAGGCTACGCCCGTCGGCTGCAAGGATGCGGAACCCGATGGCGGCGAGATCCGCCGTTCCGGCGATGCGGATGGCGGCGCGGGCCGCGGTGTCGCGGGCGGCGAAGACGGCATCGTTGTCGAGCGCGATGATCGTGCGGCCGTGGCCGAGGGCGCTTACACGGTTGCGGCCACCGGGCACGCCGAAATTCTGCCCGATGCCGTAGAGCGCGACATGGGGGAATTCGGTCGCCACCGTCGCCAGGGCGGCGCGCATGCCGGGCGGTGAGTTCTGGTCGAGCACGATGACATGGCTGTCCAGCCCGGTTTGCGCGGCCGCCGAACGGATCGCGGCGATGGTTTCACGCGGGCGGTGATGGCTCAGGATGACAATGTCGGCATCATAGGCGTGGCCAGGGGGCGGCGTCCCGGCCAGCAGGCGCGGCTCAGATGGCATTGCGGCCGATCAGCACAGCGGGGATCGTGCGCAACAGGATGGCGAGGTCGAGCCAGGGGGACCAGCGCTCGATATAGTCGAGATCGGCGGCGACTCGGGCCGCCACGAGGTCGCGCCGGTCGGTCGGGCCGCGCAGGCCGCGCACCTGGGCGAGGCCGGTCAACCCCGGCTTCACGCGGTGGCGCACGCCGTAGAAGGCGATCGCCTGTTCGAAGGTGAAGTCGCCGGCGGTGGTGTGCGGCGCGTGCGGGCGGGGGCCGACCAGCGACATCTCGCCGCGCAGCACGTTGAATAGTTGGGGTAATTCGTCGAGCGAAAGGCGGCGGAGAATGGCGCCGAGCCGGGTGATCCGCCGATCGCCAGGCTGGGCCTGAGACACCGGGCCTGCGGCTTGTCTGGGTGGCTGCGGGCGCATCGTGCGGAACTTGAAGACCGTGAACGGCGCGCCGTCGAGCCCGATGCGGCGCTGGCGGAACAGGACGGGTCCGGTCATCCGTAGGGCGAGGGCGATCAGGGCCAGAAGCGGGCCGAGCAGGATGATCAGCAAGGCGGCGCCGCCCACGTCCATGCTCCGCTTTGCCACGGCGCCGAACGGACGGATCGGCCGGTCGAGCACCGTGACGAGACGCAGGCTCCGGCCGGTCGCGAGGTCGCACGCGCCGATCTCGGCCACCGCGTCGAAGGCGAGGCGGATCCGCACCGGCTGATCGGCAAGGCGGGCAAGCAGTGCATCGATTTTGCCGCGGGCTTCGGGCCCATCGCCGCGCTGGACGAAGACGACGAGATCTCCGATCTGGCCAGAGCGGATCATGGCATCCAGGGTCGCCGCATCGGCGATGGTGCGCAGGCCTGATGTCGGGGCGAGCCCCCAGCAGAAGACATAGCCAAGCCGGTGGTCGGTCATGCGGTCGAGACGAGTGCAGAGCATACGGTCGCACGGAGTTGCGGCAACGAGGGCGGATGCTCCTCGCGGGATGCCGATTCCGTGGCGGCGCCAGAACGCGGCAACCATTGCGCGCTCGCCGAGCATCAGCACGGCAGTGAACGTGAAGGCACCGACGGCCCATGCAATTGATCTGTCGAGCGGCAATGTGGCTGGCACAGGGCGCAACAGTGCGATCCGCAGCAGGGCAAGCACGTCCGCCGCCACGAGGGCGCGCAGCATGGCTCCGATATGGACGAGCGGCGCGCGCGCGGGGCCGACTGCGTAAAGACCGGCAGCGAACAGGGCGAACAATGTCAGGCCACCAAAGACGAGTTCGTTGAACGGCCCGGCGGCCATGGTGGGAGCAGGCGCCAACACTCGGGTGGCAAGACGCGGGCCAATGAGAACGGTCGCGGCATCCGCGACCAGGAGAAATGCGATTCCGCTACTCGGGCCGAGGTGCGGACGGAATCGGTGCGCCCGCTTGACCGGGATTGCCGCCATACGGCGGACTGGTTCGGCCAAAGGCTCGAGAATCGTCTGAGACATCCGGTTCGCCTCCACCTAGAGTTGCTTGACCGCAATCCAAGGTTGATTTTTGGTTAACCGAAAACGAGGCGGCGGGAAAGCAGAAAATTGATGAGGAAGCCCGACGCCGCCCCGGCGGCGACGGCCAACACCGGATAGTGACGCGGCAGGACAAAGCTTGCGATCAGAGCGGAATACGCGCCGCGATTGACCATGAAGCCAGCGAGGTTGACCATGAGAAAGCGCAACCACTGGGTGTGGGCCGGGCGCTGGGCGCGGGCGCGGAACGTCCACAGCCGGTGTAGCACCCAATTGCAACTGGCAGCGATCAGATAGGCTGCCATGCCGGCGCCGTAGAGGCCGAGGCTTGGGATCAGCGCATAGACGGCGGCGATATCGACCAGCAGGCCGAACACGCCGACCAGGCCGAAGCGCAGTAACTCGCCCGCCGCCGCGCGGTGGCGGGCCGGCAGTCGGTTGGTGACCAGCTCGATCGGCGAGGGCAGGGCGGGCATCGGGCAGGAGGGTTAGCAGGCCGGCGGCGGCGCGCAAGCGGAACTGTGTCAAATTCTGCCAAATTCGTGTGCCGCCGCAGGAAAGCGCGGCGGTTCTCTTGACCAATGCGGAAGAGCCCCATCATCATGTGATCAGGAAGCGGTCCGCCCTGGCGGAGGGGCGCGCGTGATCATGAACGGAGGAATCAATGCCCCAGGTTAAACTCACGGTGAACGGCAAGCCGGCGACCGCTGACGTCGAGGCGCGCACGCTGCTGGTCGAGATGCTGCGCGAGAACCTGCACCTGACCGGCACGCATGTCGGCTGCGACACGAGCCAGTGCGGTGCCTGTGTGGTCAAGGTCGACGGCAAGTCGGTCAAGTCGTGCACCATGCTCGCGGTGCAGGCGGATGGTGCTGAGGTGACCACGATCGAAGGGCTCGCGGCCGCGGACGGCACGCTGCATCCGATGCAGGAAATGTTTCGCGAGCATCATGGCCTGCAATGCGGCTTCTGCACGCCGGGCATGGTGATGAGCGCGATCGATCTTGTCGAAAGCCATCCGGAAGGTCTGACCGAACAACAGATCCGCGATGGCCTGGAAGGCAATATCTGCCGCTGCACCGGCTACCACAACATCGTCAAGGCGATCGCTGCGGCGTGGCCGCTGATGCATGGGCGGGAATTGCCGCAGGCTGCGGAGTGAGGCTCGGATCATAAAAGATACCGCGCCGGTATCGTCCGGCGCGGCAAAAATTCGGGAGATCATCCATGAACGACATGACGCAGCCGCACATCGTGAAGGGCGGCATTGGCGATTCGCCGAAGCGCGTGGAGGACCGCCGGTTTCTGTCGGGCCGCGGCCATTACACCGATGACATCAACCGCCCGGGGCAGGCCTATGCCGTGTTCCGGCGATCCGACGTGGCGCACGGCAACATCCGCTCGATTGACGCCGGCGCGGCGCGCGCGATGCCCGGCGTGGTGGCGATCTTTACCGGCGAGGATATCGCAAAGGCCGGGATCGGCGGCGTGCCCTGCGGCTGGCAGATCCATAGCAAGGACGGTTCCCCTATGGTCGAGCCGCCGCATCCGGTGCTCGCGCAGGGCAAGGTGCGGTATGTCGGCGATGCGGTCGCGATGGTGATCGCCGAGACCGTCGACCAGGCAAAGGATGCCGCCGAGGCGCTGGTGGTCAACATCGACCCGCTGCCCGCCGTCTCCAACATGGTCGCGGCGACCGCCGCGGGCGCGCCGCTGGTGCATGACGACGCCAAGGGCAATGTCTGCTTCGACTGGCATATCGGCGACAAGGACGCGGTGGATGCCGCCTTCGCCAAGGCCTTCAAGGTGGCGAAGATCGATGTGGTGAACAACCGGCTGGTGCCCAACCCGATCGAGCCGCGTGCGGCGATCGGCGATTTCGACCAGGCGACCGGCGAACACACGCTCTACACCACCAGCCAGAACCCCCATGTGATCCGCCTGCTGATGGGCGCCTTCGTGCTGCAGATTCCCGAGCACAAGCTGCGCGTCGTGGCGCCGGATGTCGGTGGCGGGTTCGGGGCGAAGATTTTCCACTATATCGAGGAAGCGGCGGTGACCTGGGCGGCCGCGCAGGTGAACCGTCCGGTGAAATGGACCTGCGAACGCAGCGAATCCTTCATCACCGACGCCCACGGCCGCGACCATATCACCCACGCCGAGCTGGCGTTGGCCGAGGACGGCGCATTCCTCGGGTTGAGAGTGAAGACGATGGCCAATCTCGGCGCCTATCTCTCGACCTTCGCGCCATCGGTCCCGACCTATCTTTCGGCGACGCTGCTTGCCGGCGTCTATACCACGCCCGCGATCTATTCCGAGGTGAAGGCGATCTTCACCAATACCGTTCCGGTCGATGCCTATCGCGGCGCCGGCCGTCCGGAGACCACGTTCCTGCTCGAACGCCTTGTCGACGTTGCGGCGAAGACGATGGGGATGGATCGTGTCGCCATCCGCCGGCGCAACTTCATCCCGCCCGATGCCTACCCCTATCAGACGCCGGTCGCACTGCAATATGACAGCGGCAATCACGAGGCGACGCTTGTCCGCTGCATGGAACTGGCCGACTGGAACGGCTTCGAGGCACGGCGCGCGGAATCGGCGAAGCGCGGCAAGCTGCGCGGCATCGGCATGTCGACCTATCTCGAGGCCTGCGGCATCGCGCCGTCTGCGGTTGCCGGTGCGCTTGGCGCCAGGGCCGGTCTTTACGAGGTCGCCAACGTCAAGGTGCACCCGACCGGATCGGTAACGCTCTATACTGGCACGCACAGCCACGGTCAGGGCCATGAGACGACTTTCGCCCAGCTCGTTGCCGACCAGCTCGGCGTGCCGTTCGAGCAGGTCGAGATCGTGCATGGCGATACCAGCAAGATCCCGTTCGGCATGGGCACCTATGGCAGCCGCTCGCTTGCCGTGGGCGGATCGGCAATCGTCAAGGCAGTCGACAAGATCATTGCCAAGGGCAAGAAGATCGCCGCTCACCTGATGGAAGCCTCGGTTGACGACATCGAATTCAAGGACGGCAAGTTCACCGTGGCCGGCACCGACAAGTCGAAAGCCTTCGGCGAGATTGCGCTGACCGCCTATGTGCCGCACAACTATCCGCATGACGAACTCGAGCCCGGCCTCGACGAGACGGCATTCTACGACCCGAAGAACTTCACCTTCCCCGGCGGGTGCCATATCTGCGAGGTGGAGGTTGATCCCGATACGGGTGTTGTCAGCTTGCTCAACTTCACTGCCGTCGATGATATCGGCCGTGTGATCAACCCGATGATCGTTCATGGCCAGGTGCATGGCGGCGTTGCTCAGGGTATCGGGCAGGCGCTGCTCGAACATGCGATCTATGACGAAGCGGGTCAGCTGCTGTCCGGTTCGCTGATGGATTATACGATGCCGCGGGCAGACAATCTCGTGAGCATCCATGTCGGCACCGAATCGACGATGTGCACGCATAACCCGCTTGGCGCGAAGGGAGTGGGCGAGGTGGGGGCAATCGGCAGTCCGCCGGCCGTCATCAATGCCGTGGTCGACGCGTTGCGTGATTACGGGGTAACGCATGTGGACATGCCGGCCACAGCGCAGAAGATCTGGTCGATCATCAATGCGGCGTCGCCGCGGATGGCCGCCGAGTAACGGAGAGAAGAGATGTACGATTTCAAGTATCAGAAACCGGCTGCCGTGGATGACGCGGTAAAGGCGCTGGCGGCCGATCCCGAGGCCAAGGCGCTCGCCGGCGGCATGACCTTCATCCCCGTGCTCAAGCAGCGCCTGGCGAAGCCGAGCGCGGTGGTGGATCTCGCAGGATTGGGGCTTTCCGGCATCCGCCGCGAAGGTAATACGCTGGTTATCAAGGCGATGACCACGCATCGCGAGGTCGCGACATCGAAAGACGTGGCCGATGCGATTCCCGCGCTCGCGCACCTGGCCAGCCATATCGGCGACCGCCAGGTCCGTTACCGCGGTACGATCGGTGGGTCGCTCGCCAACAACGATCCCTCTGCCTGCTATCCCTCGGCTGTGCTGGCGCTTGGCGCAACCATCCGCACCACGAAGCGCGAGATCGCGGCGGACGACTATTTCCAGGGCATGTTCACCACCGCGCTCGAGCCGGACGAACTGATCACCGAGGTCTCGTTCCCGATCCCCGAGAAGGCGGCTTATGAGAAGTTCCCGAACCCGGCGTCGCGCTACGCGATGGTCGGCGTGTTTGTGGCAAAGAACGCGGGCGGCGTACGGGTTGCCGTGACCGGCGCCGGGAATAATGGTGTTTTTCGCCATACCGCGATGGAGCAGGCGCTGTCGGCGCATTTCGCTCCCGACGCGATCAGCGGCGTGAAGACACCGGAAGAGGATATGAGCAGCGACATCCATGCCAGCGCCGCGTATCGGGCGCATCTTGTGGGCGTGATGGCGCGGCGGGCTGTTGCGGCCTGCGGCTAGCCGGTTCAGGTTGGTATCCGGGAAAGGGCGGCATCAAGCCGCCCTTTTTCGTGATGTAGGGATTGTGACCGTAACGCTGTCCCGTTTTGTTACAACCGGGAATGTGGCGCCCAATTCGCACTTGCGTCAGGACCGACATGTCGTATTGTCGGCATACTTCGCATGTTGCGGAGAGAAAAGCGGAAAACGCGTTTGAACCACAACGTTCCAGGAGATACATCCATGTGGACCAAGCCGAAGCTCGTCGAAATCGCCGTTGGCACCGAAATCAACTGCTACGCCTGCGCTGATCTCGACTGATCTGAACACAAGGTGCCGGAGCCGGTGCCTCGCGCCGGTTCCGGCGATCTATCAAATCCATGAAGATCATCATTCTCGGCGCCGCCGCTGGAGGCGGCTTTCCGCAGTGGAACTGTGCCTGCGGCAATTGCGCGCGGGCGCGTTGTGGCGATCCGGCAGCGAAGTCGCGGACCCAGGCCGCGCTGGCCGTCAGCGTCAACGACTCGGATTATGTGATCTTTAACGCCTCTCCGGATCTGCGCGGGCAGATCCTTGCGACCCCCGCACTTCAGCCTCGTTCCGGACTGCGCGACAGTCCCATTGCGGCAGCGGTACTGACGGGAGGGGATGTCGACTTCACGGCCGGTCTGCTCAATCTGCGCGAGGGGCATCGGTTCGGCCTGTATGCGGGCCGGCGGATTTTTGACTTGCTCGGTGACAGCCAGATTTTCCGCGTGCTGGATGCCGGCCTGGTACCGCGCCGCGAGCTTCCGGTCGATGTGCCGACGCGGCTTGCCAACGGCGTGGGGCAGGATCTCGGAATCACCGTGGAAGCCTTCGTGGTACCAGGCAAGGTGGCACTTTATGCCGAGGATGTGAGCCGCGCGGATTTCGGCTCGTCCGAGGGCGACACGATCGGGCTGCGCATTGCCGACGATCATGGCAGGGCGTTCTTCTATATCCCTAGCTGCGCCAGGGTTTCGGAGGATGTGGCAAGACGGGTGCGCGGTGCGGCGCTCGTGCTGTTCGACGGCACGCTTTGGCACGACAATGAAATGATCGAGGCTGGTCTGATGCCCAAGACAGGTGCGCGGATGGGGCATATCAGCGTCAGCGGGCCTGAGGGATCGATCGCTGCGTTCGCCGGGCTCGATGTCGCGCGGAAGGTGTTTGTTCATGTCAATAACAGCAATCCGATGATTCTTGACGACACGCCGGAGCGCGCCGAGGCGGAGCGCGCAGGGTGGATCGTGGCCCATGACGGGATGGAGATCGTGCTATGACGGTGCTGATGAGTCCGGACGAACTGGAAGCCGCGCTCCGCGCAGTGGGTGCGGCGCGGTACCACAACCGCCATCCGTTCCATCAGCTCCTGCACGGCGGGAAACTGGATAAGCGGCAGGTTCAGGCTTGGGCGCTCAATCGCTACTGTTATCAGGCGGCGATTCCGATCAAGGATGCCACGCTGATCGCCCGCACTGATGATTCCGAGTTGCGCCGGATCTGGCGCCAGCGCCTTGTCGATCACGACGGCACGCAACCGGGAGAGGGCGGCATCGTCCGCTGGCTGGCTCTCGCCGAGGGGCTGGGACTCGATCGCGACATGGTCATCAGCGAGCGCCGTGCCCTCCCGGCGACGCGGTTCGCCGTGCGCGCCTATGTCGATTTCGTGCGCGACCGCTCGTTGCTGGAGGCCGTGGCGTCGTCGCTGACGGAAATGTTCTCGCCGACGATCATTTCCGAGCGCGTTTCCGGCATGCTTGCCAATTACGACTTCATCACGAGGGAAACGCTGGCCTACTTCAATGCGCGTCTCGACCAGGCGCCGCGCGACGCCGATTTCGCGCTCGACTACGTCAAGCGCCATGCCCGCACGCCGGAGCAGCAGCAGGCGGCCATCGCGGCGCTGACATTCAAGTGCGATGTGCTCTGGGCGCAACTCGACGCGCTGCACCATGCCTATGTCAGCCCGGGGCTGATCCCGCCCGGGGCGTTCGGCCATGATGGTATCTGGTCGTGACACTCACTGCTGACAGCGTGCCGCATCTGCCGCGGCACGTCAGGTTTCGCTTCGATGCAGCACGCAACTGCCACGTCCTGCTCGCCCCCGAGATGGTCATCATGCCGGATGCGATTGCGGTAGCGATTCTCGATGCGGTTGATGGCATAGCCAGCGTCGGCGCGATCGCCGATACGCTTGCCGCGCGCTATGAGGCGCCGCGCGAGGCGGTGCTGGCGGATTGCATCGAGATGCTTAACGATCTCGCGAGGAAAGGGATGATCGCGTCATGAACGATCTCGCACCCGCCACGGTGAATGCAACACGGCATGCACCCGCGCCGCCGCTCGCGATGCTGATGGAACTCACGCATCGTTGTCCGCTCAAATGCCCGTATTGCTCGAACCCGCTCGCCATGGACCGCGCGCGCGACGAGATGAGCACCGAAACATGGAAGCGCGTGATTAGCGAGGCGGCGGCGCTTGGCGCGCTGCAAGGGCATTTCTCGGGTGGCGAACCCATGGTGCGGGACGATCTGGTGGAGCTGGTCCGCCATGCGCATCGCGAGGGACTTTATACCAATCTGATCACCTCGGCGGTGCTGCTCGACAAGCGCCGGATGGATGAACTGGCCGAGGCCGGACTGGATCATGTGCAAATCAGCTTCCAGGGATCCGAGACTGCGTTAGCTGACCATATCGCAGGGTTGAGACATGCACATGTGAAGAAGCTCGCCGCGGCGCGGCTGGTGCGGGGCGCAGGCCTGGCCCTGACGGTGAACGCCGTGATGCACCGGCGCAACCTGCACCAGTTGCCGGCGATGCTCGACCTTGCGGTCGAGGCCGGGGCGCAGCGGATAGAGGTCGCGCATGTACAGTACTACGGCTGGGCGTTGAAGAACCGCGCGGCCCTGATTCCGACCCGTGCGCAGCTCGACGAGGCGACGCGCATCGTCGAGGTCGCGCGTCAGAAGCTCGAAGGCGTGCTGAACATCGACTATGTCGTGCCCGACTATTACGCATCTCGCCCCAAGGCCTGCATGGGCGGCTGGGCGCGGCGGTTCTTCAATGTGACGCCGTCGGGAAAGGTGCTGCCGTGTCATGCTGCGGAAACCATCGGTCATCTGCATTTCGACACGGTTCAGGAGAAGTCGCTTGCCGAGATCTGGGCGCATTCCGAGGCGTTCAACGTCTATCGCGGCACGGAGTGGATGCCCGAGCCATGCAAGGGCTGCGATCGCGCGGAGATCGACTGGGGTGGATGCCGCTGCCAAGCGCTGGCCCTGACGGGTGATGCCGCGGCAACGGACCCTGCCTGCGGCCTCTCGCCGCATCACGCGATGATGAAGGAACTCGCTGTAGCGGAAAGCGCAGCGGGTGCCGAGGATTTCGCCTACCGGATGATTTCGTAGAGCGCCACGGCCGCGGCTGCTGACACATTAAGGCTTTCCATTCCGCCCGGCATCGGCAGCGAGACAAGTTCGTCGCAGGTTTCGCGGGTCAGGCGGCGCAGCCCTTCGCCCTCGGCCCCGAGCACCAGGGCGGCACGACGGTTGCCGATCGCGTCGCGCGACAGATGCGACAATCCTGCCGCATCGAGCCCCATGACCCACAGACCCGCCGCCTTTAGCGCGATCAGCGCCCGAGCGATGTTCACTGTGCGTAGCAGCGGTATCCGTTCCAGCGCGCCGGAAGCTGCCTTGGCGAGTGCACCGCCCTCCTCTGGGGCATTGCGTTCCTGCGCAATGACCATTGCCGCGCCGAAGGCCTGGGCTGAGCGCAGGATCGCCCCGACATTGCGCGGGTCGGTGATCTGATCGAGCACGAGAACCGGGCCCGGACGTTTGAGTGCGTCGTTCAGCGATGGCGGCACCAGGGGATCGGCCTGCAGGGCAACGCCCTGATGCACGATACCGCGGCCAAGCATCTGGTCGAGTCGATCGCGCTCGATCCGCTCGGGTTGAATCGGCCATGGATGCGGTAGGCGCCCGGCGAGTGCGGCTTCGCCTTCCTCGGTAACAACGAGGCGGCGCAGCCTGCGGGCGGGATTCGCAAGCGCCGCCTCGACGGAATGCAATCCATAGAGCCAAAGCCCACCGGCGGATGATGCGGGTCGCCGGTCACGCGGCGCATCGCCTTGTGACCGCCTGTGAGGATGCGGGCCGCGAGGAAGTTTGTGGCGGCCACCGTTGCCAGCCTTTCCGTGAGAGTCGCGCTTGTCCATGGCGGCTCTCTAGCCTGCGACCACCGATGTTGACAACGCCGGCGCGATCGAAGATTACGGGCGGCGGAGAGGTGCCCGAGTGGCTAAAGGGGGCGGACTGTAATTCCGCTGGCGCACGCCTACGTTGGTTCGAATCCAACCCTCTCCACCATCTCCCGATGAACTGAACCGGATGGATGCCTTGCAGCTTGCATGGCAAATCGTTCAGTCGTCAATTGTATGCGCGGAAACCCATATATTTCTGGGGTAAAATATCAATCATTATGAAATATAATCGTCAAAAATATTTCATAGTGATTGTATTCGATGCGTAATAAAAAATAATTCTGAAAAATTCTTCAACAAATTGAATAATCGGAGTTACTCTACGACGCTATAACGCGTTCGCCTTTCGAGGGGAGCTGCGGATGTCTGAGATTCTTGATCCTCGATACTACAGGCTCGTCGCGCCGGTTAACGTATGGGTATGCATAGGCCGGGCACGAGCGGAGCGCTCCGGCGGGCGTGCGGGGGCCATGCATCCAATCTACCTGGCTGCGGGCCTGTTGCCCGGCGATGAACTCGTTGAATACTGGCGTGAGGCCTTCGTGGTCTTCGCCGAGGGGATGGAGCGCTGGCCCGTTCAGTTTGAAACCCCTTTCGATCGCGATGAGGGCATCCGCAATCAACCGACTGTTGGAAAATCGGTTCCGGAGGGAATCCGGCAGTTTTGTCTGCGACCGTTGCCAGGGGGCCCGCGTCACCGGGCACAGGAGCAGGCCCCCGCCGATCAGAACCGGCACCCGGTGCAGGCAAGTCGCGTGGTGCGGCTAGATCCCGACGTGGAAGGTAATCAAGCCCGCATGTTTCGAAGCCCGGTAATGGCGACCCAGTATCTTGCCGGTACGCTGCTGGGCCTCCGTCTGACCCGGCAGTTTCGGCCAGACGTTGCCCACCATGCTCCCAAACGGTGGCTTGCCGCATCATGACCGGCACTGTTCCGGCTCACGACCACAGTCGTTGAGACATGACGGCGTCAACTACGGGTAATGATCCGGGCGATGGTCAATGCGTCGCCGAACTGGTCTCCGTGGTGGCGAGCATATCGTGGATCCAGCTAATCGCGGCAGCCACATCGATGCGGCTGCCGGGGTGTGCGGCAGGGCCGGCGATGGTCATGGAAAGGCTTGGCACGGTCTTGGCCTGAGAGACGGCAGGGCGGGCAGCCAGAGTCAGGTTCAGGTGGTCCTGCGCGAGATTGAGGTCGCCAGCCGCGGCCAGCTCGCCGGCCGGGCCACTGAGGGCGGCATGGTCGAGCCGCACTGTGCGCTGGCCAATCGTCGCCGTCAGATCAAGCAGATTGAAGGTGGTCGTTCCCTTGCCAAGCAAACCGCGAAGAGCGTGGGCCGTCGCGATCGGACCAACCGGATGCGGCGCCTGGATGGCTGCGCCGAGTGTCTGTCCGACGCCGGCAAGATCAAGCCCTGAGATCGTGATGCCGTGACTCGACGCGGTGAGACTGCCTGCGAGCGAGCGCTGCCATGCCCGCCCGGAATCGCCCTGGGCCATGAGATTGGCACCGAGATCGACCGTGCCTCCGGAGAGCGGAAGCGCAAGGCCGTGGGTGGCAGCGATTGACGCAACGGCTGAGGCCCGTGCCCCGGTCAGGCTGGCCTGCAGGCTGAGCGTGGCCGGCGTGCTTCCCGCCGCGCCGGTGAGGATCGCGCGGCCCGAAAGCCTGCCGCCAACGACTTCCGCGCGGTTTAGCGTGACCGCGATGCGTGGCGCCAGCTTTCCCTGGTCGAGGGCAAGGCTGAACGACGCGTGCCGTGCCACCGTTTCGCCAAACCGTTCGACCCGTGCCGCGCTGAGGATGGGGAAATTGACGCGTAACCCGCTGCCAAGGGCGGCTCTGGCAGCTCCCTCCAATGCCGGCGGGGCGGGAACCGCCAGCGTATCGGCGGCAATTCTCCCGGAGATCTGTGGAGGACCGTCGGCCAGATCGGCGTTGATCCTGCCTGAAATCGTCAGCGCGCCGAGCGAGGCAACGAAATCGGAGAGGCCCATGTGGCCACCCACGAAGAAACCGGCAGCGCGTAGACTGGCCGACCCAGGGCCGGGCCAGCCGAGTCCGGCATGTTCGCCGAGCAGGTTGGCGCCGCCGAGGCTGCGTATCAACGCCACAGCATTCGGTGCCCGAAGCGTGATCGGACCTGCTGCGGAACGATTCGTGAGGTCGATCACCGGCGCGGCAGCGGCGTGAAGTGAGGCGAGACGGAGAGCCCACGTCGTCGCCAGCGCCTGCTCGGCGCCATCGGCAGCGATCGCAAGCGAAAAAGGTTGACGGAGCGCCTGGTGCGTTGCCCAGCGGTCCGGCAGACCGAGAATGCGTGCGAGTGCCGTCATTGTGTTCTGTGCGTCCGGCCCGGCCAGAAACAATCGGGCGCCGATCACATCGCCGTTGGCTTTGCGCAGTCCACGACCGAGGAGCAGCCCCCGGCCGAGATGCGCGCTGGCGAGGCGGATATGAACGCCTCCTCCGATGGCAGCATCGTGCAGGCTGGCGTCGACAAGCAGGTCGGTGGCTTCGATTTCAGGCTTTGCGCCTTTTGTGGCGGCAGGAACCGCGAGTTGACGCGCAGTGATCTGCACCGAGCCATCATAGCGTGGCTTTGCGCTCGAAAGGGCAACGGCCAGATGATCGAGCAGCAGATGATCGAGTGTCAGACGGGTCAGATCAAGACGAGCAACTATATGGGCCCGATCGCCTGCGGGGGTGATACGCGCGGCGCCAGTAAAGGCGGGGATCGCGGCGGTCGCGGCTTCCTTGCCCTGCAGATCATCGAGGCTGATCGTGCCGTCTGGTCCCAGGGTCATCCGTCCGTCAACATCGAGCGGACCGGCCCTGGCCGGCCATGACGGCAGGAACGGCAGCAGCGGCCGAAGTGCCGCCACTGTCGCCGCGGGATCGGGGGCGCGAAGGCTGAAATGTCCCGCTGCTGCCGGGCCGAGGGCGCCGGCGAAGCCGAGTTCGGCGTTACCGGGTAGTGTGGCTGTCAACGACTGGGCGCGCAGCGACCGGTCGTCTGCGAGGACCAAAGCGTTGGCTTTGGCGATCGGCACGCCGGCAACGGTGCCCGAAACGTCGAGGTTGGCGGCTACCGGCACGACGGAGCGTATCCGGGCGAGCAGGGCGGCGGCGATTCCGAGGTCGAGCCCATCGCCTTTCGCGGTGATTCGCAGCAGTGGCGCCGGGACGAGGGCCAATGCGCCCTGACCTTCCACCTGAGCCGAGCCGAATTGCGCGGAGACGTTCTCGAACGCGGCCAGGTGCCCGGTTGCCGCAAGCTGGCCGGTGACGTGCAGCGGAGCCGATGATTTCTGCAGTTCGGGCAGAAGCTCCGAAACGGCCTTCTTGTCCGCCGCTATATCGATAACGCCTTCGAGACGGCTATCGTGGCCGAGCGCGCCGTGGAAGGAGAGAGTGGTGAGGGCATCCTTGCCAAGTTTGAGTTCCGCCGTCATCGGGGCGGGGCCATCACTGCCGGTATCATCGACCCTGAGCGCGATCGCGGCCGGGGTTTTGCCGAGCATCGTGGTGCCGCTGGCGGAAATCACGGCCTGCGGGCCGCCGGTGAAGATCGAAAGGTTGGCGTGGTCGAGGCGCAGCGGGCCGATCCTGAAGGTGCCGTCATGCAGCGTCGCGTGCAGAGACCCGAGCCACGGCGGCGGTGCGAGGGCCTCCGCGCCGCCGGGCAGGGGCCAGGGCAGGGTAATGTATGGGTGTTGCAGGGCGAGGCGGGTTGCGCGAAGCCGGCCAAGCAGGAGGGGGCCCGGAGCGAGATCGAGTTTCAGGACGGCTGTCGTTACCTGCGCGCCATGCGGTCCGCCAATGATGACGTTCTCGGCGACCAGTTGGGGATCCGGCAGCAGAGATAGCGTGATCGGCCCCTCGATATAAACCGGCCGGCCGACAACTCCGCTCGCCAGTCGCTCGATCGCGCCTCGATGATAATCGCCGGAGATCAGCCTGGGCCCGTAAAGCGCGGCAGCGCCGATCAGCATGGCAAGACCCAGCAAACCGGCAATGAGAGTGGCACGCCTGCGCGAGGCCCTCTGCCTAGTCCGCTGCTGCTCGCCGTCGCCGGTCATGAAGCCGCTGGTATCAGACCGCGGCGATCCGCGCCACGCCTGCCGCGGTCATCGCCTGCCACGCTGCCGCCAGCGATCCATCCAGATCGATGCCCCGGCAGGCCGGCTCGATCACACGTGCTTCCAGACCGAAGCGCCTCGCATCCTGTGCCGACCAGGCGACACAATAGTCAGTCGCGAGGCCGCAGAGATCGACCCGCTCGATGCCGCGGGCGGCGAGCCAGCCGTCGAGACCCGTGCGGGTTGTCCGATCGGCTTCCAGGAAGGCGGAATAGGAATCGATCAGGCGATTCAATCCCTTGCGCTGGATCACTGCGGCATGGGGAATATGGAGGTCGCGGTGCAGCGCTGCGCCGGGGCTGTCCATCACGCAGTGATCCGGCCAGAGCACCTGCGTTCCGTAGACGAGGGGTATGGTTTCGAACGGAGACCGTCCCGGATGCTGGCTGGCGAAGGAGACATGGTCGGCCGGGTGCCAGTCCTGCGTGATGACGACCGTCTGGTAGTGCCGCGCAAGAGCGTTGATCACCGGCACCACCACGTCGCCATTCGGTACGGCAAGGGCACCTCCGGCGCAAAAATCTGTCTGGACATCGATGACGAGAAGCGCGGTGCGGCTGTCCATATCGTGAAGATAGTCCGCATCGGACCGGCGAGATAGGGGGGCGGACGGTTGCCGAAGATGTCCGTTATCGGTAATAATCACAGTTGTTGCCTGCGACGCGGGCGGCGGCGCAGGAGAGGCAGCGACAAGATGGCACATTTCGGGCGAGTAGCGGGAAAGACCGCGCTGGTGAGCGCCGCGGGGCAGGGTATCGGCCGCGCGATTGCCGAGGCGCTGATACGCGAAGGGGCACAGGTGATCGCGACCGATCGTGATCCGAAGCTACTCGACGGGCTGACTGGTGCCGAGACCGTGCAGCTGGACGTGCTGGAGGATACCTCAATCAGAGCGCTTGCGTCCTCGCTGGGCAAGATTCACATTCTGGTGAATGCCGCAGGTTTTGTCGCGCACGGCTCCGTGCTGGAGTGTTCCGAGCGCGATTGGGCCTTTTCCTTCGATCTAAACGTTACCGCCATGTTCCACATGATCCGTGCCTTTCTGCCGGGGATGCTGGAGGGCGGCGGAGGATCGATCATCAACGTCGCTTCGGCCGCCGGGTCCATCAAGGGTGTACCAAACCGTTTTGCCTATGGCGCGTCGAAGGCCGCCGTTGTCGGGCTGACCAAATCGGTCGCGGCGGATTACGTGACGCAGGGCGTGCGCTGCAATGCCATCTGCCCCGGTACGGTGGAGAGCCCGTCACTGCGCGGACGTATCGCGGCCCTTGCCGCGGCTCGCAAAGTCGATGAAGCCGTTATCGAGGCCGAATTCATCGCCCGCCAGCCCATGGGGCGGCTCGGCATGCCGGAGGAGATCGCTTCTCTCGCGCTTTATCTCGCATCCGACGAGTCCCGATTTACCACAGGCGTCGCCCATGTGATCGACGGCGGCTGGTCGAACTGAAGGAACCCGCCATGAGCAGTACCCCGAAACGTCTCCGCTCCACCCAATGGTTCGATAACCCGGATAATCCCGGCATGACGGCGCTCTATCTCGAGCGCTACCTCAATTACGGGCTGACGCGCGAGGAACTGCAATCCGGCAAGCCGATCATCGGCATCGCGCAGACCGGCAGTGACCTGTCGCCCTGCAACCGGCATCATCTCGAACTCGCCAAGCGCGTGTCGGATGGAATCCGTGCCGCGGGCGGCGTGCCGATCGAGTTTCCGGTGCACCCGATCCAGGAAACCGGCAAGCGGCCGACTGCGGCGCTCGACCGCAATCTTGCCTATCTCGGACTGGTCGAGGTGCTCTACGGCTACCCGCTGGACGGCGTGGTGCTCACCACCGGCTGCGACAAGACCACGCCGGCGATGCTGATGGGGGCGGCAACGGTGGATCTGCCGTCCATCGTGCTGTCTGGCGGGCCGATGCTGGATGGGCATTTCGAGGGCGAACTGGTGGGCTCCGGCACCGTCGTGTGGGAAGCGCGGCGGCGGCTCGCTGCTGGCCAGCTCGACTACGACAAGTTCATCGACATGGTGGCCGGCTCGGCGCCAAGCGTTGGCCATTGCAACACGATGGGCACGGCATCCTCGATGAACGCGATGGCCGAGGCCCTTGGCATGTCGCTGCCCGGCTGCGCCGCCATCCCGGGGCCCTACCGCGAACGCGCGCAGATCGCCTACGAGACCGGCAAGCGGATTGTCGCGATGGTCCACGAGGATTTGCGGCCGTCGAAGATCCTGACGCGCAAGGCGTTCGAAAACGCGATCGTCTGCGCCTCGGCGATCGGTGCCTCGACAAACTGCCCGCCGCACGTCATCGCCATCGCACGGCATATCGGCGTCGAACTCGACATCAAGGACTGGGACCGGATCGGCTACGAGATTCCGCTTCTGGTCAACATGATGCCGGCGGGCAAGTATCTTGGCGAGTCCTACTACCGTGCGGGCGGGCTGCCGGCGGTGATCGGCGAGCTGATCCGCCAGGGCAAATTCCACGCCGACGCACTGACCGTGAGCGGCCGCAGCATGGGCGAGGAGAACGCCGGGAAGCGCAGCATTGATGCCGACGTGATCCGCAGCTTCGACGATGCGCTGGCCGAACATGCCGGCTTCGCCGTGCTGAGCGGCAACCTGTTTTCCAGCGCGATCATGAAGACCTCAGTGATTTCAGAGGAATTCCGTGACCGCTACATGCGCCGGCCCGGTGATGAGGACGCTTTCGAGGGACGCGCGATCGTCTTCGAGGGGCCGGAGGATTATCACCACCGGATCAACGATCCCACGCTGAACATCGATGAAAACTGCATCCTGGTGATCCGCAATTGCGGACCCATCGGCTATCCGGGTTCGGCCGAAGTGGTGAACATGCTGCCGCCGGACGCACTGGTGCGTCAGGGCGTGAACCAGTTGCCCTGCATTGGTGATGGCCGGCAGTCCGGCACTTCGGGAAGCCCCTCGATCCTGAATGCCTCGCCGGAATCGGCGGTGGGCGGCGGCCTTGCACTGCTCAAGACCGGCGATGTTATCCGCGTCGATCTCAAGGATCGCAGCGCCAACATCCTGATCGACGAGGCCGAGCTTGCGGCGCGGCGGGCGGCGTTGACCTTGCCGGACCTGGTCAACCAGACGCCCTGGCAGGAAATCCATCGCCGTTTCACCGGCCAGCTTGAAACCGGTGCTGTGCTGGAGAATGCCCCGCAATATCAGCGAGTCGCCGAGCGTTTTGGTGTGCCGCGCGACAACCACTGATCTTGACCTTGCCGCCGCCCGGAGCTGGTTCCGGGCGGCGGCAAGCCGATTTGCCTAACGCCAGAGGCGGCGGCCGGTGCCATCCGGCCCGCGGAGTGCGTCGCGCGCCGCCTCGATCGCGCCGGGGTTGCCGACGAGCGAGGGCTTCACCACCTCGAAATAGGGCGAGACATCGAAGTCGCGTGGCACGAAGAGTTGATGATCGCGCACGCGGAGAATTTCGGCGACGCAGATATCGCAATCATGTGCGTGCGAGTCGTTTGGGCCGATCATCGGCAGGATCGGATAAAGTACCGACTGGAAGGCCTGTGCGACGAGTGTCGAGCAGATCGCGCGCGTGGGGTCACCGGCGCCGAAGGCGATGAGGCGGCGGCGCAGATGCACCGGCACCGGCGGGGTCGGGATCATGTAGCGTAGAAGATCGAATACGTTCCGCAGATCGTAGCGGGCGCCGCGGCGGGATAGTGCGAAATCGATCACGCGCTGTCGTTCGCTTTCCGACAGGCCGACCGCGCGGCAGATGCGCAGATGATAATCTCTGAATGCTTCGAGCCCCACCATCCGCACGCCCTCGACCACATCGGCTTCGATAAAGCACGGTTCGGGAGGCGTATCCGGCAGGCGCCGCCGCAGGCCGACATAAAGCGCGACGTGCGACCAGGTGGACTGGGTCAGATACTTGATGGCGATGCTGAACCGGCTGTGACCCTCTACCAGCACCACGTCGGCGGGTTGGAGACAGGCAACAAGCTGGCCGATATCCGTTGCCGGGGCGATGGCGTGGCCGTGCGTGGGAGCGGACAGAAAGCGTGCAAGCCGGGTACCGATCCAGCCGGCAACGCGGTTCATCAGTGGCGCTGACCTTGCGCGCCGTATCGCGCCATGTGCGCTCCTCCCGGTGTCGTATTCCGACGGATTATCCAGAGCAAATCATAAGCCGCAGCGAAGGCTTGAATCAAAGGAAAGAATGACCGGCGGCGTTCAACTTCCGGGGTTTGCCAGTTCTTCGAGAATGGGGCAGTCCGGCCTGTCACTGCCATGGCAGCTTTCAACGAGGCGCCTCAGCTCCGCGCTCATGGAATGTAGCGCCGCTGCTTTCGCCTCGAGTTCGGCGATATGGGCAACGGCGATGGCCTTCACGTCGCGAGAGGGGCGGTTACGGTCGCGCCAGAGCGAAAGCAATGCCCGGATATCGACGATGGCAAAGCCGAGGTCACGGGCGCGGTGAATGAAGCGCAACTCGTGCACCAACCGCTCATCGTAAAAACGGTAATTGTTGGCTTCGCCGCGCAGCGGCGGCGTGATCAGGCCGATCCGTTCGTAATGGCGGATCATCTTGGCCGAAACGCCGCTCCGCGCCGCGGCCTCGCCGATCGTGATCTCCGTCCGGGTCATGCTGCCGCCTCACGCTACATGAGGTCAGCCATGGCTGACCTCATCCTCCGTACGATGCTTCTGACCTACCACCATATAAACCGCGGGCAGCACGAACAACGTGAAAAGTGTGCCTATCGAAAGGCCTGCGGCGATCACCATGCCCATGTTGAACCGGGCGGCCGCGCCGGCGCCGCTGGCGATGATCAGCGGCAGTACGCCCAGCACCATGGCTGCCGTGGTCATCAGGATCGGCCGCAGCCGGATGCCGACCGCGTGCTCGATCGCCTCGCGCTTGGTCATGCCGGCGAGTTGCGCTTCGTTCGCGACCTCGACGATCAGGATGCCGTGCTTGCTGATCAGTCCCATCAGCGTGACCAGACCCACCTCGGTATAGATGTTCAGGCTGAGCCCGAAGCCGAGATAGATAAAGATCAACGCGCCGACGATGGCCATCGGCACCGAAACCAGAATGATGAGCGGATCGCGGAACGAATTGAACAGTGCCGCGAGCGCAAGGAAAATCACGATCACCGCGAAGCCGAATGTCGCGACGAAGCCGCCCTGTTGCTGGATGAACTGACGCATCGGGCCGCCGTAATCCACCTCGTACCCGCTCGGAAGATCCTTCGCCGCGATCTGCTGCAGTACCTTCACCGCCTCGCCGGTGGAGACGCCCGGCGCTGCGACACCCTGGATCGTTGCGGCGTTCAACTGCTGAAAGTGGTTGACGGATTCCGGGATGACCTCATTGCGGATGGTTGCGATCGCGCCAAGCGGGATCGGGACGCCGTTGATGTTGGCGACCGGATAGTCGAGCAACTGTGACACGTTCAGCCGGCTTGCCTGGGTGACCTGCGGGATCACCTTGTAAGAGCGGTTGTCGAGGCTGAAATAATTCACGTAAAGCCCGCCAAGCGCCTGTGCCATCGCGGCGCCAACCTGACTCATGTCGAGCCCGAGAGTGGCCGCCTTGGCACGGTTGATCACGACGGTGGCCTGCGGTTGATCGATCTTCAGGTCGCTTTGCAGGAAGATGAACTTGCCGGTTTTCAGCGCTCCGGCCAGCACTTTCTGCGCCACGCCGTTGAGGGCGCTGAACGGATCGGTCGTCTTGATCACGAACTGCACCGGCAGACCCTGCGAGCCAGGAAGCGGTGGGGGCTGGAATGCGACAATCTGTTGGCCGGCGACACCCTCTGCCGCCTGCTTCTGGATTTCGTTCTGCAATGCAGTTGCCGACTTCGTCCGTTCCGTCCAGGGTTTGAGGACCATGCCGGCGATCGCGAAGGTCGGCGTTTCGAACTGGAAGGTATGGCCGACCGACTTGTGCGACATCATCAGCCGGTTCAACTCCCGGTCCCAGAGCAGCTTCTGCTGGAGGGTGGCGTTCGGCGCCGAGGTCGAGGAGAGGATCACCACGCCCTGGTCTTCCTGCGGCGCGAGTTCGCTCTTCGCCCCGGCGGCGAGGAAATAGATGCTGCCGAGCACGATGGCGCCGAAGACGAGCGTGACCGGCAGGGTGCGCAGACTGCTGCGAAGCATCCGCATGTAGCGCCGATGCACCGTGTTGAAGAGTTTGTCGATGAAGTGAACGAGGCGGGCTTCCCAGTCGGTGCCGTCGCGCGGAATGTGATGCAGCAGGCGGGAGGAGAGCATCGGCGAGAGGGTGAGCGCGATGATCGCCGACACCGTCACCGCCGAGACCAGGGTAAAGGCGAACTCGGTGAACAGGGCGCCGGTCAGACCGGACTGGAAGCCGATCGGCACATAGACCGCGGCGAGAACGACGGTCATCGCAATGATCGGATTGGCGAGTTCGGCGGCGGCGTTGATCGCGGCGTGCAGTTTCGTTTCGCCGTTGTCGAGATGGCGGTTGACGTTCTCGACAACGATGATCGCATCGTCCACCACGAGGCCGATTGCCAGCACGAGGGCCAGCAGCGTCAGCAGATTGATCGAGAAGCCGAGCATCAGCATTGCCGCGAATGTGCCGATCAGCGAAAGCGGGATCGCGATCACGGGGATAAACACCGATCGCGGCGTGCCAAGGAAGGCGAAAACCACGAGCACGACAATCAGTAGAGCCTCGATCAGTGCCGCGACCACCTCATGGATCGAGGCGTTCACGAAGGCCGCCGAGTTGTAGACAATCGCGCCGTCGAGCCCTGCCGGCAACTGCTTCTGGATTTCCGGGAAGCGCTTCTCGACGCCGCTGATTACCGAGAGCAGGTTGGCGGCGGGTGCGACCTGGATGCCGATATAGACACCCGGCTTGCCGTCGAAGGCGACTTCGGCATCATAGCTGTCGGAGCCGAGCTTCACCCGCGCCACATCGCCGAGCCGCACGATTGCGCCACCCGACTGCTTGACGATCAGACGGCGGAACGCGGCGGCGCTGTGCAGCGAGGTCGATGCCGTCAGCGTATCCTGGGTCATCGTGCCCTTGGTGTTGCCAAGCGCGCTGATAAAATCGTTGCCGGCAAGCGCGTCGTAGACATTGGTCGCGGTCAGGCCATAGGCCGCGAGCTTCGCGGGCTCCAGCCAGATCCGCATCGCAAAGTTCTGCGCGCCAAGAATCTCCGCCGTCTGCACTCCCGGCACCGACTGCAACTGCGGCTGCACGACGCGGGTGAGATAGTCCGTGATCTGGTTCGGTGACAGGACGTTGCTCTTGAAGCCGATATACATGGCATCGAGCTGCTGGCCGACCTGCAGCTTGAGCTGGGGTTGCTGTGTGCCCGACGGCAACTGGTTCAAAACCGACTGGATCTGAGCCTGGATCTCGGTCAGCGCCTTGTCCGGATTGTAGTTGAGGATGAGGAAGACCTTGATCGTGCTGGTCGAGGTCTGGCTCTGCGAGGTCATGTAGTCGATGCCGTTGACCTGTGCGATCGCATGTTCGATCGGCGTCGTCACGAAGCCGGCAATGGTGTTCGGGTCGGCGCCCGGATAGGTGGTGGTGATCGTGATCGTCGCGTTCTCTGTCTTCGGATATTCGAGGACAGGAAGCCCGGCGAGCGCGCGCAGACCGAGCACGAGGATCGCGGCGCTGACCACGATCGACAGCACAGGCCGCCGGATGAATAGGGTCGTGAGATTTTTCATGGCGTGCGCTTATTCGTTCGGCACGGAGGGATTGGGCAGGTTCTGCGGCAGGATCTTGTTGTTGATCGCGACAGGTGTGCCGTTTTTCAGCTTCATCTGGCCCGCGACCACGACCTCGTCGCCCGATTTGAGGCCCTTGAGCACGGCGACCTGATCGCCGCGCGTCTGTCCCAGGGTCACGAAAACCTGTTCGGCAGACTTGTGCGTCTTGCTCCGCTTGTCGGGCTTCACGAGAAATACAGTATCGCCGTAAGGATTGTAGGCAATTGCCGTCTTCGGCAAGGTGATTTCGTTTTGCGGCGCGCCGACATCAATGCTGACCCGCGCGAACATGCCGGGTCGGAGTTCCTCATGCGGATTGGTCAGCACCGCACGGATTTGGATCATGCGCGTTGCTGTCCCGACGGCGGAATCGAGCGCCGTGATCTTTCCTTTGAACTCGATGCCGGGGAATCCGTCCACGGAAATGTCGGCCTTCATGCCCGGCCGAATCGTCCGCAATGCGGTTTGCGGCAGGTAGAAATCGACGGCGATCGGGTTGAGCTGCTCAAGCGTGGCGATGGTTGTGCCAGCGGCGAGGAACTCACCGATATCGACGGCGCGAATGCCGATTCTGCCGGAGAATGGCGCGTAAATCCTTTTCTCCTGCATCAGCGCCTTCTGGCTGCGCACCTGCGCTTCGGCGCTGGCGAGATTGGCCCGGTCAGTATCGACAGTCTGCGCGCTCACCGCCCGTGCCTGATACTGGGCGAGATCACGCCGATAGGTGATCGCGTCGAGTTTTGCCGTCGCTTCCAGCTGTGCGAGCACGGCATCGTCGTTGTTCGGACGAAGGGTGAGCAGGAGCTGGCCTTTGTTCACGTCCTGGCCCGATCTGAAGTCGATCGTGTTGACGATGCCAGCGACCTGTGCCGAGAGAGCGGCTCCCTGAAGCGCCACGAGGCTGCCGGTGGCCGTCTCGGTATTCTGGAACGGTGTTTCCTTCGCGACCATGGTCGCGACCGTCTGCGGCGGGTTCTTCAGCGTGGCGATAAATTTCGCGATCATCACGTCGCGGAACGCGCCGAAGCCGAAGATCGCGCCGAGCACGAGGGCCGCAAGCACGAGCATCACGATCATGCGCAGCAGGATCGAGGGTTTCTTCGTCTTGTGCTCGGGTGTTTCGCTGGCGGTTCCGGGGGCGGGCGCCGTCATGGCAATACTCCACAGCAGGTTTCGACTTGCTTCTTCACGTCATGCCGGTGCCACCAGCCGCCACCGAGAGCCTGGAACAGCGCCGCCGTATCGGCATAGCGCTGGGCAGTGGCCTTGATGCGGGTAATGACGGCCGATTCGTAGGTTTGCTCGGCGGTCAGCACCGAGGTGTAGGGCACGCCGCCGAGGCGGAACTGACGCTCGATGAGATTGAGGCTGCGCTGCGCGTCGTGCTCGGCCGCAGTGTCCGCCGCAAGCGCGATGGCGTCGTAATGCAGGGCTTCCAGTGCGTCCGCCACGTTCTGGAAGGCGAGTACGACCGTGTTCTCATAGGTCTCGGCAGCTGCCTTCATGGTCGCAACAGCGGCGCGGCGCTTGTAGAACAGCGTGCCACCCTCGAAGAAGGGCTGGGTGATGCCGGCGGCAAGATTCCACAACAGGGTCTGCGGAGCGAACAGGGCCTGGCCGTCCAGCGCTTCATGGCCGATGCCGGCGGAAAGGGTGATTTGCGGCAGCATGTTCGCGGTGGCGACGCCGACCTGCGCCGTGTCCTGGTGCAAGACCGCTGCCGCCTCGCGAATGTCTGGGCGCTGGCGTACCAGCGCGGAGGGGAGGCTCACCGGCAGGCTTTCCGGCAGCGCGAGATCGGCCAGGGTGAAATCGGCTGCGTGGAAGCGGCTCGGAGGAACTCCTTCATAGGCTGCGAGCTGGTCCCGTGTCTGCGCGAGCTGCTTGCGCAGAGGCGGTAGTGTTGCTTCTGTCTGGGCCAGCTGGGTGCGTTGGGTGATCGCGTTGGTTTCGGGAATGCCTCCAAGCGCCACCTGACGGTCGAGAATGTCGAGCAGTCCTTTCTCCGCGCGGATGATCCGCTCCGTCGCCTCGATCTGGGCGGTCAGCGAAGCTTCGGTAACCGAGGCGGTGACGATGTTGGCAGTGAGCGAGAGATAGGTAGCCTCAAGTGCGAATCGCTGCTGTTCGGCCTGAGCATGCAGGCTTTCGACTTGCCTCCGTGTGCCGCCAAACACGTCGGGCGCATAGGATACCGCGACGGAGGCGTTCCGCAGCGAATAGGTGAGGCCGGCGCCGGCAGAGCCGAGGCTCGTCGTTCCCAGTCCGCTGCGCACTCGTTCGGCCTGGAAACTTCCAGAGATTGAAGGGAAAAACCCGCCTTCGGCCGCTCGGGCGGTGTCGCGTGCGGCCAGCAGGGTGTATTGGGCCGATTCCAGGCTCGGATTGTTCCCCAGAGCCTTGCGGATCAGCGCATCGAGTGGTTTCGAATGGTAGAGCGTCCACCACTCGCCAGCGATTTTCTGGCCGATCACGAGATGCTGCGCAGTTCCTCCTGCGCCGGAGGTCGAAGCCGTGCTGTTGGGCAGTCGGCTTGTGGTGTAGCTATGCAGCTTCGGGGCCGCGGGCTGGTGATAGTTCGGGCCGACCGCGCAACCCGCGAGCAGCGTGGTGCCGAGCAGAACCGTTGCCAGCCGGACGCGGCGATGAAGTAGGATATCGGAAAAGTTCATGATATGCAGTACCTGGCGTGCCTGAACTGAACGCGGACAGAACCGCCAGCCTGCACGCGGGAGCCTCCTCAGTGGACAAGTGGAAACTACAGAGTTTTCTGCCGATGCGTCAAGATATCGAAAAGAGGCCGATTTAATATTGAAATTCATGAATGTTCCTGCGATGGGAGAAGAAGGCGAGGAACTGGCTGATGGGTATTGTCACACGAGTTTGCCGCCGGCGCGACGCCGCAGATGCGGCGCGGCAACGGCGCGACGCGCTGATCGAGACGGCGGAACGGGTGTTCCTTCGCAAGGGGTATCATGCCGCGACGATGGACGATATTGCCGCCGAGGCCGGCATGTCGAAGCGAACGCTTTATCAGCTTGTGGACTCCAAGGAAGACCTGTTCACCGCTCTGCTCGAGCGCCGCCGTCGCCCTCTTGATGTTTCCGGCATTGAGACCGAGGGGCGGCCGGTGGACGACGTATTGAACGATATGCTCCGCTTGTGGGCGCACCACGTGTTGAGCCCGTCGATTATCGCACTTGCCCGGCTGATCATGGCGGAATACATGCATGGCCGGACGCTCTCCCGCCTGCTGGATCGGGAGGGAGCAAAGCCGTGCCGTGATGCGCTGCGGGATTATTTTTCCGCCAGTGCCGCCAGCGGATCCCTCGCCATCGACGATCCCGAAGAGGCGGCACACATGCTTTACGGGATGGCGATCGGTAATATCCACATCGAAATGCTTTTGGGCGTCGGAAAGGCCCGTAGCCGTGCCGAAATCGATGCCCGGATTGCCCGTGCTGTCGGCTTGTTCCTCGGTGGGGCCAGGCCAAGCGGGCGGGTGGGATCAGACGTGCCCGCGCAGGTCCGCGAAACGATGGCGCAGAGTTGAATCTGCCGTCGGTAGCGCGCCTGTCTCGGTCGCGCCGTTATGGCTCAGCCAGAGCTCCGATGCATCGAGTAGCGCCTCGTAGAGTTGGGCACAGAGTCGGCGCGCCCCGTCGCCGGCCCACTCTTCCGGTAGGAAAGTAGCCGGCAGACGCGGGTCCCGCAGCACAATCCGCCGGTAGTCATGGATCAACAGCAGCCGGGCCAGCAGCGCATCGCGCGGATCGAAAGCCGGGGCGTCGGCCGTAAGCCCGCCGAAAATGGCAAGAAATCCCTTGTAGTGATCGCACAAGGCATCCAGTCGCCAGGCTCGCGCCGCCAGTCGGCGCAGTGATTCCGGGCCGCCGGTTGCTCGAAGAACGATGCTCCCAGCTTCGAGCGAGCGTGGCAACGGCCGGTCCGGCGCGAGCAGTATGCCTTGCCATGAGGCAAAGCCGAGTCGGTTGAACCGCTCGCGTGCAGGTTCCCGGCCCGGTCCTGGCTCGGGGAGGGCGATGATCAGGCTCCGAGCTGCTGTGCCACGAGGCCGACCGTAGATATGTCGCGCGGCGCGGATGAACTCACCGCGGCGTGACGGGCCGATCCGGTAGTAACTCGAACGGCCACGGCGGCTCGCCACCAGCCAGCCATCAGCGGCAAGCCTGGAGATAGCGGTACGTATTACACCCGGGCCAATGCCAAGGGACTCGAACAGGTCGAGTATGGTAGCGAGAGCAATGGCGCTGCCGCGTGGTAGCAGAGCATCCCCGAACAGCGTTACGATAAGCGATCCGGTATGGGAGGGTTGCTCATGCAATCGGGCCACAAGAGCGGCGACATGATGATTCATGGTCGGATAAGACCTTAATCCGCCCAGCTTCGCCAGTGCTGCGTTAACCGAACCGTGACAATGGCCAAGACGACCTGCTCCCCCGATTGTTGCCGACCAAAGGTAGAGTCTTGTTCCTTCATGATGGTTGTTTGAGGTGAATGCAACGCGTCTGGGGGCATGCATCCAAATACGTTGGCCGATGATCTCGGCGGGGGCCTTTCCGCCTAGTTTCGAGTACGGCCTCCGGTATTGTAGCCGTGTTGCCAGACAACGAGGAAGAGCCATGCGGTGGCGCTGGTAACGGTGGCTTCGAAATCCTTTGCGAGGCGCCGACATCTGCTGAGCCAGGCGAAGGTTCTCTCTATCACCCAGCGTCGCGGCAGGAGCACGAACCCGCTGGCGGCGTCCGAGCGCTTGACGATCTGTATGGTCCATTTGCCGATTTTGGTGAGGCGTCCCTTGAGTTTGGGACCGGCATAGCCGCCATCGGCAAACACAGGCCGCAACCAGGGATATAGGGATTTGACGGATTTGAGCACGTCGGGCGCCCCATCCCGGTCCTGTATGCCGGCATGGTGAACGACGGCGCCGACGAGGTGGCCGATTGTATCCGTGATGATGTGGCGCTTGCGCCCCTTGATCTTCTTTCCGGCATCGAACCCGCGCGGCCCGCCGGCTTCGGTGGTCTTGACCGACTGACTGTCGATCACACCGGCTGTGGGCGACGGCCCGCGTCCGGCCACTTCCCGCGCCTGCATGACCAGGACGTGATTGATACGATCGAGGGTGCCATCGCGACAGAAGCGGTAGAAATAGCCCTGCACGGTGGTGAACGGTGCGAATTCCTTCGGGATCTGCCACCTCCGGCGGCATTCCACCTGCTCCGCAGGCGGAACCTTGAGCCGCCTCCGCCACTGGCAGCCGGTCGCCAGCATGTAGAAAATGGCCTCCATAATCCGCCGCAGCGCCACCGTTCGAGGCCGACCTCGATGCGGCGGCAAGGGCATGAACGGCTTGATCAAGGCCCATTCGGCATCGGTAAGGTCGCTTGCGTAGCGCAATCCGGCCCGGCAATATCGTTGCCGAGCGATTTCAGTCCGGGTCATCGTCGTCTCCGTCCGTCTTCGCAAACGAACTGAACCACAACCTACTGAAATTGTTCAACTATCTTTTGCGGTCCGGCTCTTATAGGCACTCAACTTAGCGGGATTATTCGCGAGCGCATTTCCTCTGATTTTTCTCAGGCGGGTTGTGCAACCTGACATCGTGCGGGCGTGATGGCTTACCGGCCGAACCTAGCTGTTTTTGGTGGGCTCTACGATGTGTTGGCGTTGGATGTGGCAGAGATCGGGGCCGGACGGGGCAAACGCCCCTGGGATCAGCTGACCAGCCTGGGCAGTCTGGCCAGGGCATAGCCGAGGATCGCCTGGTCCGGCATTGAGCGCGGCAGATGCAGGCGGATCGAGCGTTTCAGGGTTTCGAGGCGGACGGCGAGTTTGATCAGGCGCAGGTGCAGGGTATCGAACTGGATACCACGCCAGCGCGACCGACGCGGCATCAGGGAGCGCAAACTCCACATCAGCCAGTAGGCGCCGATATGCAGAAACAGGCGCATCTGGTTGGCGCTGGCCCGCGAGCACGAGGTCCGGTCGGCCGCAAGATGGGTCTTCCACGCCTTGATATGGTTCTCGGCCTGGCCGCGCGCGCAGTAGATCTCTTGATACAGGGTGCGCGGGGAACCAGCCTTCAGGCTGGTGACGATGAAGCGGGTATCGCCCCCCAGCGGCCAGGCCTCGACGCGGGCGATGATCCGCTCGACGCGGTCCCAGCTTGCTGCGCCATCATTGAACTCTTTGAACCGCCGGATTTTCTCTCCCGGAGCCTGTTGCGCGCGCGCCGTGGTGCTGGCCTCCAGCGCGATGACGTGTTTGCGCAGCGTCGTGGTCGTGCGACGCCGAAGATGTAATCGAGGCGACGCGCTCGACAGAACCGCAGAACTGCCGGCGTGCAGAAGTGCGAATCACCGCGCAGCATGATCGCGGTACGTGGCCAATGGCCGCGGATGGCGTCGATCAGCCGGCGCAACCATTTGACGATCTGGGCCCCTTTTGGCCGACACGCCGGACGCAGCACCGCGGCGAGCATCCGGCGGTCGCCGTCGAACACCACAATCGGTTGAGATCCGTATTCGTTGTGGTGTGCGTTGAACAAGCAGAGTTGCTGCGCGCCGTGAGCGGCATCGAAGGTATCGTCGATATCCAGCACAATCCGGTTGGGTATGGTGCGGAAGCTCGCGCAATAATGCTCGACCATCGCCAGGCCCATGCGCAGCAGCGCGCGAGGCCCGGGCAAATTCTCGGTGCGTGAAACCGTCGCTTGCGAGCACAGATCGCCCGCCTCGGGCAGACGCTCCATCGCGAGTTTGAACATCGGGTCGTTGCGCAACCAGTCGGCGTCGTTGCCATCCTCGTAACCGGCCGCGATCATCAACATGCGAAACCGAATGATCTCGTCGAGCCCATGCTGGACGCCCTCCGGCGTGCGCGGATCATCGATGCAGGCTGCCAACTGCGCGGCAATCCCCAGCCGCTTCTCGACCTCGCGTAATGCCAGCAGACCGCCGTCTGAGGACAGCATCTCGCCGTCGAAGCGGGCCAGCACCGGTTTGCCGGCGACAGGTGACAGACCGGGGAGGCATGGGGTCGTTTCAACCGTGGCGGGCATCACGTTCCATGCTGATGAAGATTTGGTCTCGACACCAAATTCTTAGATCAAATCAACGGTTTACGCTATGCCTGCCAACCCTCACGCATAATTCAGGCTAAGAACCGCGGCGTCGAGGACATCCTGCTGGCTGTGGTCGATGGCCTGAAGGGGGGCCCGGAGGCGATCACTGCCGTCTTTCCCGAGACGATCGTGCAGACCTGCATCGTCCATCTGCTCCGGAATTCCATGGATTTCGTGTCCTACAAGGACCACAAGGCGGTCGCCACCGCGCTCAAGGACATCTACCGGACCGGGCCGTTGATGCCCAAGCCGCCGAGGCAGCTCTCGCCGCCTTCGACGCCGGTTCATGGGGGGCAGAAATATCCTGACATCGGCCAGAGCTGGCGCCGAGTGTGGCAGGAAGTCATCCCGTTCTTTTCCTTCCCCGGCGAGGTCCGTCGGATCATTTATGCAACGAATGCCATAGAGGCCCTGAATTCCAAGCTGCGGCGGGCCATCCCCGCGCGCGGCCATTTCCCAGCGATGAGGCCGCGGCCAAGCTGCTCTATCTGATCCTGAACCGATCCGAAAAAGGAGTCGGTGATGCCACCTCGAGAATGGCCTATGGCAAAGGTTCAGTTCGCCGTCATCTTCGGCAATCGCTTCGTAAGGGCCCCGCCGGCCTGATGTTCAACCGCCACCCATACAGAGAATTCCTGACACCGCCGGCTTCATCGATGAAGATTAACCGCTCGGGTTCGAGATCGACCTGGTCCTCAAACCACTCACGGCGCCGCTTCAGGACGTCCGGACGGTCCTGCTCCACCGCATGGCCAATCTTTTTGTTCAGCGTGATCCGGTGTCCGCCGAAGAACCGCCAGATCGTCGAAATGCCAAACCGCTCCGAACGTTCCTTCATCAGCCGCTCCTGCACCTCGACAAGTGTCAAGTCCGGCGTCGTCTCGACCAGGTCAAGGACAACCACCCGCGTGGCGCTCGATCCGTTCCGAGCGGCGGTCGCCGCCCACCTTCATTGGTGCCGGCGAACCCCTCTCCCGGCTCAGTTGCACCCAGCGTATCGCCGCCGCAATCCCAACCCCGAGGCGTTCAGCCGCCAGACAGTGCGACATGCCGCCATCAACCGCCGCTACGACGCGTACACAAATCCAGCGAAATTACCTTCACCCTATGCATGCCAGCCTCCTTCGCCTGCAAACATCGTGAATCACCTCTCACCCGATACGGGAATCCCCACGCGATTTTTCGGCTCAGAAGCTGCTCTAAAATAGATCCCGGATCACTCAGAAGGAGCCGATCAGCAGCCAGAATCCGCACGCGCAAATCAATCGAGAGAGGGTATCCCATCCATGCCAGCCTCCTTCACCAGCACGGATTCTGACCCAGAATTCCACGCCAGCGGGAATTCCCCCCATCAATTCAATACGGTCGAAAACGCTCTAGGGCATGTGGGGATTTAGGATTCCCATTTGGGGGTGGCTGTGATTATGGGATGGCCCGCCCCTCTCGTGGCGATCTGGTAGGATCGCCGCTGGTTTGGAGAGAGGAGCAGACCGATGGATATCATGATTCTCGGCATCGATCTTGGGAAGAACTCTTGCAGCGTGGTGGGCATGGACGCCGCCGGCCGGGTTGTTTTGAGGCGGAGACTTCGGCGGGGAACGTTGGAAAGTTTCGTTGGCGAGCTTGGGTCGTGCATTGTGGCAATGGAAGCATGTTGCGGCGCTCATCACCTCGGGCGGATTTTCGCCGCGCGGGGCCACGAGGTGCGGCTGATGTCGCCGGAATATGTCCGTCCGTACGTGAAGGCGCAGAAGAACGATGATCTCGACGCGGAGGCGATCGCAGAGGCTGCGACGCGGCCAACGATGCGTTTCGTGCCTGTGAAGAGCCAGGACCAATCTGATCTCCAGGCTTTGCACCGAGCCCGGGAGCGCCTCGTCTCGGAACGGACGGCGCTGATCAATCACTTGCGGGCGTTGCTGCTGGAGCGAGGGATCGTCGTTCCGCAAGGCCGGAGGAAACTGGAAGCCGAGCTTGAGACATTGGCCGAAGATGGCGGTTTTGCCGCGTTGAGCCCGCGCATCCGGACGTTGATCGAAGATCTTCGGGCGGAATGGCGTTCACTCGACCAGAGGATCACCGGCTTCGACGCCGAGTTCGTTCAGTTGGCTCGTGACGACGTGGCTGTGCGACGTTTGACCAAAATCCCAGGAATTGGAACGATAAACGCTACGGCGCTGGCGGCGGCGGTCGGCGAGGCGCATGCATTCAAACGTGGGCGGGACATGGCGGCGTGGCTGGGGCTCGTTCCACGGCAAATGACAACGGGTGGAAAACCGCGCCTGCTCGGCATCAGCAAACGCGGCAATCGTTATTTGCGGAAGAACTTGATCCATGGCGCACGAGCGGCGCTGCCTTATCTTGTCGAACGCGATACGCCGTTGGGCCGCTGGGCGCGGGGATTGCTCGATCGAGCGCATAAGAACGTGGTCGTAGTCGCGCTGGCCGCGAAGCTGGCTCGGATTGCATGGGCCGTTTTGGCGCACGGTTGCGATTACGACGCCCAATTCGAAGCGGCGGCTGCGGCCGCATGACGGAATCGCCCGAACAGCGCTCACAGTTGGGCGCGAAAGGGCAGTCGATGTCTGCGTGAGGTGAAAGGAAGATGGCCTGACAGTCGAACGGCGGCTTGAAAACCTGACGCAGTGAACGGCCTCCGAGGCCGGTGTGATTATGAGGATCAGGCCGCGCGGATCTCCATCTTGGCCGGGTTCGAAGCCCGAGACCGGATACGTTGAAGCAGACTGATTAGAGCCAGATGAAAATCACCCCTTGCGGACGGGGCGGGCCATACGTTCACGCTGTGAATGGAACGATTTGTACTGACGGACGCCCAATGGGCGAGGATAGAACCGCATTGTCTTGGCAAGGCGAGTGACCCCGGCCGCTGCGGCCGGGACAATCGGCTGTTTCTGGAAGCGGTGCTTTGGATTGTCCGTACTGGCAGTCCGTGGCGTGATCTGCCTTCGATGTTTGGCAACTGGAGCACGGCCTACCGCCGGTTCAACGACTGGCGCCGCGCTGATGTTTTCAAACGGATTTTCGACGCGGTATCTGATGAACCCGACATGGAATACGCCATGGTCGACGCCACGATCGTCAAGGTCCACCGTCACGGCCAGGGCGCAAAAGGGGGACTCAAAGCCAGGCCATAGGCCGTTCCAAAGGTGGCATGACAACCAAAATTCTGGCGCTGACGGATGCCTTGGGCAACCTTGTGCGCTTTCGTCTCATGCCGGGCAATCGCTATGACAGCATCGAGGTCCCGCCACTGATCGACAACGTCGAATTCGGTGGATTGATCGCAGACAAGGCATTCGACAGCAACGCTCTGGTCGCAGAACTCAACGAAAGAGGCGCCAGGATCGTCATTTCCCAGCACCCGGCCCGGGCACTGAAGCTGAAAATCGACCACGAAACCTACAAATGGCGTCATCTGATCGAGAATTTCTTCTGCAAGCTCAAGGAGTTCAAACGCATCGCCCTGCGCGCCTGCAAAACAGACCAGAGCTTCCAGCCAATGATCCACCTCGCCGCAGCCGTCATCAACTCACGATGAACCCCCACAAACCCTAAATTAATGGTTACATGTCGTTATGCAAAATCGTAGAATGCGCTCGCAGGCCTCTTCCAGAAGGGCATCGGATGCAGCCGTCGAAAGCCGGATATGACCTGGCATTGCAAACGCGGAGCCCGGAACCGTAGCGACCAAAGCCTCATCTAGTAAGGCATTCGCCACATCCTCATCATTGCCAAGTATTCGGCCGCTCGGGGTCCGGCAACCCAATAGACTGGTGATCGACGGGAAGGCGTAGAAAGCTCCCTCTGGGCGGGAACAGGTAAGGCCAGGCGCACCGGCCAGCGCACCTAGAACAAGATCGCGGCGTCGACGATAAATCGTACGTCGTTCCTCGAGAAGATCCTGCGGGCCGTCTAGCGCCGCAACAGCAGCCGCCTGGCTAATGGTCGAAACACCCGCAGTGGCAGTCCCCTGAACCAGCGTCATTGCCGCTAGCCAGTCACGCGGACCGGTACAGAAGCCAAGGCGCCAGCCGGTCATCGCATAGGATTTCGATACGCCGGACATAGTCAGCACGCGCCCAGCGAGATCTGGAGCAGCGGCCGCCAATGTCAGGTACGCGCCTTCGAAAATGAGGTGCTCGTAAATATCATCCGAAATTGTCAGTACATGAGGATGCCGACGAAGCACATCGGCGATGCCGATAAGCATTGCCGCATCGGCAATCGCGCCGGACGGATTGTTTGGATAGTTGAGAACAAGGAGCTTCGTCCTTGGCCCGATAGCTGCCGCGAGGGTGGCAGCATCCACGCGGAATCCTGCTTCGGCGGGGCAATCGATGAACACCGGGATACCACCGGCGAATTCAACCACCTGGATGTAGCCTGCCCAGCAAGGCGCGGGAATAAGCACTTCATCGCCAGGATCGATGACCGACATCACGGCGTCAAATATCGCCTGCTTGCCGCCATTTGTGACAAGAACGTCAGCTGGTGTTGCCGGCAAACCCTGATCGCGTTCGAATTTCCGTGCTGCGGCGCAGCGCAGCGCATCGGTTCCAGCGATAGGGGGGTAGCGTGTCTGCCCGCCGAGTGCGGCACGGTGTGCGGCATCAACGACATGCGGTGGGGTTGGAAGGTCGGGCTCGCCGATCGATAGCGAAATCACATCATGGCCAGCGGCACGAAGAGCGCGAGCCCGGGCAGCCATAGCGAAAGTAGCCGCCGGCCTTGTTCGGCCGACGCAGGCGGAAAATTGGATCATCCCGCGTCAGCACCACAGTTGCGGCGATTGATCAAGCCCGGCAGCCGTTACGACAATAATCCTGCCACGCATAGCGCAACGCGGCACCGAGATTACGACCAAAACGCTTCGCGTCACAGAGGGGACTCGTGAGCATCTGTTCGCGCAATCGAGCCCGACGTGCGGCTAGCGCTTCCAGATCCGAGGACATGGCAACGGCACGATCGATATACTGTTCCGGACTCTCTGTAACGCAATCCGTCAGGCCCACGTTCGAAAGGTGGCTCACCGAATGACGTGCGGCGAAGAAATCACCAGCCAAAGTGATGACAGGCACCCCCATAAACATCGATTCGCATGTCGTTAGCCCACCTGAATACGGGAATGGATCTAGTGCGATATCAACGTCCTTATAGCCTTCGATGAATTCTGGATGCGGAGCTCGACCGCGCAATTCGACCCGACTCGTATCAACTCCAAGAGCATGCGCTCGAGAGATGAAGCGCTCAGGAATTCCATCTTCAGAAAATTGCGGGCAGCGGAGGAGCAGGTGGGCGTTATCGACCTGTTCAAGGATCCGTCCCCAGAGCGATAATGTCTCATCGGTCAGTTTTGTCAGATTATTGAAGCAGCCAAAGGTGACATGACCGTTTGCAAGAGCCGGCAAATTGCTGACAGGCGGCGACGTTGGGGGAGGAGAATAGCAGACATAGCCGTCCGGCAACCGTAATAGCTGTTCCGTATAATATTGATCAAACCCCTCCGGGGTCTCCCATCGATCCGTAATGAACCAGTCAACACGCTTCATGCCAGTTGTAGACGCCTGTGAGCCAACCCATTTTATTTGGACGGGCGCCGGGCGATACGCCAAACTTCCAATCAATCCATTGTCACCAAAGCCACTCAAGTCAATAAGAATATCGATATTACAATCGGCAATATTTGAGGCAATCTCCGCCTCGTATTTTGTGATTCGGTCTTGCCATTTGTGCGCACGTCGTGCAAGCCGCTGCGCAAATGGATCTCCTGCAGCGAAGTGACCAAAACAATAGAGCTCGTATGCATCTCGATCTAAATTTTCCAGACCGGCAAATGTGAGCCATCCTACAGGATGTTGTCGCAGAGAATGAGACAGTAGGCCGATTCGAAGTGGACGATCAGGATCAACAACAGAGGGCTTCATCAGTGGTTCGCAGTCTTCGGGCAATGTCGCGGCGAGTTTTCGGGTCGAGTCCAGAAGAAGCTCCGCGGTCGCATTGCTTTGATACGGAATTAAGGAACATTCAGCTCGCAGCCGAGACCGGTCATTGGCTTTGGGGGTTGCCGCTTTGATGTCCCTTGCACTTCCTGCGAGATCGCCAGCTGATGCTCTGATCGTAGCGCGATTTAATAATATCGTAGAGCTCGCGTTTGCGGGAATATCTAATTTATTCAATATATCGGAAGCATCGCCAAAACGATACTGTCGGCCAAGTGCGACAGCTAGATCATTGGCGATATCGATGTTTTCGGGCGCACGGAGAAGGGCTTTGCGCAGATGTAATTCTGCCATTTCTGGCATCTGATTCGCCAAATACGCATTGCCGAGCAAAGCTAGGATATCAGACGCATCCGGCTCAACGTCGATCGCAGTCTCTAAAAGAGCGATCGCCTCTTCAGCCCCACCGCGCCTAAGAGCTGCATTGGCTTCAAGACAGAGCTCAATGGCAGTGGTCCACTTCGGCTCTCGGATCTGCAAAATCAGATCATGATCAACCGTGTCGCGTAGTTCATTATACGTAATTGCATAATGAAGTATATCAGGTGCAAGATTTCCGGCGTTGGCCATCGCGCGCAATGCGGCACCCTGAAGTCCGAGCGCACCGAGCGCAAGCGCAAGTCCATGCCAAGCCTGATGGTTGGTGGGATTAAGATCGGTAGCTCGCGAAAGATATCCCACTGCGTCGTGCGGGTCGTTGCTTTGTAGTGCCAATATTCCATAAGCAAGCAAAGGTTCAATCCGCCAACGATTACGTATGCTAGCTTGGATATAGAGCTCTTTGGCCTCAGCCACATGACCATCAGCACGATAACTCTGGGCGAGCCTAATCAACGGCTCATCCCATGATGGAGCCAGCTCACTCGCTTGCTGGAAAAGCTTCCTTGCGCACTCGCGGGTGTTACCGGCATCAAGAGCCACCCCCGCCGCTATGACGTCGGCCGCGTTCGTCATATTTTCGTGTAACGCTGGGGCGCTAGCAACCTGATCAAGCATGGCGTGGCAAACTGCGCGTATTGTCGCTAAACAGCAATGTGGCCTCGTCCCAATTTCCTGTTCCTACGGCTGCTTGGACGGCTAGGAGACTCGTGTCGAGATCAGCGCGACCTTCGGCTACAAGTCGCCGGATTTGGTCAGTTGCCTCTGTATAGGCTCCCCGTTCAATCAGTACCGAGATAAGAAGATGGCGAAGCCTCAGGTCATCTTGAGGACGGTCGGAATGCTCTTCATCACCGTCCCGCAATATATTGCGCAAGGTGTCCTCCGCCTCCGCCGGCGCAGAGCGGCATAGCCCGGCGAGCGCAAGGAAGTTAGCAGGCATCTCGTCAAGGACCTCACGCAAGCAGGTCGCAGCGTCGTCGATATGCCCTAGCTCCAAGAGAGCTCTTCCTAATATCGACTTAGCCGTTGAATTCCTTGGGTCTGCAACGACCGCCTCGGAAGCGGCCTTCGCCGCTTCAACCCAATTCTTTTCCTCAAGGCTAATCTCGGCACTAAAACAAAGAATAATCGAATTCTCAGGAAATGCAGCTAAGCCGTCCGACACTATTTCCTTTGCACGAGCGTGCCTGCCTTTGACAAATTCGATTGCCGCTGACAGCGCAACGATCGTCCCAGGATTCTCACCGCGCTTCTCGAGGGTAGGGAGTAGGAGCGAGGCAGCGTTGACCTGCCCCTGATCGATTAGCTGCCGCACGCGCGCAAAAAGCACGCGATTTACACTTGAATTGTCGCCCCGCACGGCAGGTTGCAATTGAGAATTCGAGTGGAGATCGGACATAGTCAGGTTCCTTTTGAACGGTGGTGCGGACCAATTCTCCGGTCAGCGCGCGAGATTGCTATAGCTTATGCGATGAGAGATCTAGCTTGTGCAGCTAGCCCAACGAGACTGGAGCTCGAGCCATAAGCGTTCATGTTGCTTGCTTGTGTGACTGCAAGGAATCGATCCGCGAACGATTGAACAAACTGCTTGTTCTGAAATTTTGATACATCAAGTCGACTGGTGATGGCCTGCTCTTGCGCAAGCAGCGGCTGAAATGCGATTTGTTGAGGAACTCCCAATGCGGTCGTGACGACCGAGCGCATAACAGAATCACCGAGAATTTGAGTGGCATTCGTGAATTTTTGAGCGTTCTGAATGAAATATAGTGCGTTTGAAAGCCCGGGAGTCTGTTTATCAAGTGACTGACGCCAAAGAACTTCAGCATATGCATTAGTGAGGGTACTTATACTTGATGGCTTTTGTATTATAGATAACCCTTTGGTTGCAAATTGATAAATCTGGGCGGTCGAAAGCCACTGCGAATTAGTGGACGACAATTGATTGGCAAGCCCGTTTGGATCGCTCGGATTTGACAGAAGCGCCTTTTGAGCCAACGCTGGAAATCCGACCTGAGACCCTAGCCCGTTAGCAGTAAGAAGAACTTTAAGAACGGTTGGATTTTGAAGAAGCTGCTTCGCAGTCTTCGCGCTGTTCACAGCTTTTGTGAACGCGGCAATATCCCGCTGTACTTGTGGCGATTTTGCTTCTGCCTGAATATCTTTTGTTTCATTCTGCTGGGCGATTCGGAGCGCAATAATCGGATTTTGAGAACTCGTGACAGTTCCGCTCGTCGCTCCGCCGTAACTCGCTTCTAGAATTGAGGCAATACTTGACGAAGTTGTATTTACGGAGCTTGTAAAGAGAGTGGCAATATTTGGCGATAGAGTAGACGACATCAAATGTCTCCGAGATATATGCTCGCCCGCTAAGTCCATCGGCAAAATTGTCGCCGATTATCGCGATCACTTCAAGATCGGGACTTTGATCATTTGTCTGCTGAAGAATGTTATTCGCAACAGAAACGATCTGCGCCCGAAGTGGTGCCGGCAACGGATTGAGTGGATCGAGATTTGTAGCGAGAATCGTCTGCCAGAGCCTGCGGGCAGTTGCCAATGCTCGTGTACGACTCAGATCATCGTCGGCCGCACGGAGCATAGAACTCACAGTGCGGAACACTTCGGCATCCTGCTCACGCTGACCTCGCAGTTGATTGGCGGATTCATAGGCCTTGAAGGCCTTTGCTGAATGAGACATTTACGATCCTTTTGATCACTGACATGACTGCAGAACGGCTGCTTCGTGGCGCATAATTCGCCGCGAAAGCTTAAGGGCTTCATAACAATCATCCGATTTTGCACATTCCAGCGCTCGGTCGAGGATCTCGCGGGCGAGCGCCGAAGTTGTCGCTTCCTTGAACTGCTCTATCAGTTCGCGGGCACGGACTAGCGCGGATTGGCGTTCTTCGTCCGTTCCGATATAGGCCGTCTGGAGAGCAAAATAGATCTGCTTCGCAGGCGTGTTGACCTCGTCTGGCCGCAGTATTTGTTTGCCGAACATGAAGCGTGCCTTCGCCGTCAACTCGATGCGTGACTTCGTGCGGAACCGGATCGGTGCGCCGTTCAGTATCATGATATCGCCTTGGCGAAGCTCCAGCACCAGAACCGACATATATTTATCCTTCGTAACGCGACTAGTAGGCCCGGCCTGCTATTGAAGCAGGCCGGGTTACGGCGGATGAATCAGATCAGCTTGGTGAGGATCGACGGCTGCTGGTTCGCTATGGAGAGGGCAGATGTTGCCAACTGCTGCTGGATCTGTAGCGACTGCAACTTTGCGGACTCCGCCGCCATATTGGCATCAACGAGCGCGCCGAGGCCATTGCTGAGCGCGTCCATTTTGTTCTGGTTATAGGTTATCTGCGCATCAACCTGGTTGGTCAGGTTACCGTAGGTGTTAAGATACGAACCGACATTGGAAACCTGGGTACTGAATGTACCACCAGCAGTCATCCAGTTTGTAATTGTGGTGGAACCTGCGGAGGCCGTGCCAAGCGACGTTCCAATTTTGCTTAGAGCAAGATAAACAGTGGTCATGCTCTGTGCTGCGATTTTAATCTGCCCGCCGGAGGCATCCGAAGAGACTTGCAGGGCCTTGCTCGTAAACGAAGATGACGAACTGGCCAGGGTGCCCGACGAAGCACCGATCAGCGCCTTACCATTATAGCTCGCGCCTTTGATGTAGTATTGTAAATTCTGAAGTTGCGACGAAAACTGCGCAACGTACTGGGACTTCTGGCTTGTAGAAATCGTTGAGCTCGACAGATTGACCAGTGTCGCATCCATGCTCTGCATAAGATTGGAGATATTGGTCAGTGCCGTGTTAGTGGTTGCAAGAAGTCCCTGGGTATCGCCGAGCTGCTGGTTCGCGGCAGTGAGGCCCGCCATATTTGTGCGAACCGACTGGGCGACAGCGAAAGCAGCACCATTGTCAACCGCGCTGCTGACAGAGTAGCCAGTGGAGATCTGGTTCTGAACGTTGTTCAGAGAAGTATTGATTGAGTTGAGAGTTTCAACGCCGACCATCGCGGCCGAGTTGGTGATGATCGAGCTAACAACGCCGGACATGCTTTGTATCCTTGGCTATAATTTAGTCTGTGGTCCGCGTTTTGCGGAGAAGACGTATTTTACGTCGAAGTCGTTAACGCCAGATGAAGCCCGCCTCAGATATATTGGGTAAGGCTCATTGTCTTCACCGCGGCGATAAGCTGATACGAAGCCTGGAGTTGCGTTTGGGTGGCGGACAACTGGGAAAGGGTCTTGGTCATATCGACTTGATCGAACCCAGCAACCTGGTTGGTGAATGCGTTTGACGTCTGCTGGAGATCTGTGATTTGCGTATTCACCAGTGCCTGGTTGTTTCCCAGAGCGCCGGCGTCCTGTGCCATTGTATTGATTGCGTTACCGAGGCTGGTTGAGATCGCATTGGCGAAATTTGTGAAGCCCGAATTTGAAAGTTGCCCAGGCTGGAGGCTGCCGATAGCCGAAAGAGTGGCCAGAATATCCGTCATATAAGAACCGGTAGTATTCGTTCCCACGCTAGGACCGATAAACTGGTTGGCATTTGCGGCGATACCGGTTGTAATCGGGACTCCGCCGGCACCCAGAACACTTGGGACGCCGGGATTACTAGCAAGAGTGCTTGAGAATGGGCTGTTCGTAGTGTTACTTGCCGCCGCGAACACTCCAGAGACCGAAAGGCTGTTGGTAGCGCTCTGAATGCTGACATAGAACGCGGCACTCGTGAAACTGGTTGCATTCGGCACAGGCGGAATAGTACTGTCCTGACCGGAAAAGATGTATCGAGTTCCATCCTGACTATTGAGAAGGCTAGCGATCTGCGTGACCGCGCTACGCGCTGTGGCTGCTGCCGTACTCAATGCGCTCCCACTTAGGGAGTTGACACCTTCGAACTGCGTTAACGCTTTGGATGCAATATCGCTGATCGTCTGTATTGCATTCTGTTGCACGCCCATCTGGCCCTGTGCAATCTTCAGGTTCGAAATTGTATTGTTAAGCGTGGCGATTGACGAGTTCAAGATGAGCGTTTGGCCGGCGGATCCTGGCTGAGCAGTTTCGAGACCAGCATACGTCGTTGCGACATATCCGGTCTGCGATTGTATGGTTAGTTGCGCCAGTTTCTGACTAGTTATGCTCGAATCAGCTGCCAGTTGCTGGATCAGGCCGAAGTTTCCAGTGGATAGGCTGGCAATTGATGTGCTCATTGGACCATCGCTTGGACGGCTTGCCACATTTGCTGTGCAATCGTCACTGTCTTTGCGTTTGCGGCGTATGCGTTTTGTAGTGTGACCAGAAGACTCATCTGTTGATCAATATTGACGCCACTGGTTGAGGAGGCTTGAGCCTTGAGTGCGGTAACCAAGTTGCCGACATTTGAAACCTGGGTCAGAGCAGCGCTGCTTATCGAGGCTTCATTTGCCGTGAAGTTGGTCGCGATTGCCGACAGCGACCCAGACCCTGAGTAGGGAAGGGACACGGTGCCGGTTGCGTCGGTGTAAGCAGTGATTGCAGGAGGTTGAGCGCTCCCTCCCACTGTGGTTGTGCCGAACGCGGAGTTCAGTACATTTTGGATCAATGCCGTGTAGCCAGCAGGGCCACCGGCAGGATTCGGTGGAATTGGCGTTCCGGAGGCGTTCGTGACGGTAACATTACCATCTCGGACCAGGGCGGGATTTGAAATGACTGCCGGATTTACTGTAATTACCGCAGAAAGACCTTTTGTTGCGGCCGTTGGCACATTGCCAATAGGGTCTGTAAACAAGCTGAGGCCTGCTCCAGCGAACCGACTCGACAATGCCTGTGAGAATGAATCTAGTCCAGCTTGGATTTGTGGGAGTGTGGCGTTGTTAAGTTGCTGCGCACCGCCCAACTCGCCGCCAAAAGTAACTGGGGTTCCGCCAATCGAATACGACGTGCTATTTGTTGTGGTGGTTGCTGTGATTGGCGATGACCCATTAAGTGGCAATTGTATTCCGTTCACCGTGAACAGAGCTATAGAGCCGTTCGTCTGCGTAAGTGCTTTGGCGCCGGTGAGCGATGCGATAGTTTGGATGGCTGCGTCACGCTGATTTGCTAGGTCGGCTGTACTTTTGTTCTGCTGCGCAAGATTGACGATCTGCGCATTCAGCGACCCAATCGTGCTGAGAGTCGAATTCAGTTTCTTGAGATCCTCTGTAATCGTACTTGCCGCAGATTGGCTAGCCGATTGCAAGGTACTGGCAATTGAATTGATCTGCCCCGTCAGTGTCTTTGCTGCACTTACGACCGTGTTTTGCTGTACGACATTCGATGGGTCGGTCATCAAGGTCTGGAAACCAGACTGGACATTGGCGAGCAGGCTTGGCAGGTCGTTGCCTTGACCTGGCGTGCCCATTACCTGATCAATGCCCGATAGTGTCGTTGATATGACGGCTTGATATGATTGCTGAGCGATCGAGTTGTTCACCTGTGTCTGTATGCTGGTGTTGACCTGACGGGTCGCCGGGGCGCTGATGACGCCGGAACCTTGGCCGCCCGCTGTCGCGGAGGACAGATTTGCGGTTTCAACTGAATAGCCGGACGTATTCGCGTTCGCAATGTTTTGCGAAACTACGGCCAATTGCTGATCGATCGCACTTAGGCCGCTGCTTGCGATCGCGAGTCCCGTGCCCACACTCATGCGTTATATGATCCCGTGAAAAAATTACGGAAGGGTAAATTGTTACTGAACCATATTCACAGTGGTCGTGAGGATCTGCTGTGCAGCGGTGACGACCTTGGTATTTGCCGTATATGCCTGTTGGGCGTTGATTAGATCGGTAAACTGTGTGGCGATGTCGACGTTTGAGTTCTCGACGGAGCCGGTGACCAGAGCGCCTCCGCTGCCACCTACTGCATTGATTGTCGCGGCTCCGGAAGCTTGGGTGGCCGTCTCGATCTGTCCGCTCTTGTTTTGCAGCGCGTCGGGTGACGCGAAGGAGGCGAGGGGAATCTGGGCAATCTGCTTGGAGAAGCCGTTTGTATAGTTTGCCGTGATATTGCCTTGTGTGTCGATCGACAGGTTGCTGAATGCACCGGAAGGTGAGCCATTCTGGCTTACGCCCTGGAGATTCAGACTCGTGCCGGCGTATTGGGTGAGGCCGGCGGTGCTCCCGGGGGCTCCAAAATCCAGCGTGATGGGTTGCGCGCTGCCATTATAGCTCGGCGAGATCTGTAGTTGCCCGGCAGCAGGGGACGTTGCCCCAGTGCCCGCTGTGATCGAACTCAGCGTTCCGTTCGTATTGAAAGCCATAGTTGCGGAACCCACCGTCGAGGGTGTCGCGTTCGGTGAGGAGACGTTCAGTGTCCACGTATTTGCCGAACCAGTGACCGGAGACCAGCTTAGGTTGAGTGGCTGCATGTTGCCGAGCGAGTCGTAGACATCAACCTGAGTGGTGACGGGGGTCGAACTCGGTGTGGTTGGCAACGTGGCCGAAAGTGTAACATTGGAGGTCGGAACCGGCGGAGACGCCCCCTGCGAAACCTGGATCGGTGCGAGCGACGAAGTGTTGACGGTGCCTGTCGTCGGGTTGACGGACCACCCGTCAAGATAGGCGCCGGCGCCGTTTACAAGGTATCCGGATGAATTCAGGGTAAAATCGCCTGCGCGAGTGTAATATTGCTGAGCGTCGAATGTCTGCGTTGTCTTTCCGGCCGTCGTTGTGGTCGGGCCTGGGAGACTGACGTTGAAGTATCCATTGCCGTTTATTGCCAGAGAGAGTGGATTGCTCGACTGCGTTATCGTCCCCTCAACCGTATTTGTGTATTCGGGATTGGCAACAACGGAATCGGGTCCATTATTGGAGGCCGTACTCTGAACAAGGTAGTTGGTGAAGTGAGTATTGACGCCCTTGTAGCCGATGGTCTGGGAGTTCGCGATGTTATCACTGATATTGGTGAACGCGCTGGACTGGGCCTGAAGGCCGCTGACCGAAGTATCCAAAGCACCGAAAATCGACATCCTGTCCTCAGCTCCATAGGGTTGGGGGCTTGCCCGTGGCACTATCGCACATGTCTTGTGCCGCAACGGGCTGCATCCGTTCGCTGACCGTCTTGCACGAAGCGTGCCAAGTGTGGGAACTGAGTTTTGCAGTCATTCGGTCCCATAGTTGAAATTGCCTACCCGGCAGAATCGGCCGGGTTTCATGGATATAGCCCTGCAAATTTTGCCGGCTTGCCTCCGAGAATGCAGCGCCAGCCGCCTTTCGTCGCGTATTTTTGTTTGGCCGATATCTTGCATGTGGGGCGGCATGAGCATTGGAACCGCCATTTCCGCCGTGCCGGCTACGTCGACTGCGAGCGCAGCCGCCGGCGCGACTTCAGGATGCGGAACTGCAGCGCCGGCGTCGACAAGCGCCGTGCCGACGTCGGATTCGTCCGGGCCCGCGAGTGTTTCAGGTACTCGCACCATAAGCGCGGGGCAGGGGAGTGCGGATTGCGGTGCCGGTAAGGCCGCTTCAGGCTCGTTTAGCGCGGCTCTCGCCGGCGCATCGGCATCATCGTCCCAGCACGCGGCGGGAAATGCGTCCCAGTCACCAAGCTCGACCACGGACGCGAAATCTGCGTCCGATCCACATGCTCATCATGGCAACGGCAATGGAACGTCATCCGCCGCCCTGATGCGCGATCGGACGGCATCACCGCCGGGCGCTGCTTATGCCAATGCGCAGGGCATGGCTCCAGTCGCCACGGAACACGGCAAGGCGCCGAATAAGAGCGGCCATCATGATCTTGCCCGGGCCAACGCGGGGCCCTCTTCGGGCCAGGCGCAGCAGGCGCAGGCTGTGCAGACCTCGCAGCCAACGCCCGTATCGGCAGGCCTATCGGCTCAGGCCTCCGCCGCGTTGGCCGTCCAAGCATTGTCTTCGCATCAGGTCGCCGATATTGCTCCACAGTCTGACTCTCATGCGCCCGTGGTGCCCGGTTTGGCGAGGCAAGTGACACCGGCTACCGACGCCAAGGCACAGTCGGTCCCTGTTGAGGGTTCCGCAGGCTCGCCCGGGTCAGCCACTACCGGGTCGTCGTCTCAACTGGCGGCATCTTCAGGAAGCACGACCTCGGGCGTCCCCCATTCAACAATCGACTCCCTGGCCCGTGAGGCCATCGGCCGTCTCCAATCGGCGGCAGGCGGGCAGGCCCACCACACGGCTGCTGCCGGTCCGTCATCATCCGCGACCGCTCATGCGAGTGCCGAGACACGGATATCTGCGACATCAGCCAATTCGACGGTTGCAAGACAGGTTCAACCGGCAATGTCGTCGGCAGGACCGGCTCCAGTGGTGAGTATCTCGTCATCTGCAGTTCCGGCACTTCCAGGGGGAGGGGAGACGAATGGTGCGGCCAGTAGCGCCTCTTCGAATTCCGTGTCGGGACAGATCGCGGCCGCGTTGGTCGGCGTCAGCCAGATCCAGCCGCCTCAGGGCAGCTCAAGCGCGACGCCAGGCACACGTCTCACCATCGCTTTGGCGCCCCCTGCCATCGGAACCGTAACGCTTCAGATCGACCGACATGCTGATGGGAGTTTGACTGTTGCGATCGGCGCATCGCATGCTGACACCCTCCAGCAACTGCAGAACGATCGAAATACTCTAAATCAGGTCCTGACGCAGGCCGGTCTGCCGGACACCCATCGAACAGTTACGTTCGACCTGATTGCGCCGCACGCAGACGCTTCTGGTTCGCATCAGGCTAGCGTTGGCGCCGGTGCGAACGGATTTGGTGGCGGCTTCTCCCTTGCCGGAGGCGGGCCTAACGGTGGTTCATCGGGTAGCGAGGGAAGTGGCCGGTTGCCCGTCTACGTACGGAGTCCCGCTGCCGCAGCTGGCATTGCACCAGCCGTGGACACGGTATCATCCGTTCCGGCCGTGACGTTGCGTCGCTTCGGCGTGAACGTCGTGGCCTGACCCAAATCTTCATTTGCAGCGCCGAATTCAATCCAAAAGGAGATCTTCATGACCAGCAGCGTCGCATCAGTTGCCTATCAGCAGAGTCAGCTCACGGCAGCCGCGAATGCCGCCGCTGCAGGCATCGGCTCGTCGACGTCATCAAGCGGTACGAGTGGTGCGTCTGGCACGAGCAGCACATCCGGCACGAGTGGCAATTCCACGACGAGCGCGCTCGGCGCCCTGTCGTCGAACTACAATGATTTCCTGACCATGCTCACGACCCAGTTGCAGAACCAGGATCCAACCAGTCCGATGAGTTCAAGCCAGTTCACCTCGGAACTCGTACAGTTCTCTCAGGTCGAACAGCAGATCAGCACGAACCAGAGCCTGACCCAGCTATTGCAGCTGACCCAGGCCGGCGACCTGACCCAGGCGAGTTCGATGCTGGGAAGCAAGGTGACCGCTACATCGAGCCAGTTGCCGCTGCAGAACGGAACCGGGACGCTCAATTTCACCGCGCCGACTTCGGGGCCGGTCGCCATCGCGGTGTATAACGGTGCGGGGCAACAGATTCTCGATACGTCGATGAACGCGACAGCCGGCAGCAATTCCTGGACCTGGAATGGCAAGGATGCAAGCGGCACTACGGTGCCGGACGGTGCCTACAAGGTTGCGGTGGTCGAAGGAGGCGCGAATGGCAGCACGACGACCCTGCCGTTCACGGTCACCGGAACCGCGACCGGTGTCACCAGCGGGTCGAACAGCGTCTCTCTCCAGATGGGCGGCGTTTCGGTACCTTTCACCGCGGTTACCAACGTCACAAAGTAACGGTCGGCCGGTGCTTACGGCTGAGGATCGACGCACAAAAAGAAGCGCGCCCGGGAACGATACCAGGGCGCGCATTTTTAGTGGCCGACTGTCTCAGAAGTTATATTCGAGATAGAAGCGGCTGCTGAAATAGGGATTATGATTGTATTGCGTGTAGCCAGCCCGGTTTTCTGCTTGCGCTATATCGGTATCCTCGGCGACCGAGAGCCCTTTCAGCACCGATGAGAGATCATACGATGCGCTAGCATCAAGTGCCCAAAGTTGCTGGTTCGGAATATAGTTCGTGCTCGAGAAACCGTAAGCGCCACCATACGTATAGTTTCTGGAGTCGCCGCCGAACCCATAGCGTGCAAGGTAGCGAATGTACGAGACGTCAACCTTCAGCTTCTTGTTGAGGAAAGCGTAGCTCGTCGTCACACCATATGCATAGCCTGGCCCCAGATTCGCGATGCCGGTTTGCATGGTATCTGTAAAGGAAGTGCCGGTATTATCGTTGTACGGGTGCACAACACCGCCATGGTGGAACGAATTGTACTCGGTCGGCGCGTAGTCGCCAACCAGCGCAATGCTACCATCGCCGAAGGAATATCCTAATTTTGCACCATAGACATGTGCATTGACGCTACCAACATTATTATTCGTCAGAGCGGCGATATTGTTAGAATTTCCAGCGGAATTGCCTTCCGTCAGGGCCTGGACTGCGCCGAAGATGGCCTGGCCATTGCTCAAGGGTTGCACTACGTCGAGTTGGCCATAAACCATCTGCGCGTACTGATAGAAATCATAATACCAGGCCTGCGCGGTCAACTGCATAGAGCCGACGTCGCCGTGATACCGGGCGCCGATGGCGATAAAGCCGTTGGTCGGCTTCGTGCCGGAGTAGCGGTTGGCTGCAGTAAATGAGCTGCTGTAGCGGCTTTCGTAATCAAACATCCGGGTCATGAAGACGCTGAACGCAGCGGGATTATCTTCGAGACTCAGCGCGCCTGCATCGACCTTGTCAGAGCCATTGCCAAGCACGTTCACAACACCGGCAACGCCCATGAAGGCGCGCGGGTTGAACGTGTTGTAGTCCTGATTGGCGTAGGGCGTCTGGATCAGCTGACGGCCGAAACGGATCTCCACTTTCGGCGTCTGATACTGCAGATACGCCTGCCGGAACGACTGGATGCCAAAATACGAACCGGTCAGTTCGCTGTAGTAGTGTGTGTCGTTCTTGCTGTAGAGGCCGAGCGACTGCGCCGTGTAACCGCCAAGGCCAACACTGAACCCGTTGAACGATCCGGTGTGGGCAATCAGATGCCCGCCGATCGCGAAGGAGTGAGTGCTCTTCGAAGTGTGACCATTATTTGCATAATCGAAGTGAATCGCCCCGATCATGCCCTGGAAGGTGGTCTGCCGCAGTGCGTCGCCCAGGCTCTGCGCGTGCGCGAGCGGTGCGAGGCCGAAAAGGCTGATCACGCCTGCGGCGCATGCTGCGCGGCGCAGCTTCCGCGTCGCAGACCGGGCCGGGACGTCGCCCGCCTGGTTGCTAATGTTTCGCATTATGGTTGAACCTCCATGTTGAAAGACTTTTTTGCTGGCGAAATCCGCGCCTTGCGCGCAGATCCTGCCCGCTGCTTCGCCATCTGCAACGGGTAGACGGGGGCATTGACCGCGCCGGGCCACGCCACGTGGAAGACGCGCGGAAACTGCGTCGCGCGCGAAATTGTGCAAACTGCATGATGTGCTTCAGTCGCCGACGTCGGCATTGTTCCGTCCCCGTTTGATTTCTGTGCCGCGCTGCCCCGAGCTCGCTTGCACGAATTATTTTTACTCTTTAAGAAACCACTAGAGAGGAGCGTTTTCAATGTCAAGAAAGATTCATATCGGTGGCGTCGCGGCTCGGACGGCGCGATGATTCGGCCGGCGAGGGGGCGCGGATGACCCGCGCGCGCGTGAATTCTGCCCTGGTGCGGCGCATCAATTCGGCGCGGCTGTTCCACATGATCCGCCAGAATCCAGGCATCTCGCAGCAGAAGCTTTCGCAGATTTCCGGTATCGATCCTGCGACCATTTCGATCATCATCAACAATCTTGAATCGGGCGGCATTGTTCGGCGCGACACTGATGCGCCGACCGGCCGAGCCGGGCGGCCAACCACGGCGCTGAGCCTTGATCCGCGAGCCGGATATCTCGCGGGTATCAGCGTCGAACCGGACGCCATCCGCATCGTGATCTCGACCATCGACGGTACCGCCTGCGCCGATCTCGCGGTGCCCGGCAGCACGGCGCCAGAGGCTGCAATCGCCGCCGCCCGCAGCGGCGTTACCGCAGCCTTGCGCTCGTTGCGCGCCACGCGCGCCACGCTTCTTGCCGCGGGAGTCGCCATGCCAGCGCTCGTCTCGACCGGCGGGCGTATCGTCTTCGCGCCCAATATCGGGTGGCGTGATCTCGATGTCGCCGAAAATCTCGCCCAGAAACTGAAGGTGCCGGTCCGTGTCGAGAACGACGTGAAGGCGGCAGCCTTGGCGGAGCACCTCTTCGGAGCAAGCCGCGACATAGCCGACTTCGTTTACGTGATGGGTCGTTCGGGCATCGGCGGCGGGCTCTATTTGATGGGTGAGCTTTACCGCGGCCCTCATGGACTGGCTGGCGAAATCGGCCACATGAAGATTGTGCCCGGCGGACGTGCCTGTGGTTGCGGTGGTCAGGGCTGCTTCGAAGCCTATGTATCCGAAAAGGCAATCCTGAGCGATCTCGCCGCCCGAGGCCACGGGGCGAGAGATGTCGCTTCCGTCCGCAAGGCCTGCGAGGCTGGCGACCCCGTGGCACGCGCCGTGCTCGCCGAGGCCGGGCGTCATCTCGGGCTCGCCCTGGCGAACCTGATCAACATTATCAGTCCGCGCCGTATCGTGCTCGGCGGCAGCCTCGCGCAGCTCGCGCCGTTCCTGCTGCCCGCGGCGATGGAGACGCTGGAAGCCAATGCGCTTGCGGCGATCTATAGAGATGTCGAGATCGTCGTCTCCGAGATGAGCGGCAGTGCGGCGGCGATGGGCGGCATAGCCCTCGCGCTCCAGCAATTTCTCGATGATCCGCCGGTTCGCCTCGATCGCGCGCGCCCCACGCCTTCGCTCTGAAATCCCGATCGACTCTCCGGCCACGCAAAAACCCAGCATGTCGCCGTTCAGTTGCCTCCCAGTTGACGGCACCCGAGCCGAGCGCCGCATGACTCTTACATATTTTGGGCAGTTTTTCCGGGTGCAGGCACGTGGGTCAAGTGTAAATGACAGAATTGCGTCGGCTGGCGAGCAACTAATGAAGAGTGTTGCAGATTTGCCAAACCTGGCGGCAGGAAATTTGAAGGTTGCAAGAAGGCATCGAGATTGTTCCAGATGTCTGATTTTCCGCCAGAAATGAGGCGTTGGCCCAATGCGTGGAAGAGGCCAACGGGCAATCTGATTTCGAGTTTTTGCGATGTCGAAAGTTATGGCGTCAGATATGCTGCGCTGCAGATTCGCCTGATCGGATCGCCCCTTCAATGGTCGAGGGCAGGCCGGTCGCGGTATAGTCCCCGGCGAGGCGCAGGTTGACGAGCCGGGTGCTTGAGCCCGGTCGGCGCGCAAGCTGTTCCGGTGTCGCAGCGAAGGTTGCACGCTTCTCCTTCACAACGCGCCACGGAGGCATGGCGCGTGGCAGACCGAAACCACGGCGCAGATCGGACCACACTTCGGCGGCAAGGCGATCGGTCTCCTGCTCGAGACGGTCATTCGCCGCGCTGATGGTCACGGAGACCACTTCGGGTTTCTCGAACACCCATTCGGCGGCACCGCCGATCAGGCCATAGAAGCCGGCCGGCCCCGGATCGATGCCGGCACGGAAATGCAGGTTGATGATCGCCTCGTGAGCGTCGGGCACGGTGAGGCCGGGCAGCAGTTCGGCCGCGACCCAGGGTGGAGTGGCCAAGATGACCCGTTCGTCGGACCCGACGATCTCATCTACATTGGGGCCGACCAGGCCGGTCACCCGCGCATCGGTCATCGTCAGTCCGGCAATCCGCGCACCGAAGCGCAATTCCGCCCCGCTTGCGCGCAGAAAGGCGAGGGCGGGATCGACAAGGCTCTCCGAAAGCCCGATCTTCGGCATACGCGGTATGGTCGCGGCGCCTCCGCGCGCGAGGCTTTCCCGAACGACCGCGGCCATTGGTGCAGCGGAGGCCGTCTCCGGTTTCGTGTTGAGCGCCGCGATCGCCAGCGGTTCGAGCAGCCTGTCATACAATGTGCCCAATCCGCCGAGCATCCCGGCCACTGTGTCTGTTACCGCCGCGCGTTCGAGCCGGCGCAGCGCGAGATAGTCCAGCGCGTCAGTGCCAGGCACGCGCCAACCCCGGCGCAGCACCCACCAAGGCAGCCTGCCGCGGTTGAGCCGCAGTGTCCAGGCATCGCCGGAAATAAGGTCGATGAACGGAAAAAGCGGGTGGCTCGGCCCGGTCAGCGTTTCCTCGGCGCCGATCCGCCGCAGATAGGTCATCGTGCTGCGGTTGCCCGACAGCAGAAGGTGGTTGCCATTGTCGATGCGGCAGCCAAGTGCGGCGTCGTGATAGGAGCGGCAGCGCCCACCGGCCCATTTCGCCGCCTCGTACAGCACCACCCGGCGCCCCCGCGCGGCGAGGGTTGTCGCGGCGGACAGCCCGGCCATGCCGGCGCCGATCACATGGACGCGGGTCATCGGTGCCGGTCGGTCCGGATGAGAAGCTCGGCGGCAAGGCGCAGCTTGCGCCAGGCTGGCAGGCTGGGCCGGCGCTCGGGATGGGCGAAACCCGCCGCGCGCATCACCCCCAGCAACGGCCGATAGGCATCCGCCATCATTCGTGCCGGCAGCACGGCGCGGCGGTCGCAGCCGCGCATCGCGGCAGCGGCCTCAGCGAAATGTTGCTCGGCCAGCCCGGCGATCTCGGCCATTGCCCGCTTCAGTCCCGGATCGGCCAGCAGCGTTGCCGGATTGGCAGCAGCATCGGCAGCCTCCAGCGCCTCGCGCGGGAGATATATTCGCCCCCGCGCCGCATCCTCGCCGACATCGCGCAGGATGTTGGTGAGTTGCAACGCCCGGCCGAGATGATGTGCCACCCTGTCGCCCTGTGCCGAAACCTCGCCGAACACCCGGATCGACAGGCGTCCCACTGCCGAGGCCACGCGGTCGCAATACAGATCGAGCGTGGCCATGTCCGGCGCGATGATCGGCGCGCCGGCATCCATCTCCATCCCGTCGATGATCGCGTGGAAATCCTCCCGCCGCAGCGCGTAGCGCAGCGAGGCATCGCGCAGCAGGCGGGTGACCGGGTCATCACCGCCTTCGGGCAGCGCGTCGATCCGCCGGCGCCAGGCATCGAGCCCTTCGCGCTTCGCCGCAAGCGGCGCCTCTTCGTCGGCGATATCGTCCACGATCCGGCAGAACGTGTAGATTGCATACATCGCGGTGCGGCGCGGCGCAGGGAGAACACTCATGCCGCGATAGAAGGACGTGCCGGCGGCGCGCGTCGCGGCGGCGACGGTTGCGGCGTCATCGGCGAAGCGCGCGGCGTTGGCGGGAATGAACATCAGAGCAGGCGTGGAAGGCCGGCGAGTACGGCGCTGATGGCGTCGTTACGGCGCAGCTTCACGCGCCCGGCCAGCGGATCCTCCCGCAGTAGGCGGCGGTGCAGCCGGCGGGCGAGGCCAACGATGATCGCCGTCTCCACCCGCAACCCGCGGGCGACCACGAATCCCGGAAGACGCGCCGCCTTCGCGTTTAACTCCGCCGTCCTTTTCAGCATCGCATCGAACACCGAGCGCAGTGCCGGGGGAGTCGCCTTCGCGGTGACGGCGTCCGGCCCGAGCCCGACCGCCTGCAACCAGTCACCGGGGATGTAGGATCGGTCGAGGGTGTCGAAATCCTTCGCGCAATCCTGAAGGTGGTTGAGCACCTGCAGGCTGGCGCACAGCGCGTCGGAGGCAGGCCAACTCTGGCGGCTCTCGCCGTGCAGATCGAGCACGTAACGTCCGACCGGCGCCGCCGAATAGCGACAATAGCGCATCAACTCGTCCCAACTCGCATAGCGTGTCTTGGTCGCATCCTGCCGGAAGGCAACGAGCAATTCGCGCGCATGGACCGGATCGACGTTGGTCTCCGCCAGGCTCTCGCGAAGCCGTGCCGCCGAAGGCGAACGCGTCGGATCGTCGCCGTCCAGCACCGCTTCCATTGCATTGAGGCGGGCGATCTTTTCCGCCGGAGCAAGATCGGGATGATCGGCGATGTCGTCGGCATTGCGCGCGAACGCGTAATAGGCATGCACGTGCCGGCGCAGCCCGGCGCGAATCAGCCAAGAGCCGACCGGGAAATTCTCGTCGCCGCGGTCCTTGCCAGAAGCGTGTTCAATGCTCGCGGCGGCACTCATGCGTCGGCTCCATAATCGCGGCTTTTCCAGGCAGCCCCCGTGCCACGCCAGTAGCGCAGTGCGGAGGCCAACGTCGCCTCCATATAGACAAGCGCGATCAGCGGTAGTGCCAGCCCCCAATACCAGCCGCGTCCGTAGCGCCGCAGCGTCGGCTGATAGCTCAGCACCGCGAGCAGCGAGGCAATCAGCCCGCACAAGGCCGCGACTTCATGCCCGAAAAGGAGGGCAAGCGGCGGCACCAGCCAGACGACCGCCAGCCCAGCCAGCGTGAGCGCGAGCAGCAGCCCGGAATAATGCAGCTGGGTAAAGGCAGTGCGCGAGATCATCGCCCTGATTTCGGCAAGCCGCGGATAGGGGCGGATCGAGCGAGCGAGGCCGGAATGCCCGAGGAACACGGCGCCGCCGCGCTTGACCCGGCCGGCCAGCGTGACGTCGTCGATCAGCGCGCCGTGCATCGCCGCGAGTCCGCCAGCCCGCTCCAGCGCCTCGCGCCGGATCAGCACCGTGCCGCCGGCCGCGGCGGCGGTGCCGTCGAGCGGATCGTTCACGCGGGCGAACGGGTAGAGCATCTGGAAGAAGTAGACGAAAGCCGGCACCAGCGCGCGTTCGGCGGCGCTTTCGCAGTTCAGACGCACCATTTCCGAAACCATGTCGAGCCGCGCGCCGCGCTCCGGTGTCACCAACCTCGCGGCCAGCGTCGCCAGATGCCGCGGATCGTGAACAATATCGGCATCGGTGAACAGCAGCACTGGCGCCGCGCCGTGCGCTACTCCCTGTTCCAATGCCCAGAGTTTGCCCGACCAGCCGGCTGGCTTTTCGCCGCCGCGCAGCAGGGCAAAGCGCGGATCGCCGTTCGCCGCCCGGATCGCGATGTCGCCTGTGCGATCCGTACTGCCATCGTCGACCAGGATCACCCGGAACGGCCCGGCATAATCTTGAGCCAGCAGCGATTGCACGACCGCCCCGATCGTTTCCGCCTCGTCGCGCGCCGGCACGATGATGTCTACCGGAACCGCGGTTGCCGGCCGCGCCGGGGCGAGTTCCGGGCCGCTCTGCCAGAACTGGCCGTGCAGCAGATATAGGTAGATCCAAGCCAGCAGCGCGAGCAGGGCAAGCAGGGTCATGCGGTCGCTCCATCCGGCTCGAAGGCGAGGCTCGGCAGCAGGCCGCGGCGGCAGAAATCGGCGAGCGCATCGCGCATCGCTTCCTCTGCCGGGCGGGCATGATAGCCGAGTTCCCGAACGGCCTTCTCCGAAGAATAGAACATCCGCTTTCGCGCCATGGTCAGCATGTCGCGCGTCATCAGCGGCTCATGGCCCGAGATCCGCGCCCAGGCTTCCATGAGCGCCGCAACCGGCATCAGCGGGCCGATCGGCAATTTTACCCGTGGCGGCGGCTTGCCGGCCAGCCGTGTGATCATTCGCCCGATTTCGGAGAGCATGAGATTCTCGCCACCGAGAATGTAGCTCTCGCCGCGCCGTCCCCGCGTCAGAGCAAGCACATGACCCTCGGCGACGTCATCCACATGCACGATGTTCATGCCGGTCTCGACATAGGCCGGCATATGGCCGCGAGCGGCGTCCAGCACCATGCGGCCGGTCGGCGTCGGCTTGATGTCGCCTGGTCCAACCGGGGCGGCCGGATTGACGATGACGATATCCAACCCCTCGGCGACAAGCTTCTTCACCGCCAACTCGGCCTCGTATTTCGACCGCTTGTAGGGGCCGACATGATCCTCCGCCGCATGCGGCGTCGCCTCGTCGGCCGGGCTACCATCGTGAGTCAGGCCGAGAGCGGCGACGCTGCTGGTATAGACCATCCGGCACGCCCCGTCCGCCTGTGCCGCGCGGAACAGGGCAATGGTGCCGTCGATATTCACCGCCCTCATCGCCGCCGGATCGGGCACGTAGAGACGATAATCGGCGGCCACGTGAAAGATGTGCGAGCAGCCCTCGACCGCTTGCGCCAACGAGTTTGGATCGGTGAGGTCACCGACCACCCGCTCGCCGGGCAGTTGCGCGAGATTGCGCATGTCGCTCGAAGCGCGGTGCATCAGCCGCAGCCTGAAACCGTGCCGGACCAGCGCTCGGGCCACGGCGGCGCCGACGAAGCCGGTCGCGCCGGTGACAAGAACCGGCCGGTCGTCGGCGATGGGGCGCGCAACCGTCTCGAGCGGAGAAGAAGAATCGCTGCTCATGCCTGCCATGGAAAAATCCTGCCGAGGGCATACTTGATTGCCGGCGCCGAGGCAAAGTGCAGGCCCCCCGGCAATGGCAATACCCCGGACCCGCGCGATCTGCTAAGGGCGAACCAGTGGTGTCAGGCCGCGCCCTTTTTCCGGCTTGCGGAGTGAGTGAAATCAAGTGTTAGGATCTTATCCTGCCCGTCTCTCCTTGCTGAGCGCCGTGTCGTGATCCGCCGTCTCGGCATCTGGCCGGCCGTGTTCGCGCTGGTCGGACTCCTCCTCTTCACCGGCACGATCGCATGGCTCGGCTGGGGCGATGTGATTCGCGCGCTCGAACGGATCAGCCTGCCCGGCTTCATCGCCTATCTCGGCGTGCAGATGGTGATCATCGCCGGACTCGCGTTGGCCTGGCGGCTTTTGCTGCGCCGCCGCTATGGCGGAAGCTTCCTCCTGCTCTACTGGGGCCGGATGGTGCGCGACTCGGCCGGTGAATTTCTGCCCTTCTCGCATGTCGGCGGGTTCGTGATCGGCGGCCGGGCCATCGCCCTGGGTGGGGTCTCCTTCGCCGACGCGGCGGCCTCGACGCTGGCCGACGTAACTCTCGAATTCCTTGCCGAACTCGTCTTCGTCGGCATCGGCGTGATTCTGCTGGTAGCCTTGGTGCCGGACAGCGCTCTGGTGCTGCCGATGAGCATCGGCCTCGCCATGGCGCTGGTCGCCGGCCTGTCCTTCCTGCTGATGCAGAAGGGGATGAGCCGCCTTTTCAGTGGGCTGGCGATGCGGATCGCTGGGCAATCGGCCGATGCCGCCTCGATCGGGATCCAGCGCCTGCAATCCGCGCTCGATACGATCTATGCCCGACGCGGGCGGCTCATCGCCGCCGGCGCGATGCACCTCCTGTGCTGGTTCGGCACCGGCGTCGCCTCCTTCGTCGCCTTTCGCGCGCTGGGCCAGAATATCTCGCTCCGCGATGCCTTGGCGATCGAGGCACTTCTGCACGCGATCCTGTCCACCGGCTTCTTCGTTCCCGGCCGACTCGGCGTGCAGGAGGCGGCCTATACATTGCTCGGCGCCGTATTCGGCATTCCGCCCGACATTGCGCTTTCGGTCTCGCTGCTGCGGCGCGCGCGCGACCTTCTGATCGCTGTACCCGTCCTGCTTGCCTGGCAGGGCATCGAGGCGCGCCGGCTTCAGCCCGTCTCCGGCGACCTGGGCTGACAGGCGGCCTTGTCCGCACTGAGGCGGTCCCCCATCTCTTGTCTCACGAACGAAAGAGGGATTCGGGGAATGCACCTGATAGGTTTTATCATTCTTGGCCTGATCGCGGGCTGGATCGCCAGCCAGATCGTCGATAACGGCGGCAAGGGACCGATCCTCGATATCGTACTCGGCATCGTCGGCGCGCTAGTCGGCGGCCAGATTTTCCTTGCGCTTGGCTTCGCGCCCGGTGGCGGCTTTCTCTACAGCCTGTTCGTCTCGGTCGTCGGCGCGGTGATCATACTCGTTGCCTATCATGCCCTGCTCGGTCGTCGTCGATTGTAATATTCTGTTCAATACAATTTGAAGTTGTGATATTCTCCGCGCCATGGTGGCGCGGGAGGAAGGTTCTGCAATAGGCCGGCTGATCCGGCTTGACGGATTGCGCGGCGTTCTCGCGATATATGTGCTGGTCGGCCATCTGGTACCGTTCCTGCCATTGCCGCCGCTGGCCATGTGGGCTGCGCAAGGGCTTGTGAGCCACGGTCTCGCTGCGGTCGACCTGTTCTTTGCCCTGTCCGGGCTGGTGATCGTGCAGTCCATGACCCGGTTCGGTCGCCGCCCGGGATCGTTCCTCGTCGCCCGCGCACGCCGGCTTCTGCCCGTCTATATGATTGTACTGGTCGGCTCGACTCTGTTGATGCTCAAGGGGGGCTCGCCTTTCGCAACCATGCCATGGCTCGCGCCCGGCGACCCGGCGGCCGATATCTGGCCGGCTGGCCCGCCGCAGCACCCTGTCTTCGAGATACTGGCTCATCTGGTCTTCCTGCACGGGGCGTTGCCGCACCGCTTGCTGCCGGACGGCCCCTTCGCCCTCCTCGGCCCGGCCTGGAGCCTTTCGACCGAATGGCAGTTCTATGCGGTAATCGCGCTTGTCGCTCTCCGGTGCGATGGTCGCGATGGCACCCTTGTGCGTCTTTCGCTGGCTCTCATCGGACTGGCCGTTCTTGCCCGGATCTATGCCGCCTGTATCCCGGCTCCCTGGCGGTTCAGCAGGGCCTTTCTGCCGAACGAAGCCGCCTATTTCGCGCTCGGCGTCGCTGCCTCGCGGTTCTGGTCCGGCGATCGGGTAGGGGCGTGGAGGTTGTTCGTGATCATGCTCATCATGACGATGGCACTCGGCGCCAGTCACGGCGCGGGTTGGGGGCGGCTTGCCAAGCTCTTGCCGCCTCTTGCCTGGGCGATTGCGGTTGCCGCCCAGCGCGTACCCGCATGGCGGCCGTTCAGGCTACTGGCGCGATGTCTCGGATCGCCGCCCGTGCTTTGGCTTGGGCTGATCTCCTATCCACTCTATCTGGTGAACGAACCTGTCGGCCGCGCGCTCGCCTTGGCGCTTGGCCCGATTCTATCCGGCAGCCCCCTCCTGTTCGGGCTCTGCTGGGGCGGGGCGACGGTGGCTGGGTCGATCATCCTGGCCGCTATGCTGCACTACGGCATCGAGCGCCGGTTCCTGCGCCGCCGGCGGATTGTCAGGCCGCCGGTTGCGGTGCCGGCAACAGGCGGGGCGTAGACTCGGGATTCGTCCGGCGCAACCAGCCGAGCGAACCGATTGCCCCACATTTGCGGCAGGTCGGCTGCCACGCCTCGTGTTCGGTGTCGCAGGTCGCGCAGACCCATACGCCTTTGCCGCCGCCGTGCCGTTCGTGCCGTTCGGCCTCGCCGACCAGGTTCGCAGCGCGGGCCGTGCGCGCCAGTAACGCCTCGCTCTCCGGATGCCCGGGGTTGAGTTCGGCGAGTTTGGCCGCTGCCGTCGCCCGTTCCAGCGGCGATGTCAGCGCCGCCAGCCAGGCATCGGCAAGGTCGGGATGCGGCGCGATCCGCCAGCCCCGCTTCAGCGCCCGCTTTGCCCGCCAGGCCTGGCCAGCCTTCGCACGCGCCTCGAAAAGTGCGAGATGCGCTTCCGGCAGGCCCGGTGCCAAGCGCACGGCGTCCCGCGCCCAGTCGATCGCCAGCGGTTCGCCAGCCACCTCGCGTGAGGCCATGATAGCCAGTGCCGCGCGCGCCGCCGGATCGGTCGCCAGCCGCGCCGCCTCGCTGAACCGTCCCTGTCCCAGCGCGATCCGCACCCGCTGCTCGCGCAACCACGCCGAATTAGGATAAGATGCCGCCGCCTGGCGGGCCTGTTCTGCCGAGCGCGCCAGCCTGTCTGGGTCATCCTGGGGCAGTGGGCGTGCGGTCAGCAGGCCGCGCCAACCGAGGAATCCGGCATCGCCATGTTTCGCCAGGTTGGAGAACAGCGCCTCGGCCCCCGCAGCGTCGCCCGCCTGTCGCGCCGTTTCGGCGCTCACATAAAGCGTGAGCGGCGCCTCTGGTGCATGCCGCCGTGCGGTTCGCGCATGGCCGGCGGCAGCTTCGGTGTCGCCCGCTGCGAGCGCCGAAAGCGCGCGCAGCGCGGCGGAATCGGCGGCATCACGCCGCGCGCGGCCGCGCCTCACCGATATCCGCCTGGGCAGGCTGAGTGCCCCGCGCAGCAAGCCAAGTACCAGGACAACGACAACAATCAGCAGAACCAGCAGCAGGATAGCCACCGGCGTCGATGCGGTGGCGGCATAGGTCCCGATCTCGACAGTCACATGCCCTTGCAGGCCGGCAAGAAACCAGGCGATGCCCAGCAGGGTGATCGCGACGAGGGCGAAGCGGAAGGCGCGCAGCATCAGGCCTTCTCCGCCATTCCGGCAAGCGCCGTTCGCGCCGCAAGAAGCCCGCTGGCTTTTTCGGTCCAAGGCTTCATTGCCGTGGCTGCGTCCGGCGGAAGTTTCGCGAGGACAGCGAGGGTTGCCTTCAGATCATCCCGTCCAAGCGCGGCCTGCGCCTTGCCGAGAATGCCCTCGGCCAGGCTGCCGATCAGGACCTTGTCGCCATGCCGCACGGTGACGAGGCTTTCCACCCGCGCTTTCGTCCTCTGCCAGAACCCGCCTTGCGGCGCGGCGTCACCGGCAGCGTGTGTGGCGGCTTCCGCATAGGTCGGGAAGCTTGCCTTCAGCCCGGCAAGCGTCGGTGGCTTTGCGGTGGCGTAGGCGGCGAGGGCAGCCGGTGCGCCGGGAATATTGCCGAGCGGCAGTCCGTTCTGCAGATTCAGGCTCGCCTGCGCGATCAGAGCCAGGGTCTTCGCCTTTGCCGCGAGTGCGGGCAGGTCGCCGCTCTGCTGCCGCAGCCGCGTCACCGCGGCGTGATCGGCGAGGGTGGTGGTCGACAGCGCCGCGATGCTGGACTCGATCTTGCCGATCCGCGCTGCGAGATCGGCGGGCAGGGCGGGCGCCGGTTCGGCGGGCACTGGCTTTTTCGCCTCCGCGGCAACAGTGGTCAGTTTCTGCTCCAGCGATGCCACCCGATTTCGCAGCGCGCCGATCCGGGTTGACAGCTGCGCGATCCGGGCTGACTGCCCCGCCGCGTCGAACTGGGCGCGAAGCAGAAAGACCTCGCCGACAGCAAGCGCGAGAATGGCGACGGTCACGAGGCCGAGCGCCGTGCGCCTGTGCCGGGGCACGTCCGTCGCGGCCTGTGCGGTCGCGGGGTCGGCAGCCTGAGGCTCTGGCGCGGCGGCTAGCGCCGGTTCGCCGGTGGCGGAGGGAGCGGTCGGGGTCTGGTTCGGGTCGTGCTCGGTCATGCCAGTATCGTTATCATGTGATCCTGATCGGGCGAAACCGCGCTGCGGATGTCGCGGAAGGGCAGGCGCGTGAGCGGGGCCGCAGCCGCCGGGCTGATTGCCACGGCAATCGCCCCGGCCAGCGCCCCGTCGAGCCCCGCCTCAGTGATGAGGGTCACGAAACGCCGCGCGCTGGCTGGTGAGAATACCATCACCCGGTCGATTTCGCCTGCCTCCAGCGCCGCCTGGGCTGCCGCGTCGAGCTGCCGGGCCGGGCGCGAGCGGTACACCACCCGACGTGTCACCCGGAAGCCGCGGCCGCGAAGATCAGCAGCGAGATCCATGCTGTGCCCTGCACCACAGGCCAGCAGCAGCCGTGCGCCGGGAGCGAGCCGCTCACCCAACAGCGCCGCCAGTTCCCGTGCCGTTCCGGCGGCACTCGCGACGTCGATGAACCCGGCTGCCCGCGCGCGGGCGGCGGTGGCATCACCCACCGCGAACAGCGGCACGGCCCGCAGTGCCGGTGGCAGGCCGGGCAGCGCCTGGGTGCTGGCGATCACGATTCCATCCACCAGCGTCGGCAAAGCCCCCGGCAATGGTTCGATCTCAAGACAGGGCGCGAGAACCGGCACATATCCTGCCGCGCGGAGGGCGGCGGCGGTGGCGCTGCCGCCCGGTTCGGGGCGCGTCACCAGGACGGTGAGCGGCTCTGTCGCACCGGTGTCAGTCAAGAAAGATGTCGGCCGGGCTGTCGCGCCGCAGCGAGGCACCGAGTTCCGCCCCCAGTCGCGCTGCATCGGCGGCGTTCGCCACCTCGCTGCGCTTCAGCAGGAAACTGCCATCCGGACGCGCTGTGAGCCCTGTCAGGTGCAGATTGCCATCCGGCAGCAGCCGTGCATGTCCGCCGATCGGCGTGCGGCAGGAACCGTCAAGCGCAGCGAGCAATGCCCGCTCTGCCTTGGAGACTGCCTTCGCCTCGTGATTCTCGATCGCCGCGAGCAGTTCGGCGAGCCGGCTGTCTGCCGCCCGCACGGTAATCCCGACAATCCCCTGGCAGGCGGCTGGCACCATCGCTTCCGGGTCGATGGCTGCGGCCACCTCCTCTTCGAATCCAAGCCGCCGCAGCCCGGCGAGAGCGAGCAAGGTTGCATCGAACGTGCCAATGCGTGCCGCATCCAGCCTGGTGCGGACATTGCCGCGCAGCAGGCCGATCTGTAGGTCGGGCCGGGCATGCAGCAGTTGCGCCTGCCGCCGCACCGACGAGGTGCCGACCCGCGCGCCCTTCGGCAGGCTCGACCAGATATCGCCGTCGTTCACCGGCCCGAGCCCGTCGGCAAGGATCAGCGCGTCGCGGGCGTCCTCGCGCTTCATCGTGCAGGCGAGGATGATGCCGTCCGGCAATGCGGTCTCGAGATCCTTGAGGCTGTGCACTGCGAAGTCGATCCGCCCGTCGAGCAGCGCCTCATGGATTTCCTTGGCGAACAGCCCCTTGCCGCCGATTTCGGCGAGGGGGCGGTCGGTCACCCGGTCACCGGTCGTGCTGATGATCTCGGGCGCGAAGGCATCCGGCGCGAAACCGAGGGCCGGGCAGATCTCGCGCAGCGCCGCGAGGAACATGTCGGTCTGCCGGAGGGCTAGCGGCGACCCGCGGGTGCCGACTCGTAGCGGCAGCCGGCGGCCGGAATGGGGGGCGACTTTGCTGCCCGACGAGCTTTCCTGGTGCATCTTCACTGCTTAAAAGGATCGCGATGGAAAGAAAAGCCGCAAGCGGCGACGCGTTGGGCCACGACTCGCTGATCCTCGGTATCGAGAGTTCGTGCGACGAAACAGCCTGCGCCGTGCTCGACGGCGCGGGGCGGATCCGTGCCGAGTTCGTCGCCAGCCAGATCGCCGACCACGCGCCCTTCGGCGGCGTGGTGCCGGAAATTGCCGCGCGCGCCCATCTCGCATTGCTGCCGGACATGATCCACCGCGCGCTGGCGGCCACCGGCACCACGCCGTCCGGCCTTGTCGCGATTGCCGCCACGGCCGGCCCAGGCCTTATCGGCGGCCTTATCGTCGGCGCCAATACGGCCAGAGGGATGGCGCTGGCAGCCGACGTGCCGTTCATCGCGATCAACCATCTCGAAGCCCATGCGCTCACCGCGCGTCTGCCGGACACCGGCGGCAACCCGCCGAACTTCCCCTATCTGTTGCTGCTTGTCTCCGGCGGGCACACGGCGCTCATCGCGGTGGAGGGGGTCGGACGCTATCGCCGGCTTGGCACCACGCTGGACGATGCGGCCGGCGAGGCCTTCGACAAGGTCGCGAAACTGCTTGGCCTGCCCTATCCCGGCGGCCCGGCGCTGGAGCGTCTTGCCGCCGAAGGGCAGGGCGGCCGATTCGACCTGCCGCGGCCGATGCTTGGCCGGCCCGGCTGCGACTTTTCCTTCTCCGGCCTGAAGACCGCCGTTGCTCAACTTGTCGCCCGGCAGCCGGAAGGCGGTCTGCCGCGCGATTTCGCAGCCGATCTCGCCTTCGCCTTCCAGAGCGCGGTGGTCGCGGCCCTGGCCGATCGGCTGCGCCATGCCCTGGCGATGCTGCCCGGCGCGACAGCGGTGGTCGTCGCCGGCGGGGTCGCCGCCAACAAGGCGGTGCGCGCCGCGCTGGCCGATATTGCCGCCGGCGCAGGCCTTCCCCTCGCCGCACCGCCGCTCCGCCTCTGCACCGACAATGCGGTCATGGTCGCCTGGGCGGCGATCGAGCGCCTGCGCGCTGGCGACGCCGCCGATCCGCTCGGCGTGCGCTGCCGGCCGCGCTGGCCGCTGGAGCATGTGCGGAACATGCAGATTGCAGGCTGAGCGGGTTTCGTGCCACGCTAGTACATAATCCGATCGAATGACCTCATCTGACCGGATCAGGATACTCGCTCTTTCAGACTGATGGCGCTCGGTATCCGACCCCACAGATCGGAAAGCGCGCCATACATGAAAACCGGAAACAGAGGCGCTCCCGATGAGTAACGTGTCTACGCGGGATCACTCCGATCTTCCCGCATCCGGCCGCGCGCCGGGCCCTGCCGTTCCGCTGGCGCTCGCTCCCATCCGTTCCGTTGCCGACTGGCGGGACGCAATTCTTGCGAAGCTGGTCTATGCCCTTGGCAGGGACCAACGCACGGCCAGCGATCGCGACTGGTTCGAGGCGCTCGCTCTTGCCCTGCGCGACCGCGTGGTTGCGCACGCCCTCGATTCGGACAATCTCACCCGCGCGGCCGGGCACAAGCGCGTCTATTATCTCTCACTTGAGTTCCTGGTCGGCCGCTTGCTGGTGGACACCCTGACCAATCTCGACATGACCGGCCTGACGCGCGCGGCCCTTGGCGAACTCGGTGCAGATTTCGAGCGCGTCCGAGCCGCCGAGCCCGATGCTGCCCTCGGTAATGGCGGGCTCGGTCGGCTCGCCGCCTGTTTCATGGAGAGTGCGGCCAGTCTTGCGATCCCGACCTGCGGTTATGGAATCCGATACGAGAACGGATTGTTCCGTCAGGAGATCCGCAACGGCGTTCAGGTCGAATTACCGGAAGACTGGCTCGCCGCCGGCAATCCCTGGGAAATCCGCCGGCCGGAGCGGGACTGCGATATCGGCTTCGGTGGCCATGTCGAGCAGGTTGGCGACGATGATGGTGCCACCCGCTGCGTCTGGCATCCCGCCGAGCTCGTGCGTGCCGTTGCCCATGATACGCCGGTCATCGGCTGGCGGGCACGGCATGCGAACCGGCTTCGCCTCTGGTCCGCGCGGGCCGTCGCGCCGCTGCGACTCGACGCCTTCAACGCTGGCGACTACCTCGGCGCCGTCGCCGACGACGTGCGGGCGCGATCAGTCTCGCGTGTCCTCTACCCGTCGGATACGACGCCGGCCGGCCAGGAACTCAGGCTCCGCCAGGAATATTTTTTTTCCGCTGCCTCACTGCACGACATCCTCCGCCGCCATCTCGCCGAAGGCTACGATCTCTCCCGACTGCCGGACATGGCGGCGATCCAGCTCAACGACACCCACCCCGCGATCGCGATCGCCGAGATGATGCGCCTGCTTGTCGACCGGCACGGAACCGCCTGGAATGAAGCCTGGCGCATCACCTGTGGCTGCTTTTCCTACACCAACCACACGCTGCTGCCCGAGGCGTTGGAGACCTGGCCAGTCGCGCTGATGGAGCGTCTGCTGCCGCGACACATGCAGATCATCTACCGACTCAATGCCGACCATCTCGAAGCGGCCCGCGCGAAGGGGGCGGCTTCGGACTCGCTGCAGGCAAGCCTGTCCATGATCGACGAGACCCAGGGCCGCCGCGTGCGTATGGGCACGCTTGCCTTTGTCGGCTCGCACCGTGTCAACGGCGTCTCCGCGCTGCACACCGGCCTGATGCGCGAGACCGTCTTTCACGACCTGCACGTGCTCCATCCCGACCGGATCACCAATGTCACCAACGGAATCACCTTTCGCCGCTGGCTGTTCGAGGCCAATCCGCGACTGACCGGCCTGCTGGTCGATGTGCTTGGCGACGCCGTCCTCGACGATCCCTCGGTCCTTGCCGGTCTGCGCGGGCTGGCCGGCGATCCCGGTCTCCGCGCCCGGCTCATCGCCTGCCGGCGCGCCAACAAGGTGGCGCTCTCGAATCTGGTCGGCGAGCAACTCGGTATCGGCCTGGATCCCGACGCGCTGTTCGATGTCCACGTCAAGCGCCTTCACGAGTATAAACGGCAACTGCTCAACATTCTCGAAGCGGTGTCGCTCTGGCAGGCGATCCGCGCCCGACCCGCGGCGGGGTGGGTGCCGCGTGTGAAGATCTTCGCCGGCAAGGCCGCGGCGAGCTACGCGCAGGCGCGGCTGATCATCAGGCTGATCAACGACGTCGCGAGCGTGATCAATAGCGATCCGGTCACCAGCGACTTGCTCAAGGTCGTATTCCTGCCGAACTTCAATGTCAGTCTCGCGGAGATCATCATTCCCGCCGCAGATCTGTCCGAGCAGATCTCGACGGCCGGCATGGAAGCTTCCGGCACCGGCAACATGAAATTCGCATTGAACGGCGCGCTCACCATCGGCACGCTCGACGGAGCGAATATCGAGATCCGCGATCACGTGCGCGCTGACAATATCTTCATCTTCGGCCTTACCGCAGCAGAGGTTGCTGTGCGCCGGCTCGACGGCTGGCATCCGGAATTCTCGATCGTCGCTTCGCCCGCGCTGGCCGGCGCAATCGAGGCGATCGGTCGCGGCACCTTCTCACCCGGCGAGGATACGCGCTTCGCCCCGATCGTCGACGAGTTGCGCCGTACCGACCGCTTCCTTGTCACCGCCGACTTCGATTCCTATGCCGAGGCCCAGCGCCGCGTCGCCGCGCTATGGCGCGATCGCGACGCCTGGTGGCGTGCCGCGGTGCTCAATACGGCGGGCATGGGGCCGTTTTCGTCCGATCGTGCGATCGGCGAATACGCGGAAAAGATTTGGCATGTAACAGGCTTGGAGAGATGAGCCGATACAACTGAAACAAGTCCGCCAGACGTCCCGGCGGCATGAGGGAGGAAAAACAATGAACGGACGCACCGAACGGACCACACCGCTGTCGCGCAGCGCCATGGCTTATGTGCTTGCCGGCGGCCGTGGCTCACGTCTTCACGAACTGACCGACCGGCGAGCCAAGCCGGCGGTGCAGTTCGGCGGCAAGTGGCGCATCATTGATTTCGCTCTCTCCAATGCCTTGAATTCCGGCATCCGCCATATCGGCGTCGCCACTCAATACAAGGCCCACAGCCTCATTCGTCATCTTCAGCTCGGCTGGGCGTTCTTCCGACGCGAGCGCAACGAGAGTTTCGATATCCTCCCCGCCAGCCAGCGGATTTCCGAACAGAACTGGTATCTCGGCACCGCCGACGCCGTCTACCAGAACATCGACATCATCGAAAGCATCGGGCCTGAATACATCATCATCCTCGCCGGCGACCACATCTACAAGATGGACTATGAGGTGTTGCTCCAGCAGCATGTTGCCCAGCAGGCAGATGTCACCATCGCCTGCGTGGAAGTCCCGCTTGCCGACGCCAGGGGCTTCGGCGTCATGCATGTTGACGAATCCGACCGCATCATCGACTTTCTCGAAAAGCCGGCGAACCCGCCGCCGATTCCGGGTCGCGAGGGAGTCGCGCTGGCGAGCATGGGTATCTATGTCTTCCAGCGGGCCTTCCTGTTCGACGTGCTGCGACGCGATGCCGATGATCCCCATTCGAAACATGACTTCGGCGGCGACATCATCCCGGCGCTGGTGCGCGAAGGCCGCGCCTTTGCACATCACTTTGCGCGTTCCTGCGTCCGTTCGGCGCAGGAGCCGGAGCCCTACTGGCGCGATGTCGGCACGATCGATGCTTATTGGGAGGCCAACATCGACCTGACCGATTTCGTGCCTGCGCTCGACATCTATGATCGCACCTGGCCGATCTGGACCCACACCGAAGGCACGCCGCCCGCGAAATTCATCCATGATGAGGAGGGCCGGCGCGGCCAGGCGGTATCGTCGCTTGTCTCCGGCGGCTGCATTGTCTCCGGGGCGTCGCTGCGCCGCTCGCTGCTATTCACCGGAGTACGCGTGAATTCCTTCTCGCAGGTCAGTGACGCGGTGATCCTGCCGGGTGCCGATATCGGCCGCCATGCTCGGCTTGCCAATGTGGTGATCGATCGCGGCGTGCGGATTCCGGAAGGGCTGGTCGTGGGAGAGGATCCCGAGGACGACGCGCGGCGGTTCCGCCGCACCGCGCAGGGGGTGTGTCTGATCACCCAGCCGATGCTCGACCGGCTGATGACCGCCTGATCATGCGCGTCCTCTCGGTCGGATCGGAAATCTACCCGCTCGTCAAGACCGGCGGCCTCGCCGACGTGATGGGCGCGCTCCCGGCGGCCCTGTCGTCCGAAGGAATCACGGTGCGGTCGCTGGTGCCGGGCTATCCAGCCGTCACCGCCGCGCTCGATCGCGCGGAATCCGTCCTGCGGATTCCCGACCTCTTCGGCGGTGCAGCGGAGATTCGCGCCGCGGCCGCCGGCAGGCACGATCTCTTCGTGCTGGATGCACCGCATCTCTATGCGCGCCCGGGAAATCCCTACATCGCCTCGAACGGCGCCGATTGGTCCGACAACGCGCAGCGCTTCGCGGCGCTTTGCCGGGCGGGCGCGCTCCTCGCCCGCGGTGCCGTCGGTGGCTTCGTGCCCGATCTGCTCCATGCGCATGATTGGCAGGCCGGTCTCGTGCCCGCCTATCTTCATTATGAAGGTCATGCCGCGCCGCCCTGCGTATTCACCGTTCACAACCTTGCATTTCAGGGCTGGTTTCCTGCCCATCTTCTCGGCGGGCTCGGTCTGCCGGCCAGCGCCTTCGTCATCGACGGTGTGGAATATTTCGGCGGCATCGGCTTCCTCAAGGCCGGTCTGCAATTCGCCGACGCCATCACCACCGTCTCGCCCCGCTATGCCACCGAGATCGCGACGCAGGATGGCGGCATGGGGCTCGACGGGTTGCTTCGCAAGCGTGGCAGCGCAGTGCATGGCATTCTCAATGGCCTCGATACGGCAACGTGGAATCCTGCTACCGATGAACATCTTGCCGCGCGTTATGATGTCGCAAATCTTGCTGCGCGGGCGGTGAACAAGCGCGCAGTACAGGCGCGGATGGGCCTCGCGCCGGATCCGCGCGCGCTGCTGTTCGGCGTGGTCAGCCGCCTGGCCGGGCAGAAGGGGATCGACCTAATCATCGAGGCCCTGCCCGTTCTCGACGCGCTGGGGGCGCAGCTCGCGGTGCTCGGTACTGGCGAAACCGGGATCGAGGCTTCGCTGCGCGAGGCAGTAGCGGCTCGGCCGGGCCGCGTTGCCGCGATCATCGGCTTCGAGGAATCGCTCTCGCATCTCATTCAGGGCGGTGCCGACGCGATTCTCGTGCCGTCACGGTTCGAGCCCTGCGGCCTTACGCAACTGGCGGCCCAGCGCTATGGCGCAATTCCCGTGGTCTCGCTGGTCGGCGGCCTGGTCGACACCGTGATCGACGCCAATCCCGTCGCCATATCCGCCGGTGTCGCCACGGGAATCCAGTTCGGGCCTGTAAGCGAGGCCGGCCTCTCGGACGGCCTCCGACGCGCCGCGGCACTATTTGCGGATCCCGACAAGTGGAGCCGTATGCAGCGCAACGCGATGGCGCTCGACGTTTCCTGGACCGAGCCAGCGCGAAACTATGCGGCTCTCTATCGGTCCCTGACGTCGCGTTAGATAACGCTCATTCCGCCGGCAGGGTCGCCAGCCTTCGGGCCCGGCGGCGGCCGAACCCGGTCAGCGCTAGATAGATCACGGGCGTGGTGTAGAGCGTCAATGCCTGGCAAACGATTAGTCCGCCGATCACCGCGATACCGAGTGGCCGGCGGAGCTGTTCGCCCGTGCCGACTGCGAAGGCGAGGGGCAGCGCCCCGAGGGCGGCGGCAAGTGACGTCATCATGATGGGCCGGAAGCGTTCGAGGCAGGCGGCGCGGATCGCCTCGGCCGGCGTCATGTCATGCTCACGCTCGGCATTCAGCGCGAAATCGACCAGCATGATGCCATTCTTCTTGACGATCCCCATCAGCAGGAAAATGCCGATAATGCCGATGACCGAGAGCGGTGTGCCGGTCACCAGCAAGGCGAGCAGGGCGCCAACGCCGGCTGACGGCAGCGTGGAGAGAATGGTCAGCGGCTGGACGAGGCTTTCATAGAGTACGCCTAGCACGATGTAGATCGCGATCAGCGCCGCGAGGATCAGGAGCGGCTCGTCGCTCACCGACTTCATGAAATAACGCGCGTTACCGCCAAAACTGATCTTCACGGAAGCGGGCAGCGGAAGTGAGGCGATGGCCTGTTTCACCGCGGTGATCGCCTGCCCGAGAGACGTTCCCTTTGCGACATTGAAGCTGATCGTCCCGGCTGGCAAGCCGTCGAGATGCGTGACGGAGAGCGGTGCCGTCGCCCGGACATAATGCGCGACAGCCGAAAGCGGCAGCGGCCCTTTCGTGCCGGCGACATAGATATGCTGGAGATCGACGGGTGAGCGATCCAATCCCTCCGGCACCTTCAGGATCACTGAATACTGGTTCTCGGCCTCGTAAATCCGAGAAATCTGCTGCTGCGCGAAGGCGTTCTGCAGCACGCCGTCGATCGCCGCAATCGAGACGCCGAGACGCGCAGCCGCGTTGCGGTCTATTTCGACCGTGATCTGGGTCTGTGCCTTGTTCTGATCGGTCGAGATATTGTCGACCTGCTTTAGCGTGCGCAGCTTCCGTTCGATCTCTGTTGTAACCTGATCCAATCCCGCAAGAGAGGGATCGACGACCGAGAAGCTGTATTCTCCGCCATTCGACTGTCCTCCAAAAAACAGGTCCTGCGCCACAAACATGAACGTGGTGATTCCCGGAATCCGCGCGAGTCGCGCTTGAAGCTGGCGCACGACCTCCTGTGCCGACGCCGTGCGCTCGGATAGCGGCTTGAGCTGGATGAACATCTGACCGCGATTGGCGGTGGAGAATCCGTTGGCGACGCCGATGCGCGAACTCACCGTATCCACGGCGGGATTTTTCAGGATCGCAGCAACAACGCGCGCTTCCAGCCGTTTCATCCGCGAGAATGACACGTCTGACGGTGCCATCGTATGGCTGATGATCAGCCCCGAATCCTGCTCGGGAATGAACGCCTTGGGTACCTTGATGTAGAGGAAGATGGTCAGGGCTACGGTGAGCGCGAAGCTCGCCAGCATCAGCCAGCGATGTGCGAGCGCCCAGTCTAGGCTGCGCGCGTAGGCATCGAGGCTGCGCCGGTAGAGCCGGTCGATCCCACGCGCGATCCGCGAGTCACGCCCCACTTTCGGAGTCCGCCCCATGAAATGCCCGCAAACCATCGGCGTGACCGTGAGCGAGATTGCGCCCGAGATCAGGATGGCCACCGAAAGCGTCATCGCGAACTCGTAGAACAGGTCGCCGATGACACCGCCCATCAGCGTGAGCGGGAGGAACACGACGACGAGCGAGATCGTGATCGAGATGACGGTGAAACCGATTTGCCGCGCTCCAACCAGAGCCGCCTCGATGCCGCTCAGGCCTCGCTCATGCTGTGTCACAATATTCTCGATCATCACGATCGCGTCATCGACCACGAAGCCCACGCAGATGGTCAGCGCCAGCAGGGAAAAATTGTCGAGCGTGAAACCCAGTGCCCACATCACGCCCACGGTCCCGGCCAGCGAGAGCGGCACCGTGACACCGGCGGCGATGGTCGGCGTCATGCGGCGCATGAACAGCGTGACCACCGCGAGCACGAGCAGGATGGTGATCAGCAGCGTGATCTGGATGTCGGCCACACTCGCGCGGATGGTTGTCGTGCGGTCGTTCAGGATCGACAGCTTCACCGACGGCGGCAGCCAGGTGCGGATGTCTGGCAGCAGTTTCCTCACGCCCTCGACCGTCTTGATCACGTTGGCGTCGGCGGTCTTGGTGATCTCGATGGTGATCGCCGGCTTGCCGTTCGCGCTCGCGGCAAGCTGCGTGTTGGCAACGCCGTCGATCACGGAGGCCACGTCCGATAGTCGTAGCAGCGCGCCCGACGCCGATTTGAGCACGATGTCGCGATATTGCGTTGCGCTGGTGAGCTGTCCGTTGGCAACCAGCGTCCAGGCTCGGTGCGGTCCTTCGATCACGCCGAGCGGCTGTGTGACATTGGCGCTGCGTACTGCGTTGTAGACATCGGCGCTGGTCAGTCCGGCCGCGGCGAGTGCCTGTGTGTTCAGCCGGATCCTGACGGCCGGCGATCCGCCGCCATAGATGCCGACCTGCGCCACCCCGGGTACCTGCGCCAGCCTCTGGTCCAGCACCGTGTCGGCAACGTTATAGATCTGCGCTAGGCTCATCGTGTCCGAGGTCAGTGCCAGCGACATCACCGGGCGCGACGCCGGATTGAATTCCTTGTAATAGGGCCGTCGTGGCATCGAGGCGGGCAGGTTGGGCAGCGCGGCGTTGATCGCGGCCTGCACCGCGTGGGCATAGACGCTGATATCCGGCCCTGGATTGAACAACAGCACGACCGATGTCGAACCCACCGAATTCTGTGAGCGGATGTCGTTCACCCCCGGAATCGTGCCCAGCGCGTGTTCCAGCGGGGCCGCAACGGTGCTCGCCATGATCGCCGGCGAGGCCCCCGGATCGGAAGCGAAGACGACGATTGCGGGAATCGGAATGCTCGGCACCGGTGCGACCGGCAGTTGCAGATAGGCCAGCGCGCCGGCGATCAGGATGCCAAGGGCAAGCAGCGTCGTCCCGATCGGCCGCCGGATGAAGATCGATGAGACGTTCACCGCCTATTCCGCCGGGCCAGTCTGTGCCGCCGGCGCTTCCCGCCGTGCCGGCCGCAGCCGGTCCATCGCGAGGTAGATCACCGGTGTCGTGAACAGCGTGAGCAACTGGCTGACCAGCAATCCGCCAATGATGGTGATGCCGAGCGGCGCGCGCAGTTCCGCGCCCGCGCCGCCTTCCAGCACCAGCGGCACCGCGCCGAGCAGGGCCGCCATCGTCGTCATCATGATCGGGCGAAACCGCAGGATCGCCGCCTCGGTGATCGCCGCCTCCGGGCTCAGCCCCCGCGTGCGCTCAGCCTCGATCGCGAAATCGACCATGATGATGCCGTTCTTCTTCACGATGCCCATCAGCAGCACGATGCCGACCAGTGCCACCAGGGTGAAATCCGCACCGAAGAGCATCAGCGCGAGCAGCGCGCCGATCCCCGCCGAGGGCAGGGTGGAGAGGATCGTCACCGGATGGATCGTGCTTTCGTAAAGCACCCCGAGCACGATGTAGATGACGACGAGGGCCGCGAAAATCAGCCACGGCTCCTGCGCGAGCGAGGTTTCGAACTCGGCCGCCGCCCCCGAGAACCGTCCGCTGATGGTATCCGGCACGCCGAGTTTTTGCTCCGCACTGCGTATCGCGCTCTCGGCCGCGCCGAGTGACGCGCCCTTCGCGAGATTGAAGCTGAGCGTCACCGAGGGAAACTGGTCTTCCCGGGTGATTGCGAGTGGTCCGTAGCGCTGGTCGATCTTCGCCACCTCCAGCAGCGGCACTTCGCCGGCTACCGACGTGCTGACGCTGCCCGCGGCCCCCGTTGCCGTCGTGCTGTTTCCGCTCACCGATCCGCCGGGGCCGAGCGCCGTGGACGAGACGCTCGCCGAAAGACTGCCGGTTGGCACATAGATGCTGGCCAGCGCCTGCGGCGATCGCGCATAGGCGGGATCCACGCCGAGCACCACGCGATACTGCGCGTTCTGCGTATAGATCGTGCTGACCTGCCGCTGGCCGAACGCGTCGTAGAGCGTCGCCTCGATCGTCGCCATCGAAATGCCAAGCCGTGCCGCCGCGGCGCGGTTGACGTCGATATAGGTCTCCAGCCCCTGGTTCTGCTGGTCGCTGGCGAGGTCGGTAATCTGCGGCAGGGCGGCTAGGGCGGCGCGGATCTTCGGCGCCCATGCGTCAAGTTCCGTCTGGTCGGCGTCGGTGAGCGTGTATTGATATTGCGTGGGCGAGACACGCGAGGAAAGCGTGATGTCCTGCACCGGCTGCATGTAGGCATGCAGTCCTGGAATCCCGGCCAGCCGCGCCTGCAGCCGCGACATCACCGTGTCGATCGCGGGGCGCTGGCCGATCGGCTTGAGCGTGATGCCGAGCCGGCCGGTATTCGGCGTCGGGTTGGTCAGGCCGGACCCCAGCAGCGAAGTGACGCCCGCCACCGCCGGGTCGGCGCGTATCGCCCTGATCGCCCGGTCCTGCAGCCGCGTCATCGCATCGAGCGAAATGCTCTGCGCGCCTTCCGTCACGGCGACGATCGCGCCGGTATCCTCCTGCGGCAGCAACGCCTTCGGGATGATCGCGAACAGGATGCCGGTGGCCACGACCGTCGCCCCGAAGGTGGCGAGCATCAGCCGCTGGTGCCGCAGGCTCCAGGCCAGGCCGGCGCGGTAGCGCTCCCGCACGCTCGCCAGCGCCGCCTCCGCCGCGCGCGCGATCCGTCCCGGCTGCGAGGCCTCGGCGCCGCGCAGCAGCCGCGCGCTCATCATCGGCGTCAGCGTGAGCGACACCACCGCCGAGATCACCACCGCGATCGACAGCGTTACCGCGAATTCCGAGAACAGCCGCCCGATCACTCCCGGCATGAACAGCAGTGGAATGAATACCGCGACCAGAGACACGGTGAGCGACACGATGGTGAAGCCGATCTGCGCGCTGCCGAGATAGGCGGCCCTCAGCGGCGACTCGCCCTGTTCGATGAAGCGGACGATGTTCTCGATCATCACGATCGCGTCGTCGACCACGAAGCCCGAAGCGACGGTAAGCGCCATCAGCGAGAGATTGTCGAGCTGGAAACCAAGTTCGTTCATCACCGCGAAGGTCGCGACGATCGAGAGCGGCAACGCCACCGCCGGCACCAGGACCGCGCGCGGATTGGGCAGAAACAGGAAGATCACCAGCACGACGAGAAGGGCTGCGGTGATCAGCGTGATCTGCACGTCCCGCACCGAGGCACGGATCGTCCCCGTCCGGTCGGCGACGACTTTCACATCGATGCCCGGCGGCATCGCCGCGCGCAGCCCCGCCAGCGCAGCCCGCACATCCGCCACCGTGCTGACGATGTTCGCCCCGGGCTGGCGCTGGATATCGACCACCACCGCCGGCGTGCCGTCATAACTCGCGCTCTGCAGGTCGTTCTCGAGGCCAGGGCTCACCGTCCCCACCGCCGACAGCCGCACCGGCGCGCCATTGCGATAGGCGATGATCAGGTCGCGATACTGCGCCGGCATGGTAATCTGGTCGTTGGCGCCGATCGTGTAGGCCTGATTATGCCCGTCCAGCGCGCCCTTGGCGCCGGACTGGTTGGCATTGGCGATGGCGTTGCGCACATCCTCGAGCGACACGCCATAGGCAGCGAGCCGCGCCGGGTTCACCTCAATGCGGATTGCCTTGGTCAGCCCGCCCTCGACCGTCACCTTGCCCACCCCCTTCACCTGAGAGAGCTTGGGCACAAGCCGGGTCTGCGCCGCATCCGCGATGGCGTCGAGCGGCAGCGTGCGCGAGGTCAGCGCCAGCGTCAGGATCGGTGCGTCCGCTGGATTCACCTCGGAATAGGTCGGCGGATATTGCAGGTTTGGTGGCAGCGTGCCCGAGGCGGCGTTGATCGCGGCCTGAACGTCCTGGGCGGCCGTCGTCATCGGCATCGAGAGGTCGAACCGCAGCGTGATCGCGCTGGTCCCCTGGCTCGAGATCGAACTCATCGCCGCCAGCCCCGCGATCTGCCCGAACTGCCGCTCGAGCGGCGCGGTCAGCAGTTTCGAGGCGGTATCCGGCGAGGCGCCGGGAAGCTTGGTCACCACCTGGATCGTCGGAAAATCGACCTGTGGCAGCGAGGAGACCGGCAGTGCCCGATAGCCCATCGCGCCGATCAGCAGCAGCGCGATCGCGAGCAGCGATGTCGCGACCGGCCGGGCGATGAACGGGGCGGAAATGTTCACGGCGCGCCGGCGGAACCCGTGACGATGTGGATCGCCGATCCGCCCTTCAGGCGCGAATTGCCCTCGGTCACCGCCTCGTCGCCAGGGACAAGTCCGCTGGTGACGACCACGACGCGCGCCGTCTGCACGCCGAGCGTCACTTTCTGGTCAATCACGGTGAACGATCCCCCCTTCTTGGCCGGCGGCTTCACGAGAAAGACGAAGCTACCGGAAGGTCCCTGCTGCACCGCGACCGGTGGCACGGTCACCGCATTGTCGATCGTCCGGACCAGCGTGCGGACGTTCACATAGGCGCCGGGCCACAGCGTGAGGTCCGGATTTGCAAACGTGCCCTTCAGCGTCAGCGTTCCCGTGTTCGCATTCACCGTGTTGTCGAGAACGGCGAGCGTGCCGTGGTCGAGCACCTTCGCGGTCTGCGGATCGCCCTCCTCGGTGGCGAGCAGGTCAACCTTGCCACGCTTCATCGCGGCGATGATCGCCGGCAGATCCTGCTGCGGCAGGCTGAACTGCACGGAGATCGGCTGCAGCGTGTTGATCACCACGATGCCGCTGGTAGTGCTTGGGCTGACGATATTGCCGGCATTCACCTGGAGGATGCCGGTGCGTCCGGAAATCGGCGCGGTGATCCGCGTATAGCCGAGATTGATCCGGTCGGTCTCGATGCTGGCCTCGTCCTGCTTCACCAGCGCCCGATCCTCGGCGGCGGTGGCGAGCGCCGTCGCCGCCTGCAGTTTCGAGGTGTAGTTCTGCTTGACCAGCGAGGCGTATTGTCGCGCCTGCATTTCCGCGTTGGCGAGACTCGCCTTGTCCTGCGCAAGCTTCGCCTCCGCCTGGTCGAGTGTCGCGCGATAGGGCGCGGGATCGATCTCCGCGAGAAGATCGCCCTTCTTCACGAACTGGCCGGGCGTGAACAGGATTCTGGTGAGCGGCCCGGTGATCATCGGCTGCACCGTCACCGTGTGGTAGGCGACGACGGTGCCGAGCGCATCGAGGTAGACGGGCACGTTCTGCCGCGTCGCCTTCGCCACCTCCACAGGAATCGCCGTTGCCCCGCCGCCGTGCGCGGGTTTCGTCCGGTGCGCCAGCCGGTACGCCACCGCGCCGACAAGGGCGAGCGCCACCAGCCCGAAAATGATCCGTCCGCGCCGTTTCGCCATCGTCAGTGATCCTTGCCGGCGCCGGCCGTCCAGCCACCGCCCATCGCCTTGTAGAGATTGACCGCGGCATCGAGCCGGGTGAGCCGCGTCGTCACCAGCGTCGTCTCGTCCGACAGCAGGGTCTGCTCGGCGTTCAGCACCGTGCCGATATCGACCACGCCGGCCCTGAGCTGCGCCCTGGCGCCATCCAGCGCGGCTCGGGCGCGTGCGACCGCAACCTGCTGCAGCGCTTCCTGGTCGGTGGCGTAGCGCAGCGCGGTCATCGCGGTCTCGACATCGGTGAAAGCCTGCACCACCGCCTGCTCGTATTTTGCGACATCTTCCCGATAGGTCGCGCGGCTCACCCGCAGCTGCCCGGTCAGTGTACCGCCCTCGAAGATCGGCTGGGCGATCGAGGTTGCCGCCGAGATCAGTGTCGAGCCTGGCGCAAAGAGAAGGTTCAGCGCCTTGCTCTGCCAGCCGCCCGAGCCGGTCAGCGTGATCGACGGGAAGAACGCCGCGATCGCGCCACGCACATTGGCGTTGGCGGCGATCAGGTTGGCCTTCGCCTCCGCGATGTCGGGCCGGCGCTCCAGCAGTCCGGCCGGCAGTCCCGGCGCCAGCGCCGGCACCGTCAGCGCGCCGAGCGAGCCGCCCCGCACGCGCAGGAATTCCGGCGCCCGCCCCGTCAGGATGCCGAGGCCGATCGCCTCCTGGCGCATCTGCGAGACCAGGTTGGGAATGTTCGCCCGCTCAGACGCAACCAGCGCAGCCTGCTGCGCCACCGTCGGTGCATCGACGATCCCGGCCCGCAGTTCCGCCCGCAACTGTGCGAGCAGCCCCTCCGCCGCCTTCAGATTGCGTTGCGCAATTCCCAGCTGGTCCTGGTACGCCAGTACCTGGAAATAGACGGTGGCGACCGAGGCTTCGGCGGTCAGTGCCACCGTCGCCGCGTTGAATTCCGCCGCCGCCGCGTTCGCCTGCGCCGCGCGCAGCGCGTCATAGTTCTTGCCCCAGAAATCGAGCTGGTAGGAGGCCTGGAACGTCGCGGTGAAGCTGCGCGTATCCACCGCCTGCAGCCCGTTGCCGGCATTCGCCTGGATCTGCTGGAATGACCCGCTGCCGCTGCCCGTGATCGCTGGCAGCAGTGGCGCGCCGGCGATCTGTGCCTGCGCGTTGGCCGCCTCGAGCTGGTCGATCGCCTCGATCACCGAGAAATTGTGTGCCTTCGCCGCTTCCACCAGCCGGTCGAGCTCCGGCGAGCCGAAATGGCGCCACCATCCGGGCTTCGGCCAGGCCGGCTTTGCGTCCGCGGTGGCCGAAAACCGCGCCGGCACATTGGTCTGCGGCATGTTGAACGCGGGACCGACGGCGCAGCCTGCAAGTCCCGGCGTCAGCAGCGCGGCGGCGGCGAGGCGGAGGCGCCTCATGCGGTGATTGGTCGTCGTGTCACGCGCCTCTGGCCTTTCCGCGCCCGTCTTCTCGTCCCGATACGACTTCAGGCCTGACGTATTTTTTGATGTCTGACGCACGATTCAAGACCTCCTGCGCCGGCCGCGGTCAGGGACGCCAGCGCAAGGCGGACGGCGGCGGCGAGGTCGGATCATAGTTGATCCATGAACCGTTGGTCAGTGACTGTCCGGTGAGTGCCAGGATGAAGGCCCAATGGCTGACCACCAGCGTCTCCCGCCAATCCGGCCGCGCCGCCATCGCCGCGCGGAACCGATTCGCGCGTTCGATCACCGCCTCCTCCGTCTCGGTTTCGTCAGGCCACCAGCGAGTCGGCAGGTGCGCGAAATCGTGATCCGGGAACCTCTCGGCAAGGCGATCCGGTGGGCTGCCGATATCGCAGGTGAAGTGGAACCGCTCGCGGATCTCCGCCGAGATTTCGACATCGAGGGGCCGCCGCGCCAGCACCGGCGCTGCCGTCTGCAGCGTACGGGTATAGGGCGAGACGATCAGCCGCCGCAGCGAGTGCCCTTCAAGCGCCGAAGCCGCGGCCTCCGCCTGCGCGTGCCCGTGTTCGGTCAGTCCGGGATCCTCGATTCCAGGGTCACGCCGCGTCGCGGTGAAGTGGAGGTTGAACTCGCTCTGGCCGTGGCGAAGCAGGATCATGCCTTCAGCGATACCCTGCGTCGGGGGCTTCGGCAAACCGCGCGTCGGGCATGCCGCGGTTGCGGGCGCGCCGCGCTCGGCCTATCACGAGGGCGGGCTTGCCCCGAGAACAGGTGTCTTAGCGTCATGCATACCGGATTTCCCGTCGATATCGTCCTTCTCGCGCTCGTCGCGGGCTTCCTGGTGCTGCGCTTGCGCAGCGTGCTGGGCCGTCGCACCGGCTACGAGCGGCCGCCCATGCCCGAGCCGACTGCGGCCGGCGGCATGCAGCGTCCCGGCGGCCCGGTGATCGAGGGGGTTGCCGAGCCGCCGCGGTCCACCCGCCCGGTGCCCGCGCCTCACACCGTCGTCGGGCAGACGCTCGCGCGCATCGCCCAGGCCGAGCGCGGCTTCGATCCGGCCCGGTTTCTCGACGGCGCCGAGGCCAGCTTCCGCCGCATCGTGCTTGCCTTCGCCGCAGGCGACCTCGCGGCCCTGCGGCCGCTGCTCACGCCTGGCGTGTTCGCGACCTTCGAGCAGGCGGTGGCCCAGCGCGCCGAGGCCGGCGAAACCCAGCACACCGAGATCGTCCGCATTGTCGAGGCGACGATCGACGAGGCCGAACTCCTCGGCGGCGAGGCCGTGATCGTCGTCCGCTTCGTCTCCGACCAGCAGAACTACACGCGTGATCGCCAGGGGCAGGTTATCGCTGGCACCGAGGCGATGACCGAGATCGTCGACCTCTGGAGTTTCGAGAAATCCCTCGGCGCGGCCGACCCGACCTGGCGGCTGGCGGCGGCGCGCAGCGGCTGATCCATGCACCGATCCACCTTGCGCGGCCTTGCCGCGCCGTTCACCGCCATCACCCTGCTCGCCGGCTGTGCCTTGCCGCCCGCCGGCGCGCCCAAGGCCGATCATGCCGGCCTCACCCCTGTGCCCTTCGCCACGCTCCCCGGCTGGAGCGTTGAGGCTGCCGTCGCCGGCCTGCCGAGTTTCCAGAGGTCATGCAAGGTGATCGCGGTCATGCCGGTCGACCAGACGCTGGGTGGCGTCGGCGTGGCTGGCGCGCTCGGCGGCAAGGCCGGCCAGTGGCGCGCTGCCTGTGCTGCCGCCGAAGCCGTCCCGCCGGATGACGCGGCCGCGGCCCAGCATTTCTTCGAGGCATGGATGGTGCCCTATGCAGCGTCCGGCGCCACGCGGATCACCGGCTATTACGAGCCGGTCTATCCCGGCTCGGAAATCCGCGAGCGCGGCTACGATGTCCCGATCTACGGTCGTCCGCGCAATCTCGTGAACGCCAACCTGTCCGCCTTCCGCGACTCCTCCGGCAAGCGCCGTATCGTCGGCCGCCTGCGCTACGGCACAATGGTGCCCTATTACACCCGCGCCCAGATCGAGGCCGGCGAGATCAACCGCGAGGCCAAGGTAGTTGCCTGGGTGAAGAATCCGGTCGACGCCTACATGATCCAGCTCCAAGGCGCCGCGCGCCTGCGTCTGCCGGACGGCACGCTCATCGATCTCGGCTTCGACGGCACCAACGGCCGCACCTACACGCCGATCGGCAAGCTGATGGTCGAGAAGGGCTATTTGAAGCCCGACCAGGTCTCGATCACCTCGATCCGCGCGTGGCTGCTCGCCCATCCCGTCGAGGCGCGCGGCCTGATGGATGCGAACAAGAACTACGTGTTCTTCAAGCGCATCCGCGGCGTGCCCGACGATCTCGGCACACCCGGCGCGCTTGACGTGCCGCTGGCGCCGGAAGGCTCGATCGCGGTGGACGAGAAGGCGATTCCGCTCGGCGCGCCCGTCTATGTCGCGACGAAGTCGCTCGCCCGGCTGACCACCGCGCAGGACATCGATGTCGGTGCCCACGGCACCTCCGCCGCGCAGATCTTCTTCGGAATCGGCAACGAGGCCGCGGCGCAGGCGAGTGCCCAGGACGGCACAGGCCGGATCTTCATCTTCCTGCCCCGCCAGCCCGCCGCCGCGCCGACATCCGCCAAGGGAGCGTCCTCATGAGTGAATCCGCCGCGGCCGCACCGCGCGTCGCCCTGTTCGTCACCTGCCTCGCCGATCTCTACCGGCCGAGCGTCGGCTTCGCCGCCATCCGTCTGCTTGAGGCCGCCGGCTGCACGGTCGAGGTGCCGCGGGCGCAGACCTGCTGCGGCCAGCCCGCCTACAATTCCGGCGATCATGAAACCGCCCGCGCCCTGGCCGAGGGCCTGCTCACCGCCCTCGCGGGCTACGATTACGTCGTCGCCCCCTCGGGCTCGTGCGCCGGCATGCTTCGCAAGCACATGCCCGGCCTGTTCGAGGCCGACCCCGACCTGCGCTTCAAGGCCGACGTCATCGCCGCGAAAACCTTCGAACTCACCAGCTTCCTGGTCGACGTGATGGGTTTTGCCGGGCTCGATGTCGCCCTGCCGCAGCGAGCCACCTATCACGATTCCTGCGCCGGGCTGCGCGAACTCGGCGTCAAGGACCAGCCCCGCGTGCTGCTCTCCCGCGTCGAGGGGCTGGAAATCGTGGAAATGGACACGCCCGAGGTCTGTTGCGGCTTCGGCGGCACGTTCTGTGTCAAGCATCCCGACATTTCCGCCCGCATGGTCTCCGACAAGACCGCCGACATCGCCGCGACCGGCGCCGAGCTGCTGCTCGCCGGCGATCTCGGCTGCCTGCTGAACATGGCCGGCCGCCTGACCCGCGAGGGCAAGCCGGTTGCCGTGCGCCACGTCGCCGAGGTGCTCGCCGGCATGACCGGCGAGGTAGCGCCGATCGGCCGCGGCCGGGACGGGAGCGCCGCTTGAGCGAAAGCGCGACCCCGCACGGCTCTCCCGGCGAGAAGCTCCGTCTCGCTGGCCTGATCGGCGTGCTCGGTGTCGTCTACGGCGATATCGGCACCTCGCCGCTCTACGCGGTGCAGGCCTCGCTGTCATATTTCCCTGGCAATAAACTCCAGGAATCCGACGTCCTTGGTCTGCTCTCGCTCATCTTCTGGGCGCTGATCATAACCGTCACCATCAAATACGTCCTCCTGATCATGCGCGCCGACAACGAGGGCGAGGGCGGCACGCTCTCGCTGATGGCGCTCGCCCAGCGCGTCACCCAGTCCGACCGGACGAAATGGATCATCGGCATCATCGGCATCTGCGGTGCCGGCCTCTTCTTCGGCGATGCGACAATCACCCCCGCCATCTCCGTGCTCTCCGCCGTCGAGGGCATGGAGGTGGTCTCCCCGGGGCTCAAGGAATTCGTGCTCCCGATCGCCATCGCGGTCATTCTTGTGCTGTTTTTCGTCCAGCGGTTCGGCACGGCGCGGGTGGGCGGTGCGTTCGGCCCGATCATGGTGATCTGGTTCGTGGTGATCGGCGCGCTTGGTCTTCACCAGATCTTCATTCACCCGAATGTCTTGCGCGCGCTGGTTCCTGTCTACGGCGCCGCGTTCATCATGCGGCACGATCTTCTCGCCTTCATCGCGCTCGGCTCGGTCGTGCTGGCGGTCACCGGCGCCGAGGCGCTTTACGCGGATATGGGGCATTTCGGCGCGAAGCCGATACGCGTCTCCTGGCTGTTCTTCGTCCTTCCATGCCTGCTGCTCAACTATTTCGGCCAGGGCGCCCTCGTGATCCGCGATCCGCACGCCGCGAGCAACCCGTTCTTCTTCCTGCTGCCGCATGCTCTGGTGGTGCCGATGGTCATATTGGCGACCATCGCGACAGTGATCGCCAGTCAAGCCGTGATCTCCGGCGCCTATTCGGTTGCCCGGCAGAGCACCCAGCTCGGCCTGCTGCCGCGCATGCCGATCCGCTACACCAACGAGACCGAGCAGGGGCAGATCTATGTCCCGCCGGTCAACAGCTTCCTGTTCGTCGTCGTCGTGCTGCTGGTCCTCGGTTTCGGCTCGTCTTCCGCCCTCGCCTCGGCCTACGGCATCGCCGTCACCGGCACCTTCCTGTCGACGAACGCGCTGGCTGCCTTCGTCTATTGCCGGCATTTCAACTGGCCGCTTCGCCGCACCGTGCTGGTCTTCGGCGCCATCGGGCTGGTTGATTTCGCCTTCTTCAGCTCCAACGTGCTGAAAGTGTTCGATGGCGGCTGGGTACCGCTTGCCATCGGCTTCAGCCTCATCACCGTCATGACCACCTGGCGCCGCGGCCGCGCCCTGCTTCACCAGCGCTGGCAGCAGGATAGTCTGCCGCTCGCCTCGTTCCTCGGCCGGCTGCCGCAATCGCGCATCGTCCGTGTTCCCGGCGTCGCCGTCTTCATGACCGGAAACCCCGAATATACGCCGTCCTCGCTGCTGCATAACCTCAAGCACAACAAGGTACTGCACGAAACTGTGGTCTTCGTCACCGTGCGCAATCCCGGCGTCCCCTTCGTGGGCGATGCGCGGCGCGCCAAGGTCGAGGAACTCTCCGAGGGCGTCTATCGCGTGCTGCTTTCCTTCGGTTTCATGGAAAGCCCCAACATCCCCCGAGCGCTCGACCTGCTGCGAGAGCAGGGGCTGCCCTTCAACCCGATGCAGATCAGCTATTTCCTCGGCCGCGAGACCATTGTCGCCGCGACCGTGCCCAAGCTCGGCTTCATCCGCAGGGCGATCTTCCTGTTCATGCTGCGCAACGCGATATCGGCCACCGAATTCTTCAAGATCCCGTCCGACCGCGTCGTGGAACTCGGCGTGCGGATCGCCATCTGAAGGGCATGGCCGTCGCCATTCCCCGCGCCGTCGCTGCCGACGGCACCGAACTGCATCTCGTGCCGATCCCGCCGGCACGCCTGCCACGCGTGCAGAAGCGAGATCTTGAACAGGCTTGGGAAGCCGCGCACCGCGCCGCCCGCGCCGGCGCCGAGGGGCCGCGCCGCGGCTTCCGCTTCGCCGGCGGCCCCGATGTCGTGCTGCGCGACCGCGATGCCAGGGTCTGGGCCTCCTCGGTCGACCATATCGCCGATCTCTCGACGGCGCATGGCGTCTCCGTCTGCCTCCGCCTGCTCGGCCTCGTCGCCCTGCTCGCCGGTGGCGGCTGGACCGCCCGTTTCGTGCGGTTCGACCGTGGAGCCGCAGAGCTCGACGGTGCGCTGCTCGGCGCCGCGGCCCGCACTGGCTTGACCGATACGGGCGCTCTCGACGAGAACGCCCTGCGCGCACAGCTGCTCCCGCGCGAATCCGAGGAAAACCCGCCATGCCGCGCCCCATCCTGACCCTGGCCCTGCTGATCCTGCCGCTCGCCGCCTGCACCTTCGGCGCGCCGCCGCCCGCCTCGCCCGCCGAGCAGGCCGACATCGCGGCCTGCACCCAGCAGGCCAATGCCTATGAGCGCGCGCGCGACTATGCCTATCTCTCGCGCACCGACCAGTTCGCCACCCCGTTCCAGGGCACGCCCGACCAGGGCTCCCGGTTCGACCGCCTTGCAGAGATCCACGCTCGGCGGGACATGATCTCGCGCTGCGTGCGCAATGCGAATCCGGCCTATGTCGGCAGCGGCGCCTCCCTGCCCGAACCCACGATTGTCGGCCCCGCCCGGTAGCGCCGGGCCGGGCCGCACCTCGTCCGATCGGATGACGCGGTATCGTCACCCCAGGGCGGTTCCGGTTGGCGCCAAACCGATCTAGTCTGCCGCGCGCCGCCGAAGATCAGGAGGAGCCGCGATGAAGCCGCTTGGCTATTCCATCGTCAATCGCTTCGACCCCGAGGCCCTGTTTGCCCCGAAGACCATCATGCTCTCGGGCGGCGACACGGCAGTCGGCCGATCGCTGCGCGCCTCGCTGGACGCCGCCGGCTTTCCGGGCGACGTCAGGGAACCGGGGGAGGGCGCGCAAACTGTCGATCTTGCGCTGATCGCCGATCCGCCCGAGGCGGTGCCCGGCGTCATCGCCGGCCTCGCCGGCCGCCTCCGCGGGGCGGCAGTGGTCTACGCCGCGGTCGACGGATTGCGGGAGGCAGCGCTGGCCGCCCGAGTGCGGGTCGTCGGCCCGCGTTCCTTCGGCATCGCCGCACCCGGGGCGCGGCTGAACGCCTTGCGCAGCCACATACCGCCGCCGCCCGGTCGGGTCGCGCTGCTCGGCCAGTCCCCCGCGCTAGCCCGCGCGGTGATCGACTGGGCGGCGCCCAACGGCATCGGCTTCTCCCATGTCGTCGGCATCGGCGGCAATGCGGATATCGGCTTCGGCCGGGTGCTCGACCATCTCTCGCGCGACCCCGGCACCGGCCCGATCCTGATGGAAATCGCCGGCCTGCGTGATCCGCGCCTGTTCCTCTCGGCCGCCCGCGCGGCGGCGCGCCTGCGTCCCATCGTCGCCATCGTTCCCGGCGCCCGGCTTGGCGATCCAAGCGGCATCGCGCTCGCCGGGTTCGAGGCCGCGCTGCGCCGTGCTGGCGTGATGCTGACCACCAGCCTCGGCGAATTTCTTGCAGCCGCCGAAACGCTCACCCGCGCCCGTCCGGCCCGCAGCGACAGTCTTGCGATCATCGGCAACAGTGTTGGCGCCTGTCGCCTCGCCGCCGACACCGCGCTCGCCGCCGGCATCGGCCTTGCAGCGCTGTCCGACGAAACCCGCCGTGTGCTCGGCCTGCTGCTCGGCGCTTCACCCGAGCCAGCCGGGCCGATCGCGCTACAGGACGCACCCGGCACCCGCCTTGCCGACGTCGCCGCCATGCTGGCCGCTTCCCCCGAGGTGGGTGGCGTGCTGGTCATCCATGCCCCCTCCGGCCCGGCGGACGATGCCGCGATCGCCGGGCTGATTGCCTGTTCCGGCAGCATCAAGGCGCCGCTGCTCGCCGCCGTGCTCGGCGAGACCACCGCCGCCCCGCAGCGCCGCCGGCTGGCCGAGGCCGGGGTCGCCGCCTTCGCCACGCCGGAACGTGCCGTCGAAGGGTTCGGCGACCTGCTCCGCCACCGCGCCATCCGCGCCGCCGCCCGCGAACTGCCGCCCTCCGCGGTGCTCGATGTCGCCCCCGACCGGGCCGCCGTCCATGCCGCCCTTTCTCTCGCCCGCAATGGTGGCCGCACCGCCCTGCCGCAGGATGCCGGCTTCGCCATTCTGCGGGCCTATGGCATCGAAACCGCCGCAACACGCATCGTCGACACGCCGGAACATGTGGCGGCGGCGGCCTCGTCGCTCGGCTTTCCGGTGGTGGTGAAGGTCTCCCACCCCGATCTCGCGCGGCGCCGCCCCGAAGGCAGCGTCTCGCTTGACCTACCGGACGCCGCTTCCGCTAGCGCGGCCGCCACGCTGATCACCGCCCGCCTGCGCCGCAGGGGCGAATTTCCCGAGGGGGCGCGCTTCCTCGTCCAGCGCCAGCTTCCTCGCGCCCGAGAGCTGCGCATCCTGGTCGGCGAGCAGCCCTTCGTCGGCCCCACCATCGGCTTCGGCCCCGGTGGTGGCGACGCCGCCGATACCTCACGCCTCGCCTTCGATCTCCCGCCCCTCAACCTGAAACTGGCCGAGGGACTGATCCTCCGCGCCGGCGGCAACGCGCTGCTGCGCCCCGCCCGCGGCCTGGACGAGGCGGATCGCGCCGCGGTCGCCGGCACCCTGGTCCGCATCAGCCAGCTCGTCGTCGACTGGCCGGAAATCGAGCGCCTGGAAATCGACCCGCTCTTCGCCACCGGCGCCGGCGTCATCGCCGCCAATGTGCGGATCACGCTGCACGCGCCCGGCGAGCGTCGCCAGCCGCTGCCGATCACGCCCTATCCCGCCCATCTCGCCCACACGATGACGCTGAAAGGCAGGGGCTTCCAGATCCGCCCGATCCGCCCGGAAGACGCCGCCGCCCATCAGCGCCTGTTCTCCCGCCTCGCGCCGGAGGATGTCCGCTTCCGGTTCTTCTCTGCCGTGCGCCAGCTTACGCCCGAGCAGGTGGTCCGCCTCACCGAGGTCGATTACGGCCGCGAACTCGCCCTGATCGCAGTCGAAACCGCCACCGGCGAGACAGTCGGCGTCGCCCGCCTGGTCCGCTCCGATACCGACGGCACCGAGGGCGAGTTCGCCGTCCTCGTCGAGGGTGCGGCGAAGGGCGTCGGCCTCGGCTCGGCGCTGATGCGCGACCTGATCGACTGGGCGCGCGACGAGGGTGTTGTCGACATCATCGGTCAGGTTCTGGCCGACAACCACCCGATGCTCGCCTTCATCCGTCATCTCGGCTTCGCGATCGCCCATGTTCCCGGCGAGGAGGATGTCGTGGAAGCAAGGCTGCGTCTCACCTGATCGCGCGGGCTTGCCGCCGGTCCGCTTATCGCGTTGATGGAGGCCATGAGCGACATCGCCCGTCCGTCATCGCCGGTCTCCGGCTTCCTGTCACGTCCGAACGCCCCGGTCCTCGTCCTGCTTTCGGTGACCGTGATCTGGGGCTGGACGTTCCTGCTCACCCGCCTGTCGCTGCCCTTCATCGGGCCGTATGCCTTTGTCGGCTGGCGCTTCGGCGTTGCCGCACTCGCCGTCGTGCTTGTCACCCGCCCGCATCCGGCGAGCTTCAACCGGATGGAGATCACCGGCGGCATCACCATCGGTCTTGTTCTCTTCCTCGGCTACGGTCTGCAGGCGGACGGGCTGCGCACCGTGGCGAGCGGCGAATCCGCCTTCCTTACCGCGCTCTACGTGCCGATGGTCCCGCTGCTCGAATTCCTGATCTTCCGCCGCCGTCCCGGCCTGTTCGCGACAGCTGGCCTCGTGCTCGCCTTCGTCGGCCTCGTCCTGGTCTCCGGCATGACCGGCCTGTCGCTCGCCTTCGACCGCGGCCAGTGGCTCACCCTCGGCGGCGCGCTGGGGGCGGCGCTCGAAATCGTGCTGATCGGCCATAGCGCGCTCGCCGCCGATCCGCGCCGTATCGCCATCGTCCAACTGGCCACCGTCAGCGTGATCTCCTTCGCCGTCGAGGCGGTGCGCGGCGGCATCATGATCACCACCCGTGCCTTTCCCTTCGCGGCGATGACCGGCATGGGCCTCGCCACCGCCTTCGTCCTGGTCGCGCAGAACTGGGCGCAGCGCAGCATCCCGGCCAACCGGGCGACGCTGATCTACACGCTGGAGCCGGTCTGGGCCGGGCTTGTGGGTGCTGCCTTTGGCGAGATATTTGCCCCTGCCCAGGTGCTCGGCGGCGTGCTGATCATCGCCAGCGTGGTGCTCAGCCAGTGGAAATCCTGAAGCCGCGCCCCGTAAGCGCAAAAACCCGGCACCGCGCGGCGCCGGGTCTTCCCTTGAAAGTCAAGCCTCAGCGCGTCGGCGTCGGCGGGTTGGTGGAATAGTCGTAGAAGCCGCGCCCGGTCTTGCGGCCAAGCCAGCCGGCCTCGACATAGTTCACCAGCAGCGGGCAGGGGCGATACTTGTCCTCGCCGAGCCCGGCATGCAGCACGCGCATCACTTCCAGCGCGACATCGAGCCCGACCAGATCGCACAGCGTCAGCGGCCCCATCGGATGCCCGGCACCGAGCTTCATGCCGTTGTCGATCGAGACCACGTCGCCGATCCCCTCGTGCAGCGCGAAGATCGCCTCGTTGAGCATCGGCACCAGGATGCGGTTGACGATGAAGCCCGGCATGTCCTGTGCTGCGATGGTGATCTTGCCCATCCGCTTTGCCAGGTCTTCGACCGCGGCAACCGTCGCATCCGTCGTCTCCAGCCCGCTTATCACCTCGACGAGCTTCATCATCGGCACCGGGTTGAAGAAATGCATGCCGACGAACCGCTCCGCGATCCCCGACGCCCGGCCGAGCTTCGTGATCGAAATCGACGAGGTGTTCGAGGCGAGGATCGCGTGCGGCGCGAGATGCGGGATCACCTGGGCATAGACCGCGCGCTTGATCTCCTCGCGCTCCGGCACCGCCTCGATCACCATGTCGCATTTCGCAAAAGCGTCATGCGTGGTCATGGGCGAGACGCGGGCGAGGGCGGCTGCCTCGGCCGCCGCGTCGATCGTGCCCTTCTGCACCTGGCGCTCGAGGTTCTTCCGCATGGTCGCCATGCTCTTCTCCAGCACCGCCTGCGCGGTGTCGACGAGCACGACATCGAGCCCGGACAGGGCGGCGACATGCGCGATGCCGTTGCCCATCGCGCCCGCGCCGAGCACGCCGAGAGTCCTGATCTCCATCTACTTTTCCTTCCGCCTGAAACACAGGCCGGGCTAGCCTTTATGGCCGCCCGGCGCCTTGATGTCGCTCAAGCCCGCAGGGCTCAGCCGAGCTCCTTCTGCAACTCCGGCAGCACTGTGAACAGGTCGCCCACCAGGCCGTAATCGGCCACCTGGAAGATCGGCGCGTCCTCGTCCTTGTTGATCGCGACGATGACCTTGGAATCCTTCATGCCCGCGAGATGCTGGATCGCGCCGGAAATGCCGACCGCCATGTAGAGGTCGGGGGCGACGATCTTGCCGGTCTGCCCCACCTGGTAGTCGTTCGGCACGAACCCGGCATCGACCGCCGCACGCGAGGCGCCGACCGCGGCCCCCAGCCGGTCGGCGATCGGGTCGAGCAGCTTGCCGAAATTCTCGCCGTTCTGCATGCCGCGCCCGCCGGAAACCACGATCCGCGCCGCCGTCAGCTCCGGCCGCTCGCTCTTCGAAAGCTCGGCGCCGACGAAGCTCGAACCACCGGCGTCGACCCCGACCTCGATCGTCTCGATCGCCGCCGCTCCGCCTTCGGCCGGTGCGGGATCGAAGCTCGCCGCGCGCACGGTGATGAGCTTCTTCGTGTCGGCGGATTTCACCGTTGCCATCGCGTTGCCGGCATAGATCGGGCGGACGAAGGTGTCGGCATCCACCACCCCGGCGATGTCGCTGATCGGCTGCACGTCGAGCAGGGCTGCGGCGCGGGGCATCACGTTCTTGCCGGTCGCGGTGGAGGTGGCGAGGACATGCGTGTAATTGCCGGCGAGTTTCACGATCAGGTCGGCCAGCGGCTCGGCCAGCGCGTGCGCCAGCGCCTTGCTGTCCGCGACCAGCACCTTGTCCACCCCGGCGATCGCAGCGGCTTCCTGCGCTGCGCCCCCCACGTTTTCGCCAGCGACCAGCGCATGCACCGTGCCGAGCTTCGCCGCCGCCGCAACCGCGCTGCGCGCCGGCTGCTTCACATGCGCGCCGTCGTGCTCGATGAGAACCAGAACCTCTGCCATGATCAGATCACCTTCGCTTCGTTGCGCAGTTTCTCGACGAGTTCGGCCACCGAGCCGACCTTGACCCCTGCCTTGCGCTGCGGCGGCTCGGCCACCTTCAGCGTGGTCAGCCGTGGCGCCGGGTCGACGCCGAGATCTTCCGGCTTCACCGTCTCGATCGGCTTCTTGCGCGCTTTCATGATGTTCGGCAGCGAGGCGTAGCGCGGCTCGTTCAGCCGCAGATCCGCCGTAACCACCGCCGGCAGCTTCAGCGCGACCGTTTCCAGCCCGCCATCCACCTCACGCGTCACCGTCACCGTGCCGTCGGCGATCGCGACCTTGCTGGCGAAGGTGCCCTGCGGCCAGCCGAGCAGAGCGGCGAGCATCTGGCCGGTGGCGTTCATGTCGTCGTCGATCGCCTGCTTGCCCATGATCACGAGGTCGGCCTGCTCGCGCGTCACCAGCGCCTTGAGCATCTTCGCCACCGCCAGCGGCTGCAGCTCGGCCTCGGTCTCGACCAGGATGCCCCGGTCGGCCCCCATCGCCAGCGCCGTGCGGATCGTCTCCTGGCAGGCGCTCACCCCCATCGACACCGCGACGATCTCGGTTGCCACGCCCTTTTCCTTGAGCCGCACCGCCTCCTCAACCGCGATTTCGTCGAACGGGTTCATCGACATCTTCACGCCGGCAAGCTCGACCCCGCTGCCATCCGATTTCACCCGGACCTTCACATTGTAATCAACCACACGCTTTACAGGCACCAGCAGCTTCATGGTCACTCCACAGGTTTGGCGTTTCGCGTCGCTGTCGTTTGCTGGATGATCTATGGGGCGTCGTTCGGCAAGTCAATCTTTGCGGACGCTTCCTGACGTTTGCGTCATGGTTTCGCCGGTGCTTCCGGCGGCCCGATGCCGAACAGGTCGCGGATGAATCCCGGCGCCAGTGCAGAAACCGGATTGACCACGACCCTTGGTGCGCCAAATGGCCCGACCACGGTATAGCGCGCGGCGAACAGCCCGCCGCCTTTCTCCGGGCTGAACAGCCGGCCGATCAGCGGAATCCGGCCGGGCAGGGTGTTCAGCGCATAGGCGGGAACGATCGTCCCGGACAGGTCGTAGCGCTTCCGCGCAAGGTCGATCTGCCCCGTGGTGGTGAAGCCGAGCGAGGGCGACCATGCCCGCGCCCCGCCGAGCGTCACCACCTCGCCGGACATGGTGAACGGCGCCACCAGCCGGGTGAAGGCGAGTCCCGGCCCGGAGGTCGCCGCCGGCATGCCGTAGATGGTCAGCGCCTGCAGCACCTTTGCCATCACCGGCACCTCGGTCAGGCGGAAATCGTCGATGCCGAGGCGCCCTTTCGTAAGACCCCCCTGCCGTGTTGCATCGAGCGTGAGCGTGCCGCCGTTCACACCTCCGGTAGCACCCGTCGCCGCCAGCAGCGCCCCCGCGTCCGGCGCGTCGAGGCGGATCCGCGTCACCCCGCCGGCGCGGCGATAGGTCAGCCGCCCGGTTTGCCGCGGCCCCTGGACCAGTGTCGCCTCGAGCCCGGTGAGGCGGTCGCCATCCCCGGTCGCGGCGAGTTGCGTCGCGCCGAGTAACGGCGCTGGCGCGGCGTGCAGCCGCAACTGGGCGAACGTTCCATTCAACGCCCAGACCGGGCCGGATGCCGGGCGCGGCGCGGCCGCCGCCGTGCCGGCTTGCGCACGGGCTTGCGCGATCAGCGCGGAAAGATCCAGCGTTCCGCCGGAGAGCGAAATCCGCCAGGGCGCGCCGAGCCGGGCCGGCGGCGCCACCGAGCCGCGCGCCCGCAACTGGCCGAGCCGTGCCATGGCAACGGCGAAGCGCCCCGCCCGCCGCACGCCGTCGAACAGCAGCCCCGGCGCCTCCACATGCGCCGCTTCCAGCCCGCCGAACGGGCCGCCACCGCTCAACCCGATCCGCAACGTCGCCCGGCCGGGTTGCCCCGCCGCCTTGTGCCAGCCGAACGCGGGAGCGGCCAACGTCGCGCCGGTCAGGTCGGCGCCGATTTCCAACACACCGCCGCCCGCCTGGTCGCGATAGGTCACCGTCAGCGGCGCCGCCCCCGACCGCCAGGCGGCGACCGGCAGGCCCATCCGCGCCAAAGCCAGACGTGTGGCGTTGGCCTTGGCCTCGAGCGTGAGCGGCCCGCCAGGCAGCGTCATCGCCGCCGTGAAGCGCGTCGCGGTCGCCGCAACGCGCCCGTTGCCATGCAGGGCGAGATGGTGTGGATCGACCTCCAGCGCCGCGCTGCCGTCTTCGAGCGCCAGTCCCGCGAACGGCAGCGGCAGATGTACGGCGGTCAGAGCCGCATCGGCCCTGATCGCGATATCCGCGAGCGCCAGCCGGCGCTTCAGCGGCACGCTCGCATGGATCGTCGCCGCCATTTGTCCCGTTGCCCGGTCGAGCTTCAGGGCGGTCGTCTTCAGCCGTAGCGGCGGCTTGCGCAGCAGGCCCAGCGCGTCGGCCAGCCCGCCTGTGGCATGGGCGTCGATGGTTGCCGTCTGGTCGTGCCGGCTGAGCGTGGTGATCCGCATGTTCCCACGCAGTGCGAGACCGTCGAGCCGCCCCGCGGTCGCATCGATGTCGAGCGAATCATCGGCTGCGAAATGCAGTTTACCGGCAAGGGCCGTCATCGCCGGCGCACCTGGAAACCAGTCGAGCGTCACGCCGCTGGCCGCGAACTCGCCCGTCACCGCCCCCGGCGCCAGTTTTCCGGTCGCGAGGTCGAAGACAGCATGGAACCGCCCGTCCCGCGCCACTCCCGCCTTGATGTGCCGGGTGACATAGTGCCGCGCGTCGCGCAGCAGGCCCTGCGGCCAGTAGCGCGTCAGGTCGGTCGCCGAAACCTGATCGACCGTCGCATCGATCGCGGCGGGCAGGGCGCCGCGCAGCGCGATCCGCCCCCGCAGCCGCACCGCCGGTCCCGCTGTCCCGTTCGGTCCAGCAAGATCGATGCGCGCATCCGACAGCAATACCTCATTCCGCGTCGCCACCGCGTGGGCCTGCAGGCCGGCGATCGGTACCTGCCCGGTACCCGCCGCAATGCCGCCGGCGGCTGCGCTGACGCCGAGATCGAGCTCCGGTGTCGTGAACCGGCCCACCGGCCACGATGCCGCCAGCATCACCGGCAGGTCGACCGCGGTGAACGGGCTGCCGGGTTTCATCAGCCGCCCCGGATCGAACGGGCCGAGCAATGCGGTCACCCGTCCCGCGCCGGCATTCCCCGCGATCGTCAGGCCGAGCGGGATCACCTCGCCGCCATTGTGGAAATCGGCGCTTGCAGCCCCCCCCATCCGCCCGCCCGGATGGCGGGTAAAGACCAGCGCGCCATCGGTCGCCACCAGCTCCGGTAGCGCGCCGACGGGCTCGATTGCCACATGCGCGTCGGCAATGCGGATCGCCCGGAGCGCCGAAAGATCGAGCAAGCCGGTGCGCGGCGATTGAGAAATCAGCGCGAGCAGTTCGCCCACCGCCTCGGGCGGCGCGGCCAGCCCGCCGGGCGCCTGTAGCGCGGGGCGCAGCACGATGGCGGGATCATGCGCGATGATCCGGATCGGCGTGATCGCGCCCTTGATCAGTGCCGCGAGCGACAGCGTCACCCGCAGCGTCGAGATCCGCGCCGCGACGACCCCCGAGCGGTTGCGGATAGCGATGTCGGCGAGACGCAGGTCGATCGGCGCGCCGCCGCGCCGGAACCCTTCCCAGGCCAGCCCGGCCCGCCCAACCGTGACCGTCAGCCCCGGCTCGGCGGCACTTACCGCCGCCCCGATCCGCGCGGCGAGTGGCGGCAGGTCCACCGGCCCCTGGCCGAGCCGCCAGGCCGCGCCCCCCAGCAGCAGCAGCGCGACCAGCACAAGCGTGCCCGCCAGCCGCGCGCCGTGGTGCCCGACATGCCCGGCGACCCGCCCGGCTTGACGCAGCCGCCGCCTCATCGAACACTTCCGGCGGCATGAACGAGTTCCTGGCGCTGGCTTCCGGATTTCCGCCCCCCGCCGACACGCGGGCCGCCGCGTCGTTCGTCGCGGATTTCGCCGCCATCGGCGCCGCCGCGCGGCGCTTCGCCGATGCGGCGCCGGGCCGCGCCCTGCTCGACTGTCTCGGCGGCAATGCCCCGCATCTCGCCAATCTCGCCCTGCGCGAGTCCGATATTCCGCCGCGCGTGCTCGCCGAGGGCGCCGGCCCGGTGATGGACGAGGCGCTGGCCCTGCTGCGCGAAGCCGACCCGCTCGCCACCCGCGCCGCGATCGGCCGCATCCTGCGCGAGGTCAAGCGCCGCGCAGCACTGGCCATCGCGCTGGCCGACCTGTCGGGCGCCTGGGGCGTCGAGCAGGTCACCGCCGCGCTGTCCGACCTTGCGGATGCCAGCATCGGCCTCGCACTGCGCCATCTGCTGCGTCATCTGCACGAGCGCGGCACCATAAGCCTGCCCGATCCGGCCGACCCCGAACGGGCTAGCCGCTTCGCCGTGCTGGGCATGGGCAAGCTCGGCGCGCGCGAGCTGAACTATTCGAGCGATATCGACCTCGTGCTGCTGTTCGATCCTTCATCTTCCGTTTACCGGGACGATTCGCAATCCGCCATGGCGCGCCTCGCGCGCGATCTCGTTCCGCTGCTCACCGAGCGCGATGCGGATGGCATGGTCTTCCGCGTCGATCTGCGCCTGCGCCCCGACCCCGCCGCCACCCCGCCGGTCGTCAGCCTCGCCGCCGCGCTCAGCTACTACGAAAGCCAGGGCCGCACCTGGGAGCGCGCCGCGTTTTCCAAGGCAAGGCCGGTCGCCGGTGACCGCGATTTCGGCGCATCCTTCCTCGAGCAGATTCGCCCCTTCATCTGGCGCCGCAATCTCGATTTTGCCGCCGTCGCCGAAATCCACGGAATGAAGCGGCGGATCGACCAGCGCCGGCGCGACGCTCCGGGCCGCATCGCCGGGCGCGACGTCAAGCTCGGCCGCGGCGGCATCCGCGAGATCGAGTTCATCGTGCAGACGCTGGAACTGGTCTGGGGCGGGCACGAGCCGGCGCTGCGCATCCCGGCGACGCTGCCGGCCCTGCGCGCGCTCGCCGCCGCCGGCCATCTGCCGCGCGCCGCCGCGCGCGACCTCGCCGCCGCCTATCGCGCGCTCCGCCAGGTCGAGCACCGGTTACAGATGGTCGAGGACCGCCAGACCCATACCCTGCCCGAAACCGAGGCCGGCCTCGCCCGCTTCGCCACCTTCATGAACATGCCAGATGCCGCGCGCTTCGCAGCATGGCTCGATGCGGTCTGCGAGACAGTGAACGCCATCTTCGCCGATTTTTTCGATACCGATCCCGGCAGTGGCAAAGACGGCGCGCCCGATCCCGGCGAGTCCGGCGCCGCTCCCGACGCGTTCGCCGGCCAGGCGCAGTCGCTCGGCTTCGCCGATCCGCAACATCTCGCGGTCAGGCTCCGCCTCTGGCGCAACGGCACGCTGCCAGCGCTGCGCACCGCCCGCGCCCGCGAACTGCTCGATTCGATCATGCCCGCGCTCCTGCGCGCCCTCGGCCGCCAGACCGACCCCGATCTCGCCTTCCGCCGGTTCGACCGGATGCTGGAACGCCAGAGCGCCGGCGTCAGCCTGCTCTCGCTGTTTCAGCACAACCCCGCACTGCTCGACCGGCTGGCGACCGTCCTCGGCGCTGCCCCGCCGCTCGCCGACCATCTCGCCAGCCATCCCGGCGCGCTCGATGCGCTGCTCGCCCCGGTTGCCCGCTTCACCCGCCCCGGCCCGGCGCTGCGCCGCCTGCTGCGCGACGCCGCCGATCTCGAAACCGCGCTCGACACGCTGCGCCGCTTCGTCCGGCGCGAGGAATTCCACCTCGCGGTCGCGACGCTGGAGCGCCGCATCGGCGCCGACCAGGCCTCGCTCTGGCGCACCGACCTCGCCGATGCCGCGCTGGCCGCGCTGCTGCCGCGGGTGATGGCCGATTTCGCCGCCCGCCACGGCCGGGTGCGGGGCGGGCGCTTCGCCATCGTCGCCCTCGGCCGCGTCGGCGCACGCGAGATGCAGCCCGGCTCCGATCTCGACCTGATGCTGATCTACGACCACCCGCCCGAAGCCGCCGCCGCCCGCCTGCCGCCCAGCCAGTATTTCCTGCGTCTCGCCCATGCGCTGGTCGCTGCCATCACCGCTCCCGGTGCCGAGGGGGCGATCTACGCGGTCGACATGCGGCTCCGCCCCTCCGGCAACAAGGGGCCGGTCGCCGTCTCGCTCGCCGCCTTCCGCCGCTACCACGCCGAGGAAGCCTGGACGTGGGAACGCCTGGCGCTGACCCGTGCGCGCGTGCTCGCCGCCACTCGCGGCTTCGCGCCGGTGGTCGATGCCGAAATCCGCGCCGCCCTTGCGCGCGATATCCCGCCCGCGACCACGTGCGCCGACACGGTGGCGATGCGCGCCCGCCTCGCGCGCGATGCGCCGCCCGCCGGCCCGTTCGACCTCAAGCACCGCGCCGGCGGCATGATGGAGCTCGGCTTCATCGCCGAGGCGCTGCAACTCGTCCATTTCCGCGGCGCGCCCTCGCGGTTCCGCCAGCGCACCGCCGAGGCGCTGGCGGAACTTGAGGCCTGCGGCGCGCTCGACCCCGCCGAGGCCGGCGCGCTCGCGGCGGCAGACCGCTGGTATCGCGCCGTGCAGGCCATGCGCCGCATCACCGGCCTCGCCGATCCCCGCCCGGACTCTCCGAAATCCGCCCTTGCCCCCATTCTCGCCGCCGCCGGCGCGCTTGATTTCGACGGGATCATCGCCACGATGGAGGCGCAGGCCGCCGTCGTCCGCACGTCCTTCGTGCGCCATCTCGGCGATCCGCGCGGCATCACCAATCCACGAGGAGACACAGCATGAGCGTTGCCGAAGGCGACCAGGCGCCGGATTTCACCCTGCCCGCGACCGGCGGGCGCACCGTTTCGCGGGCCGGATACAAGGGCAGGCCCTTCATTCTCTATTTCTATCCGAAGGCCGACACGCCCGGCTGCACCAAGGAGGCCTGCGCCTTCCAGGAGGCGCTGCCGGTGCTCGGCGGCATCGGTATCGACGTCATCGGCGTCTCGAAGGACAAGATGCCGGCGCTGGAGAAATTCGCCGCCAAATACAATCTCGCCTTCCCGCTCGCCTCCGACGAATCCGGTGCCGTGGTCGAGGCCTTCGGCGCTTGGGTCGAGAAGTCGATGTATGGCCGCAAATACATGGGGATCGACCGCTCGACCTTCCTCGTCGGGGCGGATGGCCGCATCGCGAAAGCATGGCGCGGCGTGAAGGTGCCCGGCCACGCCAAGGCGGTGATGGACGCCGCCGCCGCACTTCCGAAGGCATGACCCCGCCTGGCGGGGCCACCGGCGCCACGGATCGTGATGCCCGGCTTGCGCCCCGCCGCATTGCGCGCCGCCAACCGCTCCGGCATATCCGCAGCATGACATCGCACCGGCGTTACGGTCTCTTTCTCGCCCTTGCCGCTTTTGCCGCCCTCGGCACCGCCTATTTCGCCCAGGACGTGCTGCGGATGATCCCATGCCCGCTCTGCTATATCGAGCGCTGGCCCTGGCGCATCGCCGCCGCCCTCGGCATTCTCGCGGCGATCCTGCCGCGCCTGCCGGCACGAGTGCTGATCGGCCTCGCCGCGCTGGCGCTCTTCGTCAACGTGGCGATCGCCTTCGTCCATGTCGGCGCCGAGCAGCACTGGTGGAAGAGCCCGCTGCCGGAATGCAACGCGCCGCCGCCCTCCTTCGGCGCCAACCTGCCGCTCCGCCCTTCCGCCTCGTGCGACGCGCCGGTCTTCCTCATCCCCGGCCTGCCGATCTCCTTCGCGACGATGGACCTGATCTGGTCGCTGGTGGTGGCGCTGGCGGCAAGTGCGCATATCTTCCGCGATAGACGGAGCAACGCATGAGCAAAGACATCGACTATCTCCCCGGCGATCGTCCGCCGCGCGCGGAAATCGCCCGCATGATCCGGGTTGACCATGCCGGCGAGTTCGGTGCCAAGCAGATCTATGCCGGCCAGCTCGCCGTGCTCGGCCGCGGGCGCCACGGCGACACGTTGCGCCACATGAAGGCGCAGGAGCAGGTCCATCTCGATACGTTCTCGCGCCTGATCGGCGAGCGCCGGGTGCGCCCGACGGCGCTGCTGCCGCTTTGGCGCATCGCCGGCTTCGCCCTCGGCGCCGCCACCGCGGCGATGGGCCCGCGCGCTGCCATGGCCTGCACCGTCGCCGTCGAGGAAACCATCGATGCGCATTACGCCGCCCAGCGCGACCGCCTGGGCGATGCGGAGCCCGAGCTTTCCGCGACGATCGAGACCTTCCGCCAGGAGGAGCTGGAACACCGCGATATCGGCCTTGCCAACGAGGCCGAGCAGGCGCCGTTCTACCGTTTGCTCTCGGGCACCATCCGCGCCGGCTGCCGCGCTGCCATCGCGATCAGCGAACGGATCTGAGCAGCCGCGCGCCCCAACGAAAGGGCAAGGCGGTTGGCAGCGGCGCCCGGCCGTCCTACATCTCGATGCATGAGCAGCACGGAACGCTTCGAGCAGGATCTCGTCAGGGCGGCCTTCGAGCTGGGCGCCGCACAGGGGTGGCGCCGCGTCTCCGTCGCCGCCGCCGCGCGTCATGGCGGGCTGGATCTCGACCGCGCCCGCCGCAGCTTCGCCTGCTCCGGCATGATCCTCGCCCGCTTCGGCCGCCTTGCCGACATGCACGCCCTTCACGGGGCCGCGACGGATGGAGCGGTGCGCGACCGATTGTTCGATCTCATCATGCGCCGGATCGACTTTCTTCAGCAGCATCGCGCCGGCGTGATCGCCCTGATGCGCCACGCCCCCACGGACCCGCTGCTCGCCTGCTGGCTCACCCGCGCCAATCTCGCCGCGATGGGCTGGATGCTGGAAGGCGCGGGCATTTCCTCCGCCGGCTTGCGCGGCGCCATCCGCAAGCGCGGCCTGCTCGCCGTCTGGGCCTGGACGCTACGCGCCTGGCTGCGCGACGAGTCCGAGGACCTGTCCGCCACCATGGCCGCGCTCGATGTCGCGCTGATGCGTGCCGAGCAGGCCGCCCTGCAATTCGCTGGGCTCCCCCGCGCGCCGGTGGCAGCCGATCCCGCCGGCGACGCGCCGTTCACCCCCGACCCTGACCTTTCTGACGAAGCGGCGGACAACGCATAGCCCCTCGCGATTTCACAGTGCCGGGTCTAGACTTGCGCGGGGTAGAAAGTACTGCCCCACAGCCCCATGAGAGGAGTCATTCCATGGCCGAATCCCCCAAATCCAAGCATGGCGCCGAGCATAACCCGATGTCGGCCTTCATGCCGGATTTCGACTTCACCAAGGCGTTCAGTTCCATCAAGGTCCCTGCGATGGCGGATGCGGAGGTTGTGCTCGCCGCCTATCGCCGCAATCTCGAGGCGCTGTCGGAGGCCAACCGCGTCGCCCTCGAGGGGGCCCAGGCGGTAGCGCGCCGGCACATGGAGATCATGCAGAAAACCATGGCCGACCTCTCCGAACAACTCCGCAACCTGTCCTCCGTTTCCACCCCGCAGGACCGTGCGGCGCAACAGGCCGAACTGCTCAAGCACGCCTATGAGAGCGCGGTGGCCAACATGCGCGACCTTGGCGACCTCATCCAGCGCTCCAGCCACGACGCAGTGGAAACCCTCAACAAGCGCTTCTCCGAGGCGATGGACGAGATGAAACATCTCGTCGAACCCAAGAAGAAATCGTGACCGCTCCGCTCCGCCTGACCCGTCCCGCATGACCGCCACGATCGCCGCGCCCCGCCTCCCGTTCATTCCCGAACGCCAGGGGGCGCGGCCGATGCACAAGCCGCTCCGCGTCGTCTCCGAATACGAACCCTCCGGCGACCAGCCGGGCGCGATCGCCGATCTCGTCCGCGGCGTGCGGCAGGGCGAGCGCGACCAGGTCCTGCTCGGCGTCACCGGCTCTGGCAAGACCTTCACGATGGCGAAGGTGATCGAGCAGGTGCAGCGCCCGGCGCTGATCCTCGCCCCCAACAAGACCCTTGCCGCCCAGCTCTATGCCGAGATGAAGTCGTTCTTCCCGGAAAACGCGGTGGAATACTTCGTCTCCTACTACGATTACTACCAGCCCGAAGCCTATGTCCCGCGCACCGACACCTACATAGAGAAGGACGCGCAGATCAACGAGGCGATCGACCGCATGCGCCACGCCGCCACCCAGGCGCTGCTCGAGCGCGGCGATGTCATCATCGTTGCCTCCGTCTCCTGCATCTACGGCATCGGCTCGGTCGAGACCTACAGCCAGATGGTCGTCCGCCTCGAAGTCGGCGGCTCGATCGACCGCGACCGTCTCGCCAAGGCGCTGGTCGAACTACAATACCGCCGCAACGACGCCGCTTTTCAGCGCGGCACCTTCCGCCTGCGCGGTGAAACGGTGGACATCTTCCCGAGCCAGTACGAGGACCGCGCCTGGCGTGTCACCCTGTTCGGCGACGAGATCGAGAGCATCGCCGAATTCGACCCGCTGACCGGCGAGAAGGTGACCGACCTGCCGGCCATCGCGATCTACGCCAACAGCCACTACGTCACCCCGCGCCCGACACTCACCCAGGCGATTGGCAAGATCAAGGTAGAACTCCAGCAGCGGCTGCACGAATTCACCGAAACTGGCAAGCTGCTCGAGGCCGAGCGGCTGCAGCAGCGCACCACCTTCGACATCGAGATGATGGAAACCACAGGTTCCTGCAAGGGAATCGAAAACTATTCGCGCTATCTCTCCGGCCGCAATCCGGGCGATCCGCCGCCCACCCTGTTCGAATACCTGCCCGATAACGCGCTGCTCATCGTCGATGAGAGCCATGTCACCGTTCCGCAGATCGGCGGCATGTTCAAGGGTGACTTCGCGCGCAAGTCGATCCTCTCCGAATTCGGCTTCCGCCTGCCCTCCTGCATCGACAACCGGCCGCTGAAATTCGAGGAATGGGAGAGCTTCCGGCCGCAGACCGTGTTCGTCTCCGCCACGCCTGGGCCGTGGGAGATGGAGCGCACAGGCGGCGTCTTCGCCGAGCAGGTTATCCGCCCGACCGGCCTGGTCGATCCCGTCATCGATGTCCGCCCCGTCGAGCATCAGGTGGACGATCTTCTCGCCGAATGCCGCGCCACCTCGCAGGCCGGCGGCCGCGTGCTGGTGACCACGCTCACCAAGCGCATGGCCGAGGACCTCACCGAATACCTCACCGAAAACGGTGTTCGCGTGCGCTACCTGCATTCGGATGTCGACACGCTCGAACGCATCGAGATCATCCGCGATCTCCGGCTCGGCGCCTATGACGTTCTGGTCGGCATCAACCTGCTGCGCGAGGGGCTCGACATTCCCGAATGCATGCTCGTCGCCATTCTCGATGCCGACAAGGAGGGCTTCCTCCGCTCCGCGACCTCGCTGGTGCAGACGATCGGCCGCGCCGCCCGCAATGTCGATGGCCGGGTCATCCTTTATGCCGACACGATGACCCGCAGCCTCAAATACGCGATCGACGAAACCGAGCGCCGCCGCGCCAAGCAGACCGCGTGGAACGAGGCGCACGGCATCACGCCGCAAAGCGTGAAAAAGCAGATCGGCGAGATCATGCATTCGGTGTATGAACAGGATTACGTCACCGTCGCGCCGATCCGCGACAGCGGCGCTACCGAATTCGTCGGCAAGGATCTGAAGTCGACCATCGCAGAACTGGAGAAACGCATGCGTAACGCCGCGGCCGATCTGGAATTCGAGGAAGCCGCGCGGCTGCGCGACGAAATCAAGCGGCTCGAGGCGCTCGAACTCGGGCTGACGCCGCCGCCTGCACCGAGTTCGTCACCGCAGCGCAGGCCTCGCAACCGCACGCCCGAACCGCTCGGCCCCGGCGGCGGTGGATACGACCCCGACAAGCGGCGCGGCGGCCGCCGGAAGCGCGGCCCATGAAACCCGTCCTCACGGCAGCCCTGCTTGCCGCCCTGGCACTCCCCGCCGTTGCGGCCGCTGCCTCGCCGATCCACCTTGTCGGGCAGAATGCCACCTACACGCTCGCCCTTTCGAAAGTGCGCGGCCATTCCGTCACCGGCGCCACCGGCCGCCTCGAATTCGACGTGCGCAATACCTGCGACGCCTATACCGTCACCCAGAAGATGACGTTGCTGATCCGCAACCAGGATGGCACCCTGAGCCGCACCACCAGCGACTACGATACCTGGGAAGCGAAGAACGGCCACCGCTTCACCTTTCTGCTCCGCCAGGGCGACGGCAAGAAGATGGAGGTGCAGGATCAGGGTACTGCGGTGATGGGGCCGAAAGGCGGGGAGGTTACCTATCTCGTCCCGAAAGGCCGCACCGAAAAGCTTCCGCCCGGCACGCTGTTCCCGATGGCCCACACCAGGGCGATCCTTGAGGCCGCCGAAGCCGGAAAGCCCTATATCGATCCGCCGCTGTTCGATGGCACCTCGACCCATGGCGCCGAGCATACCTTCGTCGCCATTCTCGAGCGGCAGGCGGCGCATCACGACCGCTTCGCGCATCTGTCAAAACTGCCCTCGACCCTCGTCGATATCGGCTTCTGGCCGCGCACCGAAAAAGATGACGAACCGGATTTCCGCACGCAGATGCGCTATTTCACCAACGGCGTCTCGCGTGACGTGCGGCTCGATTTCGGTAATTTTGTGATGGACGGCAAGCTGACCGCGCTGACCATCCTGAAGGATACCTGTCCGTCCGGCAAAGCCGTCCCGTCGGCGCCAACGCCGAAAGGCTGAGACAGCGAACCCGTAAATGCCGAACCGCCGGTCAGTGTTCCTGGCCGGCGGTCTCGTTTGGGCGAACCCGTGCTTTCGTGGTTGAAGACCAGCGAGGGCGTCAGTTGCTGCCCTCGCCACCCTCCGTCGCCGTCGGCACTGGCGCAGGTGCCGGTTCGGCGCTCTTGCGGGTGCGCCGTGCCGGCGTCTTGGCGACAACAGGCTTCGCGGTGCGGCGGGTCGGTGTCGGCCGCGCGGCGCTGGTCGGCTTCCCGTTTGCTGTCTTGCGGGTCGTTGCCGCGGTCCGCTTCGCCTTCGGCGCGGCAGCCGTAGTGGACTTCGCAGCGGAGGCCTTCTTCGGTGCAGCCTTCACGGCGGTTGCCTTCGCTGCAGGCTTTGCCGCGGCCTTGGCGGTGGCGGCCTTCTTCGGCGCTGCCTTCGCGGCGGTCTTGGCCGGAGTCTTGGCAGGTGCGGCCTTGGCGGCGGCCGCCTTCTTCGGCGCAGCCTTCGCAGTCGCTGTTTTCGTGGCCGGCTTTGCGGCGGCCTTCGGCGCGGCAGTCTTCGCTGCCGGCTTCGCGGCCTTCGCGGGCGGCTTGGCGGCAGCCTTGGTCGCCGTCGGCTTCTTTGCGACGGCCTTTACTGTCGTCATTTTTGCAGGCACCGCCTTCGGCTTTGCCTTCGCCGCAGGCTTCGCTGCCACAGCTTTTGCCGCCGGCTTGGCAGCAGCCTTCGGTTTGGCCGTCTTTGTGCTGGCGCGCACGGCCAGGGCCTGTGCGCGGTCTTCGGTTTGTCTGGTCACGAGATTACTCCTTCGCTCGGGGTTACAGGGGACGCGATCGACCGGATGCGAAATGGAAACGAAAACCGGAAAACACGATGCCACAGCATGCGCTGTGACAGGGATGGAGCTTTGATAGGATCTCCATATGTTGTTAGCTCAACTGACGCCATCGTGGTCTTCATCATTCTGCCGGCAGTCTGTCCTTCGCTTCGAGGCCTGGCTTCGCTGGTTCGCTGCCAGCGACCGTCCTTCCCTTTCGCGTGCGATACTCGATTTGACCGATCGGCTATTGACAGAATTGCGACGCGAATCGCGCGGCGCACGCAATTTCCGCTATCCACCGTATGAATGTGAAATGTCAACAAAAAGCATCGCGAATTCCATAGACTGACCGATTTTTTTTTCTGTCGTCATCCGCGCAACACGTTTCGTGCATCCGCCTTGACTGTCGAGCGCATTATCGTGCCGGTTCCGTGCGCGCGCCACGTCTGTCGGACCAACTGCGCGAAACACTTGCGCCGCGGCCGGATCAGTCCGATCATGCAGCCGTCTGGAGATGGTTCCAGACCTTGCCGTGGGAATGCCGGCCGTGGTCGAAGACACCGAGATCAACTGGATCGCATCGCGTCAGCGGACGAGATCTGCGGTTGCCATGCCGGGGTGGCGCACGGCCATCGGTCGCGGCATCCGCATGCGTTGCCCGTCATGCGGCAAGGTTTCCGCTTTTGAAGGATATCTCAGGGTCCGTCGCGAATGCCCGATCTGCGCCGCGCCGCTCGGCCGGGTGCCGTGCGACGACGCGCCAATCTATCTTACGCTTGTCATCGCCCTGCACATCGTGATCCTGTCGATGGTGCTGGCAGACGAGGATGGCGGCATGAGTTGGGTGGAGTCGCTCGTCATCTTCGTGCCGCTCGCGCTCGCTCTTCTTCTTCTGCTGTTGCGGCCAGTGAAGGGAGCGACGCTTGCGATCATGCTCAAGGTCAATCTCCTGCGTCCTGCAGCAATCCGGGCGACGCCGGGCAATGGCTGACGGCGCGGCGGAAATCCGCGGCCGCCTGCGTCGCGTCGTGCTCGACGAGGATATCGGCGGCGCGCTCTCGCCGATGCAGGAGGCCGACCGCAACCAGGCGATCGCCGATCTAGCCGCTGACAACCGTTTCGCCCTCGGCACACATCCCGACGCCGTCACGATCCTTCACCTTTCCGTGCAGGATGGCCGCCTCGTCTTCGACGTGCGCGACGAGGCCGATGAAACGTTGCAAACCCTCGTCCTCGCACCCGGCCCATTCCGCTCGATGATCCGCGACTACCAGATGCTGCTCGACAGCTACGCGACCGCGGTCGCTGAAGGCCGCGAGGCACGCATCCAGGCGATCGACATGGGCCGTCGCGGCCTGCACAACGAGGGCGCCGAACTCGTGATGGCGCGGCTCGACGGCAAGGTGCTGCTCGATTTCGACACCGCCCGCCGCCTCTTCACCCTCATCTGTGCGCTGCATCGTCGCGCGTAAGCGCGCCAAACCATCGCGCGTAAGCGCGCGGAATCATCGTGCATGAGCGCGTCATGCGTGCATGGCGATTGACGCGGCAACCCGCCTCGCGCCAGATCGGCAGAAGCAGACTCGAGGTGAGAGATGAAAATCGACGGCACGCCCTATCGTTCGATCTGGGTCGACGACGCCGACCGCTGGTCGGTCCGGATCATCGACCAGACCAAGCTTCCTTGGGCCATCGAGATTCCCCGGCTGACCACGCCCGAGCAGATCGCGCATGCGATCAGCGCGATGCTCGTGCGCGGCGCCCCGCTGATCGGCGCCACCGCCGCCTATGGCGTCGCACTGGCCATGCGCGCCGATCCGTCGGACGAAGCGCTGGAGACGGTCGTGCCCATGCTCGCCGCGACGCGGCCGACCGCGATCAATCTCCGCTGGGCGCTGATGCGGATGCAGCGCGCGCTCTCCGCGCATCCGCCCGCCGAGCGCGCCGATGCCGCTTATGCCGAGGCCGCCGCGATCTGCGACGAGGATGTGGCGACCAACCGCGCCATCGGCGAGCACGGTCTCGGCCTCATCCGCGCCCGCGCGCAGGGCCGCCGCCGCGTCAACATTCTCACCCATTGCAATGCCGGCTGGATCGCGACGGTCGACTGGGGCACCGCGCTCGCGCCGATCTACATGGCGCACGACGCCGGCATCGATGTTCACGTCCTCGTCGATGAAACCCGCCCGCGCAACCAGGGTTTCTCGCTCACCGCCTGGGAACTCGGCAAGCATGGCGTGCCGCACACGGTGATCGTCGACAATGCCGGCGGCCATTTCATGCAGCGCGGCGAGGTCGACATGGTCATCGTCGGCACCGACCGTGTCACCCGCGCCGGCGATGTCGCCAACAAGATCGGCACCTACCTGAAGGCGCTCGCCGCGCGCGACAATGGCGTGCCATTCTACGTGGCGCTGCCCTCCTCGACGATCGACTGGACGATCGCCGATGGGCTCGGCTCGATCCCGATCGAGGAACGCGCCCCGGCAGAGGTCACCACCATCACCGGCCGCGCGCTCGACGGTTCGATGCTGACGGTCCGCATCGTCCCCAAGGACAGCACTGCCGCCAACCCCGCCTTCGACGTTACCCCCGCGCGCCTCGTCTCCGGCCTCATCACCGAGCGCGGCATCTGTGCGGCGAACGAGCGGGCACTGGCCGCGATGTTCCCCGACCAGGCGCTGCAGACGGCGGCGTGAGCACGGCGGCGCTTCGCCGTCTCGGTCTCGTCGCGATCCTCGCCGCGCTGGCGGGTTGTGCGGCGCGGCCGGACGCGCACGCGCCGCCCTTCGCCAACAAGCCCTATGCCGCGTTCTCCCGCGGTGCCGCCATCCGCATCGCCGAAGGCGAATGGCGCTACTGGGGCAGCCCCGTCATCGACGGCCCCGCCGATGACGAACCCGTGTTATCGCCCCCCGCGCTGCAGGAGCGCGACAATGCCGGCTGGCAGGAAGTCGGGCTCTACTGGTGGATCGGCATGAACGCTGGCCATCCCGAAGATCGCTGGACCGGCAAGCACGACGCGGCGGGGCGCGTCTTTCCCCGCGCGGTGAACGGAAGCTACGCCTGGTCCGCCGCCTTCATCTCCTATGTCATGCGCATGGCCGGTGCCGGCCCGCGCTTCCCCTACGCGGCGGACCATGCACGTTATATCGACGCCGCCTGGTGTGCCGCCCATGACGGCGCGAAACATCCCGAACTCCTCGCCGAAAATCCCGAAACCCACGCGCCCGCGCCCGGTGACCTCATCTGCGCCGGCCGCGCCAGCGCTGCCCACATCACTTATGCCGATCTTCCCACCAGCGGATATTTTCCCGCACATTGCGCCATCGTCGTCGCCGCCACACCGTCGGAACTTTCCGTCATCGGCGGCAATGTCGACAACACGGTGGCACTTACCCATGTCCCGCTCACCGCGAGCGGCACCCTCCTGCACCGCGACGGCACGATCGTCGATCCGCGGTATGACTGGTTCGTCGTGCTGCGCGTGCTGTACCGGCGCGATTGAACTATAGAGGCGCGATGGCCCGCACCCCATCCCCCGACGGCGATCTTTTCGGCGAGGCCGCGACCGCGCAGACATCCGCCCCGCGCGGCGCGGTGCCGCTGGCCGAGCGCCTGCGCCCGCACGAACTCGCCGAGGTGATCGGCCAGCCGCATCTCGTCGGGCCGGACGGCACGCTCACCCGCATGCTCGAACGCGGCAGCCTCGCCTCGCTCATCCTCTGGGGCCCGCCCGGCGTCGGCAAGACGACCATCGCCCGCCTGCTGGCCGACCGCGCCGGCCTCGTCTTCGTCCAGATCTCCGCCGTGTTCTCCGGTGTCGCCGATCTCAAGCGCGTCTTCGAGGAGGCCGCCCGCCGCCGCCGCACCGGCGCGCGCACGCTGCTCTTCGTCGACGAGATCCACCGCTTCAACCGCGCCCAGCAGGACGGGTTCCTGCCCGTGGTCGAAGAGGGCACCATCACGCTTGTCGGCGCGACCACCGAAAACCCGTCCTTCGAGCTGAACGGCGCGCTGCTCTCCCGCTGCCAGGTCCTCGTCCTCCGCCGCCTCGACGACGATGCGCTGGAACAGCTGCTGCGCCGGGCCGAAGCCGTGACGGCGCGCAAGCTCGCCCTCACCGATGCCGCCCGCGCGGCACTCCGTGCGATGGCGGATGGCGATGGCCGCGCCATCCTCAACATGGCCGAGCAGCTCTTCGCCGCGAATCCGTCGGCACCGCTCGACGAAGCGGCACTCGCCACCATCATCGCCCGCCGCGCCGCCCTCTACGATCGCGACCGCGAGGAGCACTACAACCTCATTTCCGCCCTGCACAAATCGATGCGCGGCTCCGACCCCGACGCCGCGCTCTACTGGTATGCCCGCATGCTCGCCGGCGGCGAGGACCCGCGCTACATCGCCCGCCGCCTGACCCGCTTCGCCGTCGAGGATATCGGCCTCGCCGATCCGGGTGCGCTCACCCAGGCCATCGCCGCCTGGGAGGCCTATGAGCGGCTCGGCAGCCCGGAGGGCGATCTTGCCATCGCCCAGCTCGTGCTCTACCTCGCGACGGCTCCGAAATCGAACGCCGCCTACCGTGCCTTCGGCGCCGCCCGCCGCGCCGCCCAGGCCACCGGCAGCCTGATGCCGCCCGCCCATATCCTCAACGCTCCCACGAAGCTCATGAAAAACCTCGGCTACGGCGCCGGCTACGAATACGACCACGACAGCGAAGAGGCCTTTTCCGGCCAGACCTATTTCCCCGACGGCATGAGCCGCGAAACCTTCTACCGCCCCGCCGGACGCGGCGCCGAACAGGAGATCAAGCGCCGCCTGCTGCACTGGGCCAAACTCAGGGAGGACCGCGAATGAGCGTCCGCATCGTCACCGTTGGGCCCGACCAGGCCGACATGCGGCTCGACCGCTTTCTTCGTAGCCTGCATCCAGGCCTCACCCAGGGGGCGATCCAGAAATTCTGCCGGACCGGGCAGGTGAGGGTGGACGGCAAGCGCGCCGAGGCCTCGACCCATCTCGCCGCCGGCCAGGCGGTGCGGATTCCGCCGGTGCCCGAAACCCCGGCGCCGAAACCGCGCCAGACGGTCGTGGCCAATGAATGGGACGTCAAGGAGCTGAACGCCCGCATCCTGCACCGCGATGCCGACGTGCTGGTGATCGACAAGCCCGCCGGCCTCGCCACCCAGGGCGGCAAGGGTATCGCCAGGCATCTCGACGGCATGCTCGACGCGCTCCGCTTCGACGCCGCCGAACGCCCCCGCCTCGTCCACCGGCTCGACCGCGACACGTCCGGCGTGCTCGTCCTCGCCCGCAACGCCTTCGCCGCCAACCGCCTCGCCGCGGCCTTCCGCGGCCGCGACATGGAAAAGACCTATTGGGCCATCGTCGTCGGCCTGCCGATCCCGATGGAAGGCCAGATCGACCTGCCGCTCGCCCGCATCGGCGGCGCGCAGGGCGCGCGCACCCGCCCCGCCGACCGCGACGACGAGGATGCCGCGAAAGCAATCACCGACTACCGCACCCTCGACCATGCCGGGCGGAAATTCTCCTGGCTCGAACTGCATCCGCTCACCGGCCGCACCCACCAGTTGCGCGCCCATTGCGCCGCAATCGGCACGCCGATCCTCGGCGATGCCCCCTATGGCGAGCACCTCGCCTTCGCCGAGGGGTTCCCCCGCCAGCTGCATCTGCACGCCCGCCGCCTGGTCCTGCCGCATCCGCGCGGCGGCCGGCTTAGCGTCGAGGCGGAACTGCCGGCGCACATGAAAACCACCTTCGCGACACTCGGGTTCACCGCGCCGCACGCCACCCCGGCCCGGCGCGGCTGACGGAGAGATATCACGAGATCGTGAGTCTCGTCGTTCCTTTGGCGGCATGGCGCATCCATGCACATGCCCCTATCTCCTGAAATGATGGAGGAGCGACGATTTCGCAGCGTGAAGCGCGGCTTTCCGCGTATTCCGCCCGGTTTTGTGCATGTCATGGGGCTTGCCGTCGCCGCCGGCGCGCTGGTCCCCGTGCCCACCGTCCGCGCCGCCGATCCGCAACCCTACGACGTGACCTTCGTCCCCACCGGCGACGCGCCGCTCGACAAGCTGATCCGCCAGAGCTCGAGCCTCGAAACCCTGCGCCGCAAGCTCGAGGTCGGTCCCTTCGCGCTGATCGCCCGTGCCCGTGCCGACCGCAAGACTTTCCTCACTGTGCTGGAAAGCGAGGGCTACGATTCCGGCAAGGTGACCATCACGATCGACGGCCATACCCTGTCCGATCCCGCCCTGCCCGACCTGCTGCGCAAGGCGCCGGCCAGCCCGCCCGCGCGCGTCCGCGTGGCGATCGCGAAAGGCCCGCTCTACCATGTCGGCGCGGTCAGCACGCCCGGCCTCGCCGATCCCGCCGCCGCCGCCGCACTCGGCGTGAGTCCGGGCGAACCCGCCACCGCAGCCCCCCTCGTCGGCGCTGCCGTCCGGCTGGAAACGAGGCTGCGCAATCTTGGTTACGCCTTCGCGAAGGTCTCCCCGCCCGTGGCCGAGGCCGATGACGCGACGCACACGCTTTCTGTCACCTATCCGGTCTCGATGGGTCCGCGCGTCGATGTCGGCAGCATCACCTTCACCGGCATGCAACGGATGAACGGCCGCTTCATGGCGCGGCACATCGCGCTCAAGCCTGGCCAGCGCTACAGCCAGAAGGCGCTGGACGCCTCGCGCGACCAGTTGCTCGGCCTCGGCGTGTTTTCCTCCGTCACCGCCAGCACGGCCGCCGCGCCGCGTCCCGCCGGCCAGGTGCCGGTCACCTTCACGGTGCGCGAGCGCAAGCGCCACACCGTCGCCCTCGGGGCTTCCTATTCCTCCGATCTCGGCATCGATGCCAATGTCTCCTGGACCGACCGCGACCTGTTCGGCGAGGCGCAGAGCCTCACCTTGTCACTCGGCGCCACCGGCATCGCCGGCAGCGGCCGCAGCCAGACAGCGACTTTCGGCAAGCATACTTACGTCGTCGCCCCTGGCTACGATGCGAAGGCGACCTACCGCGTGCCCGATTTCATCCGGCCCGGCCAGTCGCTCGTCGCCACGATCGAGGCGCTGAAACAATACCTGCCCGCCTACAGCCGCACCGCCTTTCTTGGCAGCGCCGCCATCGCCCATCCGCTCGCCCCGCATCTGACGCTCGACTACGGCGCCGGCTTCGTTTTCGAGAAGGTGAACCAGCAGGGAGTCAGCCGTACCTACCGCCTGCTCCAGCTTCCCGTGACCCTGTCCTACAACACGGCGAATTCGCTCCTCAATCCCACACACGGTGTGAAGCTCGCACTGCACGTCACCCCAACGCTCGCCCTCGGTGCCGGCGCAAAACCCTTCGTCATCACCGAACTTACTGGCAGCACCTACATCAATCTCGAAGCTCCCGGCCGCGGCGTGCTGGCGCTGCACGGCGTGCTCGGCCGCATCTTCGGCGCCTCGCAATTCCAGATTCCGCCCGACCAGCGCTTCTACGCCGGCGGCACCGGCACCGTGCGCGGCTTCACCTACCAGACCGTCGGCCCGCTCTTCCCCGATGGCATTCCCGAGGGCGGCACCGCGATCGACGCACTGGAGACCGAATTCCGTCAGCGCATCGGCAAGCATTTCGGCGTCGCCCCCTTCATCGATGCCGGCCAGGTCTCGGCCAACGGCACACCCTTCACCGGCACGCTGCGCGTCGGTGCCGGTCTCGGCCTGCTCTACTACACCGGCATCGGCCCGCTGCGCGTCGATGTCGGCGTCCCGCTCAACCGCGCACCCGGCAGTTCCTCCTTCGCCGTCTATATCGGTCTCGGACAGGCCTTCTGATGCGCCGGGTCTTCAAAGTCATCCTGTGGATCGTCGCCATCCTGATCGCCCTGCCGGTCCTTGCCGTCCTCGCGCTCGACATCGCGCTGAACACCGGCGCCGGCCGCAACTTCGCCACGCACGAAATCAACGCGCTCTCCGGCGGCACGGTCAGGATCACCGGCCTCGCCGGCCATTTCCCGAAATATATCGCGGCACGGCGCATCGCGATCGCTGACCGCAAAGGCCGGTATCTCGTGATCGACGATGCCGTCCTTCGCTGGTCGCCATTTTCGCTCCTGCACCGCATGATCGACATCAGCGACCTCACCGCGAAGCGCATCGACATCCTGCGCCAGCCGGTCCCCGCGGCCGCGAAACCGAAGCCGAAACCATCCGCCGCGAGCGGCATCCCGAAAGTCGCGCTGGTTCTTGGCCATCTTGAAATCGGCCGCCTTGCCATCGCGAAACCCGTGCTCGGCCACGCGCTGGCGCTGAAGATCACGGGCCACGCCCGGGCGAAGTCGCTTGAGACCATCGCCGCCGAGATTGACGCCACCTCACTTGCCGGCCCCGGCACCTACCGCCTCGCCGCGACCCTCGATGCCAACAGGGTGAACGCGCATCTCACCGTCCACGAACCGCCTGGCGGCCCCATCGCCGCCTTCGCCGGCATCGCCAGCCAGCCCGATCTCGCGAAGAAGCCGGTCGATCTCTCGCTGACCATCGCCGGTCCGCGCGACCATGCCGCCCTCCGGTTCGCCAGCGCCCTCGGCGACCTCAAGGCGCGCGGCACCGGCACGGTCGACCTCTCGCAAACCGCCCCCGGCGGCGATCTCACCATCACCATTCCCGAACTCGCGCCCTATGCCGCCCTCGGCAAGCAGACGCTCGGCGGCCGCACCGTCCTGCACGTCGTCGCGAAGCATCAGCGCGGCGCCACGACACTTCACTTCGACGACACGGTCGAGATCACGAAGGCGACGAAACCGGTCCCCGTCCTGGTCGGCAAACGCGCCATGCTCGCGGGCGATTTCACCCTTGCCGGCGGCAAAACCACCATCCACAGCCTGACGCTCGACATGGCCGCCCTGAAGGTGAAACTCGCCGGCACCGCAACAAGGTTGCATGTCGCCCTCAAGGGCACGCTCATCCAGCCTGATATTGGTCTGGTCGATCCGCAACTCGCCGGCCACGTCACCGAAAACCTCGCCATCGACGGCCCGACCGACAATCTCGCCCTGCACGGTACGGTCGACGGTCTCGTGACCGCGAAGGGCGTGAAATCCGGCCCGTTCCATGTCACCATCGACGCCACCCATTTGCCCGGCGCGCCGCAGGGAAACCTCACGGGCACTGGCTCGCTCTACGATTCCCCGCTCTCGCTCAGCGCCGCCTTCGCCCGCAGCGCCGCCGGCGCGGTCGATCTTGACCTGAAGACCCTGTCCTGGAAATCGCTGCGCGGGCAGGGGCGCATCACCCGCGCCCCGGGCGCGATGCTGCCGGACGGCGCGATGCACCTCGCCATGGCCCGTCTCGCCGATCTCGCCCCGCTGCTGCACATGAAGCTCGCCGGCGCGTTCACCGCCGATTTCACCCACAAATCCGGCCAGCCCGCTGCCATCGCGCTCACCGCCAGCCACCTGACCGACGGCAGGACCGCCTCGCTCCGCGCCGCGCGGATCGACGCAACGATCGACCATCTTGCCCAGACCCCCGCGATCGACGCCACCGCGACCCTCACCGGCGTCGATACCAAGGCGGCAGCCGGCAACCTCACCCTCACCGCCAAGGGCAGCGAGACCGCGCTCGCCGTCACCGCCGCGGGCCGCTTCGCGCGCCTCGCCGGCAAGCCAGCGCAGCTCGATCTCGGTGCCATGCTCGATGGCAAGACCCGCACCATCCGCCTAGCGAAACTCGACGCCGCCGCCCGCGGCGTCACCGCTCGCCTGCTTGGCCCGGCCACCATCAGCGCCGGTACGACCACCTCGATCCGCCATCTCGCCTTGGCCCTGGGCGGCCTCGGCGGTGCGGCGCGGATCACCGCTGACGGCACGATCCGCCCGTCGCTCGACCTCGCCGCGAAAATCACCAACCTCCCCGCCGGCATCGCCCGCGCCGCCGATCCGAAACTCGCCGCCACCGGCCTGCTCGACGCCACCGCCCATCTCACCGGCACGCTCGCCGCCCCCACCGGCACGATCGCGCTGCAGGGCAGGGGGCTCGGCCTCGCCACCGGCCCCGGCGCGAAGCTGCCGCGCGCAACCCTCGCCGCCCGCGAGACCCTGCGCGGCCACGCCCTGCGCGGCACCATTGCCGCAACCCTCGGCTCCGCCCGCCTCAGCCTTGACGGCACCGCCCCGCTCGCGCTCACTGGCCCGATGGACCTGTCGTTCCGGCTCGACAATCTCTCGGCCTCTTTGCTCCATGCGGCCGATCCGAAACTCGCTGCCTCCGGCATCATCACCGCCCGCGCCCGTCTCACCGGCACGCCGCGCGCGCCGCGGGGCACGGTCGATCTTGCGGCGAAGTCCATGCGCCTGCTCACCGGCCCGGCCTCGTCGCTGCCGCCGGCTGATCTCACCGCCCATGAAACCCTGCTCGGCCAGAGCGTCCGCGGCACCGCGCGCCTTGCCCTCGGCAACCGGGCCGACCTCACACTCGCTGGCACTGCGCCGCTCTCGGCGGCGGGGAAGATCGACCTCGCCCTGAACGGCCGTACTGATCTCCGCCTGGTCGACCCGCTTACCGCCGCCGGCGGCACCGTGGTCGGTGGCATCCTGACACCCGATCTCCGGGTCACCGGCACGCTAGCCGCGCCAGGCGCCGCCGGCACGCTCACCCTTGCCGGCGGCCGGGTGCAGAACATTGCCAGCGGGCTCGACCTGTCGGCGATCGACGCCACGATCACCGCTGCTGGCCGCACCATCCGGCTCGACCGTCTCTCGGCCAAGGCCGGAGTCGGCACGATCGACGGTTCCGGCACGTTCGGCCTCGCGAAGCCGATGCCGGTCGATCTGCGGATCGCCTTCCATCACGCGAGTCCGATCGCGAGCGACATCCTGACCGAGCGCCTCGGCGGCGCGCTCAGCCTCACCGGCGACATCGACACCGGCACCAGGCTCGCCGGCACCATCGCGATCGAGACGGCGAATATTCAGATCCCGCAAGGCCTGCCGCCCTCGGTGGTCAAGCTCGATATCCGGCGCAAGGGCGCACGCCCTCCGCCTCCCACCGCGCCCGCGCCCCCCGTGGCGCTCGACCTCACGGTCGATGCCCGCAACGAGGTGTTCGTGCGCGGCAAGGGCCTGTTCGCCAATCTCGGCGGGCGGCTGCATGTCGGCGGCACGCTCGCCTCGCCCCAGCCGACGGGCGGCTTCCACCTGATCCGCGGCTATTTCAATCTCGGTGGCCAGACGCTGAACCTCAGCCGTGGCACCGTCCGGTTCAATGGCAACGGCATGATGCCGGTGATCGACCTCGAGGTGAGCGGCACCGCCTCGGACGGCACCGTCTCAACCCTGGCGCTCACCGGCGAGGCGAGCGCGCCGAAGATCACCCTCTCCAGCTCACCCTCGCTGCCATCGGACGAGGTGCTGGCGCATCTGCTCTACGGTTCCAGCACGCAGAATCTCTCGGCGCTGCAGGCGGCTTCGCTCGCAGCCTCGCTGGCCGAACTCGCAGGAATCGGCGGCGGCGGGCCGGATGTGGTGGGCGGACTGCGCAGTGCGCTTGGGCTCGACCAGCTTTCGATCGGCGGCGGCACCAGCGCGCCGACGATCAATGCCGGCCGTTACGTCGCCCCCGGCGTCTATGTCGGTGCCCAGCAATCCGCGACCGGCGGCGGCACCGGCGCGAAAGTCGAGATCAATCTCTACAAGGGCCTGAAACTGAAAACCGAAGTGCAGTCGAACAGCGGCACCGGCGGCACCACCGGCCCCGGCGAATCGGTCGGCCTGACCTATCAGTTCGATTACTGAACGGGTGCGCCCAGAGCACTTCCCGATCCTCCGGGATCGGAAAGTGCTCCATCCAATTGATAAATTGAGCATCTTTATCCGATCAGATGATTCCATCTGATCGGATGATACTTTAGCCGCGCAGAATGGTCCGCCCGGCGAAGCGACCCGCGATGTCGAGTTCCGCCTCGATGCGGATCAGCTGGTTATACTTCGCCACCCGGTCCGACCGCGCCAGCGACCCGGTCTTGATCTGCCCGGCATTGGTCGCCACCGCGATATCGGCGATCGTCGCATCCTCGGTCTCGCCCGAACGATGGCTGATCACCGCCGTCATCCCCGCCCGCTGCGCCAGTTCCACCGCTTCCAGCGTCTCGCTCAGCGTGCCGATCTGGTTCACCTTGATCAGGATCGAATTGGCCGACTTCGCCGCGATCCCGCGCCGCAGCCGTGTCGGGTTGGTGACGAACAGATCGTCGCCCACCACCTGCATGGCGCCGCCGAGTGTGCTTGTGAAATGCGCCCAGCCCTCCCAGTCATCCTCTGAAAGCGGATCCTCGACCGAGATGATCGGAAAGCTCTTCGCCAGTGCCGCGATATAGTCGGTCATCCCCCCGGCATCGAGCACCTTGCCCTCGCCCTCAAGGTGATACCTGCCGTCCTTGTAGAATTCGGTCGCCGCGCAATCGAGCGCGAAGGCAATGTCCTCGCCGGCCCGGTATCCAGCAGCCTCGACGGCGCGCGTCATGAAGCCCAGCGCCTCCTCGGCCGATTTCAGCCCAGGCGCGAACCCGCCCTCATCACCGACATTGGTGTTGTGCCCGGCATCGTGCAGGATCTTCTTCAGCGCCTGGAACACTTCCGAGCCCATCCGCACCGCCTCGGCGATGCTCGCGGCCCCCACCGGCTGGATCATGAATTCCTGGATGTCGATCGGGTTGTCCGCGTGCTTGCCGCCATTGATGATGTTCATCATCGGCACCGGCAGGGTGCGGGCATAGACCCCGCCGAGATAGCGGTAGAGCGGCAGCCCGATCTCGTCCGCCGCCGCCTTGGCGACGGCGAGCGAAACGCCGAGAATCGCATTCGCCCCAAGGCGGGACTTGTTGGGCGTCCCGTCGAGATCGATCATTGTCTCGTCGATTGCGACCTGCTCGCTGGCATCCATCCCGCCGATCGCATCGAAGATCTCGCCCTCGACCGCCTCGACCGCGCGTTGCACGCCCTTGCCGCCGAACCGCGCCGGCTCACCATCGCGCAACTCGACGGCCTCATGCGCCCCGGTCGAGGCACCGGAGGGCACAGCGGCGCGTCCCATCGCGCCCGAATCCAGGATGACATCGACCTCGACGGTCGGATTGCCGCGGCTGTCGAGAATTTCCCGTGCGGTGATATCGGCGATGGCGCTCATCTGATCTCCCCTTTTGCAGTGCAACCGGGGCATACGCGCAAGGGCGGCCCGGCGCAATCAGCGGAGCAAAAACATCCCCTCGACCTCGACCGCCGCGTTGAGCGGCAGCGAGGCGACGCCCACGGTCGAGCGCGCATGCCGCCCCGCCTCGCCGAAAATCTCCACCGCGAGGTCCGATGCCCCGTTCATCACTTTCGCGTGCTCGGCGAAATCCGCCGTCGCCGCAATGAACCCGCCGAGCCGCACCACCTGGGCAACTGCATCGAGTCCGCCCTCGACATGCGCCTCGATCTGCGCGAGCACGTTGATAAAACAGGCCCGCGCTGCCGCAGTCCCGTCCTCGACCGTCACTCCGTCGCCGAGCTTTCCCGTCACCACGAGCTTGCCGCCCGCGAGCGGCAACTGCCCGCTGACGATCGCCATTCCACCGGCGACCACCACCGGCACGTAATTCGCCACGGCCTTCGCCGCGGGCGGAAGGGTTATGCCGTTCTCGGCGAGGCGCGCGCGTATATCCATGGATCAGCTCACGAGTTTCAGGACGGGACGCTGGCGCTTCGGCCGGCCGGTTCCGGTCTCCGGCAGGTCCAGCGGCAGCAGCGGAGCGGCGGCATCGACACCAGCCGCATCGTCGGCAAGGTCGAGCGCCGCGAGATCGGGCCGCTGCGAATAGGTCGCGGCCAGGTGCCGGAACACATAGTCGAGGAGCGAGGTCGCCTGGCTGATCATTGCGTCGCCTTCCACCGCGCCGGCGGGCGCGAAGCGGGTGAAGGCAAATTCATCGACGAATTCATCCAGAGGCACGCCATGCTGCAACCCGATGCTGACCGCGCCGGCGAACGCCTCGGCCATGCCGCGCAGCGTTGCGGAGTCCTTCGGTAGCGAGATCATGATCTCGCCCAGCCGCCCGTCCGGATATTCACCGGTGCGCAGGAATAGCCGGTGCCCGCCCACCGAAACCTTCTGGGTGTAGCCGCCGCGGCGCGCCGGCAGCTTGCCGCGCCCGGCGGAGGCCGCGCGCGGCGCGGGGAGGGACGGCACCTCGGGCAGGATGGCGCAGACCGGTGCGATGGCCTCGCGCATTGCGGCGATGCCGGCGGCATCGGTCACGCCGAACGGATCGGCGCCGGCCAGGCTCGCGGCCAGCGCCGACTCGGCCGTACGGCCGGAGGCGGCAAGCCGCGCCCGCGCCCAGCGGGCGAGCCCGCCCTCGGAGTCCAGCGCCGAGAGCGGTGCTGCGATCCCAACCGTCTCGACGTCGAGCAGCATCTCCACCGGCCCCGGCGGCAGCAGCCCGGTCAGGCTGCGATGCTGGCGCAGGCCGCACGCCAGGGCCCGCTCGCGCGCGTCGAGCAAGGCGGCGCGCAGGCCGGGCTGGGCGCAACTGGCGGGAACCGGAACCGGCGTGATGGCGCATCCCGGCGCGATGCCCCGCGCCAGCAGCCCGGCCGAGGCAATATCCGCATGGGCGGCGAGCAGCGCGCCGATCGTCGCGGCCACGTCGCGCGCCGTGGGGCTCGCGTAATCGATATCGAGGCGCGCCAGCAGCAGGGCGAGGTCGGCCATGCCGAGTGCGAGGCGCTGGGCCGAAGGTTGCGCCAGCGAGAGGGCGAGCACCGCGTGTTCGACCGCCTCGCCGAACGCGGCAGCGTCGAACATGCCGCTCTCGTCGAGGAACTGCGGCAGGTTGAAGACGAAGCCAGGCACCGGCTCGGCACGGCCCTGCCAGATGCCAGGGCTCGGCGCGGCGCGGCGCGTTGCGACCAGCCGGTGCAGCGTGGACGCGACATCCTCGCCGCGACCCAGACGCTCCGCGGCGGCGGCAAGCGGCGCGATCCAGGCATCGGCCGCCTGGTCGACCCCGATCATCGAGCGATCGGCGCGTAGCGCCACCAGCCCGGCGGCGGCCTGATCGCTCCAGTCGGCAGGAATGATGGCGGGTTCGGGTGCGGCATCGGGATCGATCCCGATCTCGACCCGTTTGAGCCGGATGCCGCGCCACGCGCGGTGCGGTGTCGGGCGATGCCTGCTGGCGGGATCCTTCCTCATGCCCTCAGCCTAACGTGTTCCTCATGGGGTTTCCAGCGGCGGTCGGCGTCATCTTGTGGAAAATTCAGGTCACGGCCACAAAATCTTGTGGATAAGCCGGGGGGCACATGTGCCGGCGCGCGGATGGACCGATCCGACCGTCTCCTGTATAGCAGGCGGCATGAACGAACACCGTGATACGGCAGATGCGTCAACGGTTCCGACGCTGGCTTCGCTCGGCGGTCTGCGCCGGCTGATCGCCAATCCCGGGCTGACGTTGCACACGCTTCGCCACGGCCTGATGGTAGGGCAGGACAGTTTCGGCAATCGCTATTTCGAGGAACGCAGGGCCAGCAGGCCCGACGGCCGCAAGCGCCGCTGGGTGATCTATGCCGGCGGCGCGCGGGAAGCCTCGCTGGTGCCGCCTGAATGGCATGCCTGGCTGCATTTCACGACCGACGCCCCGCTCTCCGAGGCTTCGCGCCGCCCCTGGCAGAAGCCGCACCAGCCGAATCTGACGGGAACGCCTGGTTCCTACCGGCCGCGCGGCCACGATTATCGCGGCGGCACGCGGGGGATGGCCACGGGCGATTACGAATCCTGGACGCCGGAAGGCTGAGCGGCAAGCTGCTGCGCCGGAAGCCGGAAAGGGTGAGATGAAGAATCGGGTATCGGAAATCATCGCGGGCCTGGTCGTGATCGTCGCGGCCGCCGTCTTTCTCGCCTATGCGGCGTCGCGAACGCGCACCGTCGGCGGCACGGGATATGACTTGCGCGCGAGTTTCGGCAGCATCGGTCCGCTCACCGTCGGCTCTCCGGTCAAGATCGCCGGCGTCACGATCGGCGAGGTGACCCGCACCTCGCTCGACCCGCAGACCTATGCCGCAATCGTACAGTTCCGCATCCAGCCGGACGTCAAGATTCCGAAGGATAGCAGCGCGGCGATCGAGAGCGCGTCGCTGCTGGGCAGCGATTATCTTTCGATCTCGCCCGGCGGTTCCGAAACCATGTTGAAGCCCGGCCAGGCAATCACCGCAACGCAGTCGGCCATCAACATCGAATCGCTGCTCGGCAAGTTCGTCTTCAGCGCCGCAAACCTGGCGACCTCGACAGCGAAGGCAAACGGCGGCGGCACTTCGGCACCGGCCCCGAAATGAGCCTCCGTCGCGCCGGCGCCGTCGTTCTGGTGGTCGCGATGTTCGCGGCGCTGCCGGGCCGCGGACTTGCGCAGTCCGGTCAATCGGTGGTGACAGTGCCGGAGGCTCCGCCCGTCGCCTCGGCGCCGAGCCCAGCCATGCCGGATGGCGCGCTGCCGGCGCCGGACCTGCCGAACGCGCCCACCTTGCCGGGTGACCAGGGCGGCGCCTTTGCAGGACCCCCAACCCCGAAAGGGTCGCAGGCGACGCCGCCTGCGCCGCCGAAACAGGTCAAGCCGATCTGGGATCCGCGCCAGGCCGCGATTCTCGATGTGCTCGAGAAGGCCGATGGCGCGGTGAACCGGATCATCGCGCCCGTCGGGTCGAGTTTCACCGAAGGCGCGCTGCGGGTGACGATCGGCGCCTGTGTCGTCCGCCCGGCCGACATGCCGCCGGACGCTGCGGTATACATGACAGTGCGGCACGGCATGGCTGCCCCCGACCTGTTCCGCGGCTGGCTGATCCGCTCCGAGCCCGGCGCCACCGTGGTGGGTGACGCTGCGGTGACATTCCGCCTCATCGGTTGTTCCGCTGGCTGATCGCGGATATTTGTCCGTTCCGGATTGGTAACTTAAATCGCAATGACCGATTGTTAACCGTTTCGGCGGTCACGCCGGCAGGATCCGTCATTGTAACGACATAATTCCGCACCAACCTTCCCAGCGATTACACAACCGCATGGAGGCCACATGACCCATCGCTCGATCCTCTGCACCGCGTGCTGCGCTGCCGCGCTCGCGCTTGGCATGCAGGCGGCGCGGGCCGCGAATCCGCCGCCCGTGACCGGACCCTATGTCGATCTCGGCATCGGCACCAACCTGATGCAGAACCAGAAATACGATTTTGCCCAGCCGAACGGGGCGCGGGGCGGCAATCTGCTGTTTCGCCCCGATTATGCCGGGCAGCTCGGCGTCGGCTACGGCCTCGGCAACGGGTTCCGGGTCGAGCTCGACACCAATTTCTTCCGTAACAACGCCGTGAAGGCCGACGACAATGTCGAGGGCAAGAACCGCGCCTATGGCGGGGTCAACACCTACGGCTTCATGGTCAACGGGTATTACGACATCCCGACCGGGACCAATTTCGTGCCCTTCATCGGCGCGGGCCTCGGGTATCAGTGGCAGAAGTTCCAGCATATCGGGGTGGCGGACCCGTCCGGCGACGTTTATGGCGGCACGTATGGCAGCCTGGCCTATGATCTCAGCGCCGGCGTCGCCTATGACCTGCCTCAGGTTCCGGGGCTCGCGGTAACGGCGCAATACCAGTACATGTCGCTGGTCCATAATCGGAAATACAATGATACCGGTGCCGTGCCGAATACCCAGATCAATGTCGGCCAGTCGGGCAATCACACGTTCCTGATCGGCCTGCGCTACGAGCTGTTCCCGCCTGCGCCGCCGGCTCCGGCCGCGGCTCCCGCGCCGACGCCGGTTGCGGCTCCGGCGCCGGCTCCGGCCCGCACTTACCTGGTGTTCTTCAACTGGGACAAGGCGAACCTGACGCCGCGGGCGCAGCAGATCGTCTCCGAGGCGGCGAAGGCGTCGCAGACCACGAAGGTGACGCGTCTGAACGTGAACGGCTATACCGATACCTCGGGTGCGCCGGCCTACAACATGAAGCTGTCGCTGCGCCGCGCGCACAACGTGGCGGCCCAGCTGGTTGCGGATGGCGTGTCGAAGAACGACATCGTGATCAAGGGCTATGGCGAGACGCACCTTCTGGTGCCGACCGGCCCGAATGTTCGCGAGCCGCAGAACCGCCGCGTGGAAATCATCCTCCACTGAGCAAGGCCTGCGGATCGGATCAGGAAACCCCGGCGGAAACGCCGGGGTTTTTCTGTCATTGGCCAAGGATCTGGGAAACGTCGTGATATTGTCACATCGCGTTCCGGTCTGTGGTTTTGGAGCAACACCAATCCGGAAATACGGGGCGTCAACGTTCAAGCCCTCCTGCATCGGCAGGGGCGATGCTAAATGTCCGTCGACGGAAGCTTAACCGTTCGATCAGCAAACAGGCTCCGGCGCACGAGGAGAGACGAAAATGAAATTGCGCACGACACTTCTGGCGGCGACGATCATCGCGGCTCCCGCCCTGGTTCCGGCGGCGGCGATGGCTCAGCCGGTCACCGGCCCCTATGTCAGCCTTGGCCTCGGCTACAACATCATGGGCAGCCGCAAGGTGAAAAGCATCTCGACGCCGTACGGGGATTTTGCCTCGGGGGCGCGTACCCTCTTCCACAACGGGTTCACCGGCGAGGCTTCGGTCGGCTACGGCTTCGGCAACGGCTTCCGCGTCGAACTCGAGGGCGACTATTTCCACAATCAGGCCGCGAAGGTCGACGGGAACGGCGCGCAGGCGGTGGTATCCGGCACCGAGCAGAAATACGGCTTCATGGCGAACGCCCTGTATGATTTCGATGTCGGCGTTCCCTATGTCTATCCGTATGTCGGTGCCGGCATCGGCTATCAGTGGCTGCAGTGGCGCAACGCCGGCGTGACGGGCGCGCGCTTCAACGGCACGCCCGGCGCCTTCGCCTACCAGGCGATCGCCGGTCTGGCCTTCCCGATCCCGGCCGCGCCGGGCCTGTCCGCCACCGTCGAATATCGCTACATGCGCACCATGGGCAGCGACAACTATCGCGCCACCGTCGGGGCTACACCGGTGACGATGAAGGTGGGCGACGAAGGCAATAATATGCTGATGGTCGGCCTGCGCTACGAGCTGTTCCCGCCTGCGCCGCCGGCTCCGGCCGCGGCTCCCGCGCCGACGCCGGTTGCGGCTCCGGCGCCGGCTCCGGCCCGCACTTACCTGGTGTTCTTCAACTGGGACAAGGCGAACCTGACGCCGCGGGCGCAGCAGATCGTCTCCGAGGCGGCGAAGGCGTCGCAGACCACGAAGGTGACGCGTCTGAACGTGAACGGCTATACCGATACCTCGGGTGCGCCGGCCTACAACATGAAGCTGTCGCTGCGCCGCGCGCACAACGTGGCGGCCCAGCTGGTTGCGGATGGCGTGTCGAAGAACGACATCGTGATCAAGGGCTATGGCGAGACGCACCTTCTGGTGCCGACCGGCCCGAATGTTCGCGAGCCGCAGAACCGCCGCGTGGAAATCATCCTCCACTGAGCAAGGCCTGCAGATCGGATCAGGAAACCCCGGCGGAAACGCCGGGGTTTTTTCATGCGTGGAACAAGGTCGCGAGGCGCTCGCGCCGGCTGGTCGTGATGCCGGAGGCGGCCAGGTAGGCGTCGATACCGCCCCAATCCCGGTCGATCGCGGTGAAGGCGCTGTCGAGATAGGCGGGATCGGTCCGGCCGAGCGCGTCGAGCGCGCCGGGATCGACCGTGTGGCCGAGCAGCTTGTTGAGGCTGCGCGCGATGTGCCTGGTTTCCTCGACGATATCGATGCGCCGGCCGGTTTCCTCATAATCGGCGAGGATCGCCTCCCGCCGCACGCCGAGAGCGGTGAGCAGCAGCGCGGTGGCGACGCCGGTTCGGTCCTTGCCGACATGGCAGTGCAGCAGGACCGGCACGCCCCAGCCGCTGGCCATCGCTTCTGTCGCGGCGGAAATCGTCGCGACGAGCAGGGCGGGCAGGCTGGCATAGAGATCGAGCATCGCCCGCCGCGCGCCCGCCGCACCGGGTTGGCCGGCAAGGCGCAGGATCAGCGTCTGCATGCCGGCGGCGCTATCGGTGCTGGCAGGCATCTCGATGATCCGCGCCGGGGCGAGTGTGGGCCAGCGCGAGGCGAAGCGCTTGCGTTCGCCGCTGCTGCGAAGGTCGCAGACCAGGCGGATGCCGAGCGCTTCGAGGCGCTTCAGGTCGGCCTCGTCGAGGCCGGACAGCTGGCCGGAGCGGAACAGCCGGCCCGGCCGCAGCGTGCCGCCCCCGGTCAGTGGCAGCGGGCCTACATCGCGGAAATTCGGCGCGTTGGCGAGGGTCGTCACGCTGGGATCAGTGCCGCGGCGTGTATTGCTCCATCCGGCGGAACTCGTCCGACTCGACGATGCCGCAGGTCAGCACGACGATCGGCTGCGCCGCCGGATTCTGGCGGGCGAAGGTGACCAGCGCCGTCTGGTCGGGCTGGCCGAGCACCTGATCGAACAAATGCTGGCTCGCGGCGCAGAAATCGGAACCCTGATGGATGCCGGCAGTGGACTGCGCGTTCGCGAGATTGGTCACGTAGCTGTCTTCGTAATGCTGATAGGCGCGCCCGTGCCGGGCCCGGAAATAAGCGTCCAGAACATGCTGCTCGCGCAGGATGTAGGGATGAAAGCGCGTCATGAACTGATCGTACTGGCTGCGCTGGCCACAGGTGAGGGCCGAGACCATCAGCGTGCTTTTCAGGCCGATGATGTCGAGCGCTTCCTGGTTCTGCGGCGTGACGCAGGCGGACGCATTGCCGGTAATGAACGCGGCGGCGAACAGGAGCGGGGCGATCCGGCGCATGCAACCTCCCAACGGAACAACAAAAGGCGGCCGCACAAGATCGCGACCGCCTTCAGATAGGCCCGGAAGCCTCGGGAAGTAAAGAAAGTTCAGGTTAAATTCCGTGTCAGGCGGCGATCTCGCTGAATTGCAGGACCGGCTGGACGTTGGTGAAGTTGGCGATGTCGCCCATCACCTCGGGGCCATGCGCCTGCACGGCCTTGCCGAAGGCCTCAAGGCTTTCGAACTGGAGCGTGGTGATGACGGCGTAGGGCGGAGCCGCGCCATCCGGCCCGTTGACGCCATGCAGCACGGTGGCGCCCTTGAGGCCCATCGATCCCCAGCGGTCGCCGACCAGCTTCATGTGCTTGTCGTGGTAATAGGTGGTGTCGAAGGTCGAGGTGGCGGTCTTCGGATACAGAACGGTAATCGCGATCATATGATGTCCTCCCTAGGCTTCAGTCTTGCCCGGGCACGGCGGCAATGCAAGGGGCGTGCGGGTTACACCCTGGCCACGCGCAGCGCGTTGGTCGTGCCGCTCTGGCCGAAGGGGACGCCGGCGACGACGACGATTTCTTCGCCCGGCTGGGCGAAGCCCTCCTGCCGCGCGACCTTCGCCGAAAGGGCGACAGCCTCGGTCATCGAGCCCACATCCTGCGTGACCACGGCATGCACGCCCCAGACCGCCGCGAGGCGGCGGGCGGTGTCCAGACTGGGTGTCAGGCCGATCACGGGGCAGTCCGGCCGCTCGCGGGCGACGCGCAGCGCGCTGGCGCCGGAACTGGTGAAGGCGACGATGGCGCGCGCGCCGATCGTGTGCGCGACCTGTTCGGCGGCACGGGCGATGGCATCGGCCGAGGAAGGTTCGGGGTCCGGCCGCTTGGCGTCGATCGTCCGCCGCCAATCATCGTCCCGCTCCACCCGGGCGACGATGCGGTCCATCATGTTCACCGCCTCGCGCGGATACTGGCCGGCGGCACTCTCGGCCGAGAGCATCACCGCATCGGCGCCGTCGAACACCGCGGTCGCCACGTCCGATGCCTCGGCGCGGGTGGGGGCGGGGGCGGAGATCATGCTCTCCAGCATCTGCGTCGCGACGACCACCGGCAGGCCGCGCTGCTGGGCGGCGCGGATGATGCGCTTCTGCACGATCGGCACTTCCTCGGGCGGCAGTTCGACGCCGAGATCGCCGCGTGCGACCATGACGGCATCCGTCGCGTCCATGATCTCGTCGAGATTGTCGAGCGCCTGGGGCTTTTCCATCTTGGTCATCACCAGGGCGCGGCCGGCGGCGATCTCCTTCGCCTCCAGCACGTCGGCGGCGCGCTGGACGAAGGACAGGCCGATATAGTCGATGCCGTGTTCGAGCGCGAAGGCGAGATCGGCGCGGTCCTTCTTCGTCAGCGCCGGGATCGGCAGCACCACGTCGGGCACGTTGACGCCCTTGCGGTCGGAGAGCGGGCCGCCGGTGACGACCTCGGTCAGCAGGTGGTCCTCGCGCTTGCGCAGCACCCGCAGGCGCAGCTTGCCGTCATCGAGCAGCAGGGTGGCGCCGATGCTGGCGGCCTCGATGATCTCGGGATGCGGCAGGTTGACGCGGCGGGTATCGCCGGGGGCGGGGTTGAGGTCGAGCTGGAATTCGGCGCCGGTCTGCAACTGCACGCGTCCGCCGCGAAACTGGCCGACGCGCAGCTTCGGCCCCTGCACGTCGGCGAGGATGCCGATCGGCCGGTCGAACTTCCGCTCCAGCGCGCGGATCATCTGCAGGCGCGCAAGGTGATCCTCATGCGTGCCGTGGCTGAAATTGAGCCGGAACACGTCGGCGCCGGTCTCGAAGAGCTGCGACAGTATCTCCGGCGTCGAACTTGCCGGCCCGATGGTTGCAACGATTTTCGTGCGCCGATGACGCCGCAGCCTGGATGCCATGCTGGTCCCCTCTGAATCTGTCCGCCTGCCAGGTCCCGATGACCGGGTTATCGTGTCGCGCCGTGACCGGCGTCGTGATAAACGTCTCTATGGCAAACATGCGCGGCGATGACCACCTGCCGCACGCGTAAGGAGACCGTTTCAATGGACAACGACCGATTCGACGATGCCACCCGCACCGAACTCGAGGCAGCGGCTTTCCGACGTCTGGTCGCGCATCTGCGCGAGCGGACGGATGTGCAGAATATCGACATGATGAACCTTGCCGGCTTCTGCCGGAACTGCCTCTCGCGCTGGTACCGCGAGGCGGCGGAGGCGCGCGGCCTGGAGCTGAGCGATCCGGATGCGCGCGAAATCGTGTACGGCATGCCCTACAAGGAATGGCAGGCGCGCCACCAGACCCCGGCCAGCGACGCGCAGAAGGCGGCCTTCGAGGTCGCGAGCCGGCAGGGGCATTGACCGGCGCGGGCGCGCGCTCTATCCCGCGCGTCCGACTGATCCGACGGAGGAGCACAGATGGCGTTCGATGCGGCAGAGACCCAGGAAGACAATGCGAGCCACGGCAATATCGCGGCCGACCGGCTGCGCAGCATCGTCGAGCGCATCGAGCGGCTCGAGGAGGAGCGCAAGGCGCTGGGCTCGGACATCAAGGACATCTATGCCGAGGCGAAATCGGCCGGCTTCGATGTCAAGGTGCTGCGTCAGCTCATCCGCCTGCGCAAGCAGGAGCCGGCCGAGGTCGAGGAGCAGGAAATGCTGATCGACGTCTATCGCCGCGCGCTCGGCATGTGAGTTGAGGGGGCGGCGCGCACCTGGCGCCGCCCGACCTGTGATCGCCGGCTCAGCCCCGGCGCAGCAGGGTTGCCGCTTCCACCGCGAAATAGGTGAGCACCCCGGCGGCGCCGGCGCGGCGGAAGCCCATCAGCGTTTCGAGAATGCCGCGCTCGCGGTCGAGCAGCCCGTGTTCCATCGCGGTGGCGAGCATCGCGTATTCGCCGCTCACCTGATAGGCGAAGGTCGGCACCGCGAAGCGCTCGTGCACGCGGCGGATGATGTCGAGATAGGGCATGCCCGGCTTGACCATCACCATGTCGGCGCCCTCGTCGATGTCCATCGCCACCTCGCGCAGCGCCTCGTCGGTGTTGGCGGGGTCCATTTGGTAGGTCTTCTTGTCGCCCTTCAGCGCCGCGTTGGAGCCGAGCGCCTCGCGGAACGGGCCGTAGAAGGCGGAGGCGTATTTGGCGGCGTAGCTCATGATCCGCGTGTCGATCAGCCCCTCGGAATCGAGGGCGGCGCGGATGCTGCCGATCCGCCCGTCCATCATGTCCGAGGGCGCGATCACGTCGATCCCGGCGAGCGCCTGGTTCACCGCCTGGCGTTCGAGGATCTCGACCGATTCGTCGTTGGCGACATAGCCCTCGCGCAGCACGCCGTCATGCCCGTGATCGGTATAGGGATCGAGCGCCACATCGCCGATCAGGCCGAGCTCGGGGAATTCGCGCTTGAGCAGCCGGGCGGCCTGGCAGATCAGGTTGTCCGGGTTCAGCGCCTCGGTGCCCTCGGGGTTCTTGAGCTCGGGCGGGGTGGCGGGAAACAGGGCGATGGCCGGAATGCCGAGCCGCGCCGCCGGCTCGACATGGGCGGCGAGGCGGTCGAGCCCGACCCGCACGACACCCGGCATGGTGGCGACCGGCGTCGGCTCGCCATCGCCGGCGCGGACGAAGATCGGCCAGATCAGATTGTCCACCGACAGCGTGGTCTCGGCGACCATGCGCCGCGTCCAGCCATCGCGGCGGTTGCGGCGCAGGCGGGTGGTCGGAAAGCTGCCGGTGATCATTGCTGCTCCTCGTGCTCGTTACACACCTAGTCGAATTGCGCATGGAAGGGGCCGGCGCAAGGGGCGCAGGCTGCGCTGCGCCTATGCGTTGCCGCCCTCGATCGCGTCGATCACCGCCGCCGTTACCTCGGCCGTGGTGGCATCGCCGCCGAGATCGCGGGTGCGGATGCCGGCCGCGGTCACCCGTTCCACCGCCGCCATCAGCCGCCGCGCCGCATCCGCCTCGCCGAGATGCTCCAGCATCTGCGACGCCGTCCAGAACGCGCCGACCGGATTGGCGATGCCCTTGCCGGTGATGTCGAAGGCGGAGCCGTGGATCGGCTCGAACATCGAGGGGTAGTTCCGCTCCGGGTTGACGTTCGCCGTCGGTGCAATGCCGATCGAGCCGGCGAGTGCGGCGGCGAGGTCGGAGAGGATGTCGGCGTGCAGGTTGGTCGCCACCACCGTGTCGATGCTCGCCGGGGCGTGCACCATGCGGACGGTCATCGCATCGACCAGCATCTTGTCCCACGTCACCTCCGGGAAATCGCGCGCTGTCTCGGCGGCGACCTCGTCCCACAGCACCATGCCGTGGCGCTGCGCGTTCGACTTGGTGACGACGGTGAGGTGCCTGCGCGGGCGCGACGCGGCGAGGGCGAAGGCGAAGCGCATGATCCGCGCGACGCCGGCGCGGGTGAAGATCGCCACCTCGGTCGCGACCTCCTCGGCGTGGCCGCGATGCGAGCGGCCGCCCTGGCCGGCATATTCGCCCTCGCTGTTCTCGCGCACGATCACCCAGTCGAGATCCGCCGGGGCGCAGGCGCGCAGCGGCGAGTCGAGGCCGCGCAGCACCCGGGTCGGGCGGACATTGGCATACTGGTCGAACCCCTGGCAGATCGCGAGGCGCAGACCCCAGAGGGTGACATGGTCGGCGATGTCCGGCGCGCCGACCGCGCCGAAATAGATTGCGTCGAACGCCTTCAGCCGTTCCAGCGCGCCGTCCGGCATCATCACCCCGTGGCGGCGGTAGTAATCCGAGCCGTAGTCGAACGCCTTGACGTCGAGCGCGAAGCCGCCGTCGCGGCGGGCGAGGGCGTCGAGCACGTCGAGCCCGGCACCGATCACTTCGGGGCCGATGCCGTCGCCGGGAATCGAGGCGATCCGGTAGGTCTTCATGGGCGCTTGCTCCTCTGCCCGTGGGTGAACCGTTGCGCGCCGGACCGGCTTGCCCGAAGGGCGGGCGCGGCGCATCGTCGGCTGCGGTAACATGTCTCGCGCCGGGGCAAAACCGGTGGCAGCGGAGGGCGTGCGGCGATGACGCGGGCAGGATGAAGACGGATGCGGGCATGATCGCCCTCGGGCATACGGGGTTTGCCGCCTGGCTCATCCTTGTCGGGCTCGGCTTCTTCTTCGGTCTGGCCTACGAGGATTTCAACGCCCGCGCTGGCAGAAGCAGGCCGGGCGGGGTGCGCAGCTTCCCGCTGCTGGCGCTGGCTGGCGGCGTGCTCTACGCGCTGGACCCCGCACCGCCGCTGCTGCTCGGCGTCGGGCTCGCCGTGCTCGGTCTCTGGCTCGGCCTCTATTACTGGCGCGGCATGGAGGAACTCGCCCCGGACGGCTCGCGCAATGTCGGGCTGATGGCACCGCTGTCGAACGTGCTCGCCTTCCTGATCGGCCCGCTGGCGCTGGCCGGGCCGTTCTGGATGGCGGTGGGGCTTACCGTCGCGGCGACGCTGCTGCTGACGGCGCGCGAGACGCTGCATTCGCTGGCGCGCGGGATCGACCTCGCCGAGATCGTCAATGCCGGGCGATTCCTGCTGATCACCGGCCTCGTGCTGCCGCTGCTGCCCGACCGGCCGGTGACGACGATCACCAGCGTCACCCCGTACGAGGCGTGGCTCGCGATGGTGGCGGTCTCGTCAATTTCCTATGCCAGCTATCTGCTGCGTCGCTATGTGGTGCCGCGCGGCTCGGGGCTCTTGGTCGCCTTTCTCGGCGGCATCTATTCCTCGACCGTGACCACCGTGGTGCTCGCCCGCCGCGCCGCCGCCGAGGCGGCGGCGGTGGTCGAGGCGCAGAGCGGCATCGTGCTGGCGAATGCGGTGATGTATCCGCGCCTGCTCGTGGTGATCCTTCTGTTCGATCCGGCGATGGCGCTATCGCTCGCGCCGTGGATGCTCGGGGTGGGCGCGCTCGGCGGGCTGATCGCACTCGTCTGGTATCGCCTGCGCAACCACGCGGCGACGGCGCCGCCGGCGATCGCCGATGTCTCCAACCCGCTCGGCCTCGGCACGGCGGCGACGTTCGGGGTGCTGTTCGTCGTCGTTTCCATCCTCGCCTCGGTGACGATGCGGGCCTATGGCAGTTCCGGCCTCTACACCCTGGCCGGGATCGTCGGCGTGACCGACATCAACCCGTTCATCATCAGCCTCGCGACGCATGGCGCGGGCGCGGCGCCGGACCCGGTGGAGATGGAAGCCGTGCTGATCGCGACCGGCTCGAACCACGTCTTCCAGGCGATCTATGCCAGCGCCTATTCCCGCTTCAGGACCGGCGCGCCGCTGGTGGCGTTCATGGCGCTGATGGCGGCGGCGAGCCTCGGCGCGGCCATTCTGATGCATTGACGCCGTTTATCGCCCGGGCGCAGGGTGTGGTGAGGCGTTCCAACCGCGACTGCGGAGGGATGTGATGGCTGAGAGCGGAACCCGGCATGCCGCCGCGGCGGCAAAGGCGCATCCGCCGCGGCTGCGGACGCGCACGGCCTGGCGGCGGATCGTTGCCGCGCGTTGCGCCGAGCTCGGCCGGGACGATGTGGACGATGTCGAATCGGTGCACCGGCGCCGGGTGGCGATCCGTCGGCTGCGCAGCGTGCTCGCTCTTTTCGCCCCCTGTCTCGACCGCGCCGAACGGCGGCGGTTCGACGCCGCGCTGCGCGAACTCGGCCGCGCATACAGCCCGGCGCGGGACTGGGACGTGGCGTGCCTGAGATCCTTCCCCGCGGCGATGAAGGGGGAGGTGGACGCGGCGGCGGCGGCGGCGGTGCTCGCGGCGTCGGACGCGGCGCGGCGACAGGCGCATGAGCGTCTGGCAGCGAGCGGGGCGGTGTCGGAATGCGCCGATCTCGCCCGGGACATCGCGCGCTGGGCAGCCGGGCCGTCCATCATCGCGCCGGACGCGACGAGCCGGCCGATCGACGTGCTGGCGCCTGAACTGCTCCGCCGGCTCGACCGGCGGGTGCGACGGCGCGGGCGGCGGATCGCCCGCCTGTCGGACAAGGAGTTGCACGCGCTGCGCAAGGCGCTGAAGCGGGCGAACTACGCCGCCGAGGCGCTGGAGGGTGTGGCGCCCGGCCTCGCACTCGGGGATTTCCGCGCCGCCGCCGCCGCGGTGCTCGACCAGCTCGGCCGGTTCAACGATGCCGGGGTCGCGCATGACCTTGCGGAAGAGCTTGCGGCTGACGATGTGCCTGTGGCGTCCCTTGTGCGGCGCTGGGCGACACGCCGCGCGCGGAAGGCGAAACGCCGTCTGGAACCGGCATGGCGGGACTATCGCGCCGCCTCCCGTCCCTGGAAGTGAGCCGCGCCGAGGTGGCGGTGGGGGGCGCAGCACTGGTATGATGCGCCGGCCCGAGTCGGCGCCGCTTGCGCGCCCGAACGCCAGATCGGAGTGATCGACATGGATATCCCGGCAGACTTTTCCGCTTCCCTTTCCTCCGTGATCGACACGATGGCGCCGATCTCGGCGCAGATCTGGGATGCAAAATACCGGCTGAAGGACGAGGCCGGCGAGCCGGTCGACCGCACCGTCGAGGACACATGGCGGCGTGTCGCCCGCGCCCTGGCGGAAACCGAGCGCGAGCCCTCAAGCTGGGAGGCGCCGTTCTACGAGGCGCTGCGCGATTTCCGCTTCGTCCCCGCCGGGCGGATCATTTCCGGCGCCGGCACGGCGCGGCGGGTAACGCTGTTCAACTGCTTCGTGATGGGCGACATCGAGGACGATCTCGGCCGGATCTTCGCCCATCTGCGCGAGGCGGCGCTGACCATGCAACAGGGCGGCGGCATCGGCTACGATTTCTCCTCGATCCGGCCCAAGGGCGCTGCGGTGCGCGGGGTCGGCGCCGATGCGTCGGGTCCGCTCTCGTTCATGGATGTGTGGGATTCGATGTGCCGCACCATTATGTCCGCCGGGGCGCGGCGCGGCGCGATGATGGCGACAATGCGCTGCGACCATCCCGACATCGAGGCCTTCATTGCCGCCAAGCGCGAGCCTGGGCGGCTGCGCAACTTCAACCTCTCGGTGCTCGTCACCGACGATTTCATGCGCGCGGTCGAGGCGGATGCGGCGTGGGATCTCGTGTTCGAGGGCAAGGTCTATCGCACGCTGCAGGCGCGGGCGCTGTGGGAGGCGATCACCCGCGCGACCTATGATTACGCCGAGCCGGGCGTGATCTTCATCGACCGGATCAACAAGCGCAACAACCTCTATTACTGCGAGACGATCCACGCGACCAATCCCTGCGGCGAGCAGCCGCTGCCGCCCTATGGCGCCTGCCTGCTCGGCTCGATCAACCTCGCGCGGCTGGTGCGCGATCCGTTCGGCTCCGGCGCGCGGATCGACGAGGCGGAGCTTGCCGAACTCGTCACCATTGCGGTCCGCATGCTGGACGACACGATCGACGCCTCCGGCTTCCCGCTGGAGGCGCAGCGCGAGGAGGCGGTGGCCAAACGGCGCGTCGGCCTCGGCATGACCGGGCTCGCCGATGCGCTGATGATGTGCGGCCTCCGCTACGGCACGCCGGAGGCCGCCGCGCGGGCCGGCGACTGGGCGCGGCAGATCGAGCGCGCCGCCTATCTCGCCTCCGCCGCACTCGCCGCCGAGAAGGGCGCGTTCCCGCTCTACGACGCCGCGCAATACCTCGCCGGCGAGACCATCGCCGGGCTCGACGAGGATGTCCGCGCCGCCATCGCCGCGCACGGAATCCGCAACGCGCTGCTTACCTCGGTCGCGCCGACGGGGACGATCTCGCTGCTGTCGGACAACGTGTCGAGCGGGGTCGAGCCGGTCTTCGCCCTGGCCTATACCCGCAAGGTGCTGCAACGCGATGGCAGCCGGCGCGAGGAGGAGGTCACCGACTACGCGCTGCGGCTGTTCCGCGCGAAGTTCGGCGAGGGGGCGCCGCTGCCCGCGCATTTCGTCACCGCGCAGGAGCTGACGCCGGCCGAACATGTGCGGATGCAGGCGGCAGTGCAGCGCCATGTCGACAGCGCGATCTCCAAGACGGTGAACGTGCCGGAGGATATCGGCTTCGAGGATTTCCAGGAGGTCTATCTCGACGCCTACCGCAGCGGCTGCAAGGGTTGCACCACCTATCGGCCGAACGCGGTGACCGGCTCGGTGCTGGAGGTCGCACCACCCGCGGATGCAAAGCCGGCGGTAGCCGCGCCCGCGACCACCGCCGCCGGGCTGCTGGTGCGCGCCGACAAGCTGATCGGTGCCACCTACAAGCTGCGCTGGCCGGATAGCGAGCACGCGATGTACGTCACGATCAACGACATCGAGCAGGACGGGATGCGCCGGCCGTTCGAGGTGTTCGTCAACTCGAAGAATCTCGAACATTACGCCTGGGTGGTGGCGTTGACGCGGATGATCTCGGCGGTGTTCCGCCGGGGCGGCGAGGTCGCTTTCGTGGCCGAGGAGCTGAAGCAGGTGTTCGACCCGCGCGGCGGGCAGTGGAGCGGCGGGCGCTACGTGCCCTCGCTGGTCGCGGCGATCGGCGACGTGATCGAGCGGCACATGGTCGAGACCGGGTTCCTGGTGCCGCCATCGAGCCAGCAGCGCGTGGCGGAAGCGCCGGCCACAACCCCGCTCGGCGCGCTCTGCCCGAAATGCAGCCAGCCCGGGCTGGTGCGCGAGGCGGGCTGCCTGAGCTGCCTGCATTGCGGCTGGTCGAAATGCGGCTGACGGGCCGGGCGTAAGCCTTATTCGGCGGCTTCGTCCAGAGCGCGGCGGGCGGTTGAGCCGCGGATGACGCAGCGCCCGCCGAGCACGGTCTTGCGCACCGGGGCTTCGGGCGCATCGAGCCTTTCGAGCAGAAGGCGCATCGCCTCCTCGCCGATCTGTGCCACCGGCTGTTCGATGACGGTGATGCCCGGACCGACGAGGTCGGTCCAGCTTTCATTGTCGAAACCGGCGATCGCGAGATCCTCCGGCATGCGCCGGCCGGTGGCGCGCAGGGCGCGGACCACGCCCATCAGCAGCAGGCCATTGCTGGCGATCACCGCCTCGGGCAGGTTGCCCTTTGCGAACCAGCGGGCGATTTCCTGCTCGGCAGCCTCGATGCTGGGGGCGATGAAGCGCGACGAGGGCGAGAGCCCGGCGCGGAGCATCGCCGCCTCGTAGCCGTCGCGCCGTTCCACACCGGTGGTGCTGGCATTGCCGAACAGCCCGGCGATGCGCCGGTAGCCCTGGCCGGCAAGGTGTTCGACCAGCATCGAGCCGGCGGCGAAATTGTCGAGCACCACGGCATCCTGCGCGCTGGCGCGGCCGGCGCGGTCGATCAGCACCATCGGAAAGGATGGGCGCGGACCCTGGTCGAGCCGCTCTACCGAGGCGCGGGTCGGCGCGAAGATCACCCCGGTGACGCGCTCCTGCTCCATGAGCTGGAGATACATCGCTTCCTTCTCGGGGTTCTCGTCGGTATTGCAGAGGATGACGCGCAGGCCGGCGCGGTAGGCGGCGTGCTCAACGGCGCGGGCGACGGCGGTGAAGAAGGGGTTCGAGATATCGGCGACAATCAGCCCGACCGTCTGCGACTCCTGCGAGCGAAGGCGGCGGGCGGACAGGTTGGGCCGGTAGCCGGTGCGGCGCACCGCCTCCTCGACCTTGTCGCGCAGCGCCGCACTGACGGGGCCGCCGCCGAGCGTGCGCGAGACCGTGGCGGGCGAAACCCCTGCGGCACGGGCCACATCCTTGATACTAACGGCCATCGGGGCGTTGTCTTTCGTGCCTGCCAGAGAAAAATTCTGGAAATCGTTCTCAGAAACTGAGCATGAAACTGGCTGTTTCCGCAAGGAAAAATCAGCAGGTCACCGAAAATTTTCCGGACTATCCAAGAATTTTGTTGACACAAAAACATGAAAACGTTTTCAGTCCGGCGCGCAGCAAACGAGGAAGCCGTCAATGCCAGTCTCCACGCAGAATGATCTGCTCCGCCGCGACCGGGTTAGGCTCGGCGCCTCGCCCGCCTCGAAGGCAGCGGCGATCGAGGAGGCCGCGCAGTTGCTGATCGCGTCCGGCTGCGTCGAGCCGGGATATGCGCAGAGCATGTTGCGCCGTGAAGCGGTCGCCAACACGTTCCTTGGTCACGGTGTCGTCATTCCGCACGGGATGGGCGAGGACCGGCACATGGTCCGGCGCGACGGCATCGCAGTGGTGCAGGTACCGGGCGGTGTGGAATGGGGGACGGGGCAGATGGCATGGCTCATCGTCGCCATCGCTGCGCGGGGCGACGCGCATATCGCCATCCTGCGCCGCCTTACCGCGCTGATGCAGGACGGAGAAAAACTCGCCGCGCTGGCAGTCGCGGAGGACGTGGACGAGATCGTCGCCGCCCTCGCGGGCGAGGCACCGCGCGCCGCTCCGGCCGCGCCGGAGGCCGATCTGGCGCACCGGTTCGACTTCGTGGTGGACTATCCCGCCGGGCTCCACGCGCGGCCGGCGACTGCCTGGGTGGAGGCGGTGCGGCAGAGCGGCCTCAGAGTACAGGTGCGGCATGGCGACGAGGTGGCAGACGGGCGCAACCTGGTGGCGCTGCTGCAGCTTGGCCTGCGCGCCGGCGACCGTGTGGTGGTTTCCGCCGAGGGGGATGACGCCGCAGCCGGGCTGGCGCGGCTACGCGCGCGGATGGACAGCCTCACCGCGCAGGAAGTGGCGGATGCGGCGAAGGCGGCGGCGCGCGGCACGGATGCGACGCGGGGTTGGACGCCACCCGGCCCTCTCGCGGCAATCGAGGGTATCGGCGCCAGTCCGGGCATCGCCATCGGCCGGCTGCATGTCGTCGCCGGCGGCGCGGTGGAGATTGCCGATGTGCCGGTGTCGCTGGCCGAGGGCGGGGCGCGGCTGGAGGCGGCACTCGCGGCGACGCGCCAGCAGCTTGCCGCCCTGGTCGACGATACCGCCCGCCGGCTCGGCGCCGCGGATGCGGCGATTTTCCGCGCCCAGGCGGAGCTGCTGAACGACGGCGACCTGATCACTCTGACCTGCCAGCTGATGGTCGAGGGGCATGGCCCGGCTTGGGCGTGGAACCAGGCGATCGAGCGGATGGCGGCGAGCCTGTCGGCGCTGGGCAACCCGGTGCTGGCTGGGCGGGCCGCCGATCTGCGGGATGTCGGCCGGCGTGTGCTGGCCTTGCTTGATCCGTCGGCCGTGCCCGGCTCGCTGCGGGATCTGCCGGCGGCCCCGTGCATCGTCGTCGCCGAGGAACTGTCGCCCTCGGACACTGCGGGGCTCGATCTGACGCTTGTGGTCGGGCTGGCGACGGCGCAGGGCGGGCCAACCTCACACACCGCCATCCTCGCCCGCACGCTCGGCCTGCCGGCGCTGGTTGCCGGCGGCGGCGCGCTGCTGGCAGCAGCCTCCGGCCAGATGGCGATTCTCGATGGCGCGGCGGGGCGGCTTTATCTCGATCCGCCGGAGCCGGCGATTGCCTCGGCGATCGCCTGGCGCGAGGCGATGCGCGCCCGGCAGGCGGAGGCGGCGCAGCAGCGCGGCGCGCCGGCGGTGACGCGGGATGGGCACCGAATCGAGATTGCCGCCAATGTCAACCGGCCCGACCAGGTGCGGACAGCCCTCGAGGCCGGCGGCGAGGGCGTCGGGCTGATGCGCACCGAGTTCCTGTTCCTCGAACGCGGCGCGACGCCGGACGAGGACGAGCAGGAGGCGGTCTACCGCGCGATGATCGCGGCGTTGGAAGGACGGCCCCTGATCATCCGCGCGCTCGATATCGGCGGCGACAAGCAGGTGGCGCATCTCGGCCTGCCGCGCGAGGAGAACCCCTTTCTCGGCGTGCGCGGGGCGCGGCTGCTGCTACGCCGGACTGACCTTCTGGAGCCGCAGCTGCGGGCGATCTATCGCGCGGCGATGGCGGGCGGGGATGTGTCCGTCATGTTCCCGATGGTGACGTCGGCGAGCGAGATCGTCCGGCTTCGCGCCGCCTGTGAGCGGATCCGCGCCGAGCTTGGCGCGCCGGTGCTGCCGGTGGGGATCATGATCGAGGTGCCCGCGGCGGCGGTCGCGGCGGACCGGCTCGCCGCACAGTGCGATTTCCTTTCGATCGGCACCAACGACCTGACGCAGTACGCGCTCGCAATCGACCGGCAGAACCCCGAGCTCGCCGCCGAGGCGGACAGCCTGCATCCCGCCGTGCTGCGCCTGATCGCGCAGACGGTGGCGGGGGCGGCGAAGCACGGTCGCTGGGTCGGCGTGTGCGGCGGCATTGCAGGTGATCCGTTCGGTGCGGCGCTGCTCGCTGGACTCGGGGTGAACGAGCTGTCGATGACGCCGCGCGACATCGCTGCCGTCAAGGCGCGATTGCGGGACTCGCGCTTCGACGAGCTGCGGGCGCTGGCGGCGCGCGCGCTCGATGCCGCGACGGCGGACGAGGTGCGCGCGCTGGATGCGGGAGCGCAGCGATGAGCCCGGTGATCACGCTGACGCTGAACCCGGCGATCGATGAGACGATCCTGCTCGACCGGCTGTCCCCCGGCACGGTCCACCGGGCGCGGTCGGTTGCCTTCCATGCCGGGGGCAAGGGCGTGAATGTCGCGAGCTGCCTGGCCGACTGGGGCGGGATTCCGGTCATCGCCGCCGGGCTGCTCGGCCGCGCCAACGAGGCGCCGTTCGCCCGGCTGTTCGCGTTGAAGGCGATCCGCGACGAATGCCTTCGCGTGCCGGGCGAGACGCGCACCAACGTCAAGCTCGCGCATGCAGGCGAGACCACCGACATCAACCTGCCGGGGCTTGAGGTGACGGCGGAGTCGGTGCGCGCGGTCAGGGAACGGCTGCTCGGTCTCGCGGCGCCGGGATCGGTCGTGCTTCTCGCCGGCAGCCTGCCGGCGGGGGTCGACGAGGGGCTTTACGCCGAGTTGACCGCTTCCCTCGCGGCGCGCGGCGCGCGCGTGCTGCTGGACAGTTCCGGCCCGCCACTCGCCCGCGCGCTGGCGGGCGGCACGCCGCCCTGGTGCATCAAGCCGAACCGCGCCGAGCTCGAGGCGCTGGCCGGGCGGCGCCTGCCGGATGCGGTAACGGTGCGCGATGCGGCGCGCGGGCTGCTCGGGCGAGGGGTGGCGCTGGTCGCTGTCTCGCTCGGTGCCGAGGGAGCGCTGTTCGTCACCGGCGAGGACTGCCTGCACGCGGCACTGCCGCCGATGCGGGCCGCCAGCACCGTCGGCGCCGGGGATGCGATGGTCGCCGGGATCATCGCCGGAATTCACGCGGGCGAGGGGATCGAAGGGATCGCCCGGCTGGGGACGGCCTTTGCCGCCGCCAAGCTGCGCGCACCGGGGGCGAACCTGCCGGAGCGCGCCGTGGTCGAGGCGCTGGCCGGCGCGGTGATCATTCAATACGAGGGAGTGAACGCAGCATGAGCGACATCGTCGCGATCATCGCCGGCGGGGAGGGCACCGTCACCCGCGTCCTCGCGGCCGAGGCGCTGCGCCGGGCGGCGCGGGAGGCGGGACACGATATCGAGATCGAGGTGCGGACCGGCGAGGGTGTGCTCGATCCGCTCGCCGCGAGCCGGATCGCTGTGGCGGGGGTAGCGATAGAGGTCGGCGGGAGTGAAGCGGGCGATCCGCGCTTCGCCGGAAAGGCAACGATCCGCGCGACGCTGGCCGACGTGCTGGCGGATGCCGCCGCCGTGCTCGGCCGCGCGGCGGGGACGATGCCGCCCGGCGGGCGGAGGATCGTCGCGATCACCTCCTGTCCGACCGGCATCGCCCATACGTTCATGGCGGCCGAGGGGCTGTTGCAGGCGGCGAAGGCGCTCGGCCACGAGATCCGCGTCGAGACCCAGGGGTCGGTCGGGGCGGGAACGCCATTGACGGAAGACGAGATCGCGGCGGCGGATATCGTTCTGATCGCCGCCGATCGGCAGGTCGATCTCGGGCGGTTCGGCGGCAAGCGCGTGTTCCAGAGCGGCACCAAGCCGGCGATCAACGACGGCAAGGCGCTGATCGCCCGCGCGCTGGACGAGGCGGAATTGCAGGGTGGCACGGCTCGGCCGGCGGCCCGCACCGGCGCGCGGAAGCCGAGGACCGGGCCCTACAAGCACCTGATGACGGGCGTGTCGTTCATGATTCCGTTCGTCACCGCGGGCGGGCTGCTGATCGCGCTGGCCTTCGCCTTCGGCGGCATTCATGCGACCGATGCCGCCCAGGCGCACAGTTTCGCCGGCGCCTTGTTCGAGATCGGTGCGAAATCGGCCTTCACGCTGTTCGTGCCGGTGCTCGGCGGTTACATCGCCTATTCGATCGCCGACCGTCCGGGCCTCGCGCCGGGGATGATTGGCGGGCTGCTCGCCTCGCTGACCGGGGCGGGGTTTCTCGGCGCGATCCTGGCCGGCTTCATCGGCGGCTATGCGACGCGCTGGCTGAACGAGATTCTGCGCCTGCCGCGCGGCCTGCAGGGGCTGAAACCGGTGCTGCTGCTGCCGGTGCTCGGCACGCTCTTCACCGGGCTGCTGATGATCTACGTCATCGGCCGTCCGGTGGCCGAATTGCTCCACCTGATGACGCATGTCCTGCGCTCGATGCAGGGATCGAGCGCGTTGGCGCTCGGCCTGCTTCTTGGCGCGATGATGGCGTTCGACATGGGCGGGCCCGTGAACAAGGCGGCCTATACGTTCTCGGTCGGCCTGCTGTCGGCGCAGGTCTACACGCCGATGGCCGCGGTGATGGCGGCGGGGATGACGCCGCCGCTCGGCATCGCGCTGGCGACCCGGCTGTTCGCCAGCCGGTTCAACACGCTCGAACGTGAGTCTGGGCTGTCGACCGGCGTGCTGGGCCTTTCCTTCATCACCGAGGGGGCGATTCCCTACGCGGCCGAGGATCCGTTCCGGGTCATTCCCTGCACCATGACCGGATCGGCGATCGCCGGGGCGATTTCCATGGTGGCCGATGTGAAGCTCCGCGTGCCGCATGGCGGGGTATTCGTGCTGCCGATCCCGAACGCGGTGACGCATCTCGGGCTCTATGTGGTCGCCATCGTCGCCGGATCGATGGTGACGGCGGTGATGCTCGGGCTGGTCAAGAAGCCGGCGGGCGAGGCCGACGGGTAAGCCGCGCGGGATTGCCGCATGCGGCAGCGCGGGGTAGGCATGGCGCTGCCCGCCGAAGACAGGACCGCCCATGCCCGATACGACACCGCCGCTTCCCGGCATCGACCAGCTTCGCGCCCTCATGGAGTCGGACGTCACGCTCGCGATGGGGCGGACGCTCGGGTTCCACCTGGTCGAGATCGGCGAGGGGCGGGTGGTGTTCGAGGGCACGCCGGGGCGCGAGGTATATAATCCGCTCGGCACGGTGCATGGCGGCTATGCCGCGACGTTGCTCGACTCCGCCTGCGGCTGCGCGGTCCATACCATGCTCACCGCCGAGCAGGCCTATTCGACGCTGGAACTCAAGGTGTCCTACCACCGCGCGATGACGGCGGAGACCGGCACGGTGCGGGCGGTCGGCACGGTGATCTCGCTTGGCCGCCGCGCTGGCTTCTCGGAGGCGAGACTGACCGATGCGAGCGGCCGGCTGTACGCCTCGGCCACCTCGACCCTCATCATCATGCAGCGCTGAGGAGCAGCATCATGCGCATTCTCGTTGTCGGCGCCGGAAGCATCGGCGGATATTTCGGCGGGCGGCTGATCGAGGCGGGGGCGGATGTGACGTTTCTCGTCCGCCCGGCGCGGGCCGCGGCGCTGGCGGAGACCGGCCTCGCGATCCGCAGCGCGAAGGGAGATTTCCACGAACCGGCGCCGAAGCTCGTCACCGCCGACCGGCTGGGACCCGCGTTCGACCTCGTGCTGCTGAGCTGCAAGGCCTATGACCTCAAGGAGGCGGTGGCCGCGCTCGCGCCGGCGGTGAGCCAGCGGACGCTGATCCTGCCCCTGCTCAACGGCATGCGGCACCTCGATGTACTGGACGCGCGGTTCGGCGCCGAATCCGTGCTCGGCGGGCAATGCGTGATTTCCTCGGTGCTGGATGCCGCCGGCCGCGTGCTGCACCTGAACGACGCCCATATGCTGACCTTCGGGCCGCGGTCCGCCGGGCAGGAGGCGCGGGCGCGGGCGATCGCCGAGCTGTTCGGCCAGGCGGCCTTCACCACCCGGCTGAGCGACGCGATCATGCAGGACATGTGGGAGAAATGGGTGTTCATTGCCTCGCTCGCTGGCATCACCTGCCTGATGCGCGCCTCGGTCGGCGCCATCGTCGCGGCGGGCGGCGCCGGGATCGCGCTGGACCTGGCCGCCGAATGCGCCGGCATTGCCGCGCGCCACGGGTTCGAACTGCGGCCGGCCGCCGCGGCGCGGCTGAAGGAGTGGCTGGCGACAGAGGGATCGCCGATGACCGCCTCGATGCTGCGGGACATGGAACAGGGCGGGCGGATCGAGGGCGAGCACATCATCGGCGACCTGCTGCGGCGGGGCGAGACGGCGTCGTGCCCGTTGCTGGCGGTCGCCAACACCCATCTGCGCGCCTACGAGATTCGCCGCGCCGGCGCCTGACGGATAGCCCGGCTTGCGGCCGGGCGGGCGTGGACGCCGAGCGACTCTGCATCGTCGAGATCGGTGAGCGGGCGCAGCAGGGCGACTCGGTGGCGGGGAAAGTTGCGCAGCGTGTCTGCCAGGGCGTGCGGCGAGGACCAGCGAACGTCGCGGAACGGCGCGGCGGGACGCCGTCCGGCGAGTCCGATCAGCCAGTAGCCGCCATCGGTCGCCGGGCCGAACACGGCCTGCGCGCCGCGGAGCCGGCGCAGCGTGCCCCGCAGGTCGGCGGCGGTGATGCCCGGAATGTCGCTGCCGATGATGATGACGGGCCGGCGCGGGTGGCGGCGGAACACGCGCAGCATTCGCGCGCCGAGATCACCCCGTCCCTGCCCGGTGCGAATGAAGCCGGGGGTAGCGAGGCGCGCGTGGTGGTCCGGGGTGGCGGCGAGATGGCGGACGACACCGCGAAGACGCCGCATTTCGCGCAGCAGGCCGGACAGCATGATTCGCGACAGGCGCCAAGCCGCGCGGTCCCCCACCGTGCGGGCGAGCCGCCGCTTGCCGACGCCGAGGCGGGGGATGCGGCTGAAGACGACGATGACGGGGAGGCTCACCCGCGTCGCCATCGGTGGAACCGCTCGAGGATCGCAAGCCCGCGCGCCGAGGCATGCGCCTGCCGCCACTGCCCGGCGACGGCGCGGATCGCCTCCGAACGGGTCGGATAGGGGAAGATCGTGCCCATCAGCTTCTTCAGCCCGAGCCCGTGCTGTATCGCGAGGGTGAAGCCCGTGAGCAACTCGCCGGCCTGGGGGCCGACGATGGTCGCGCCGAGGATGCGGTCGCTGCCCTTCCTTGTCAGCACGGTGACGAAGCCTTCGGTATCGCCCTCGGCGATGGCGCGGTCGAGCTCGGCGAAATCGTAGCGGGTGATCTCGGCTTCGATGCCCCGCGCCGCCGCCTCGCGCGCGTTCAGCCCGACGCGGGCGATCTCCGGGCTGGTATAGGTCACCGCCGGCACCGCCCGGTAGCTCGGGCGAAACCGCCAGAACGGGGCGAACAGCGCGCCCAGCGCGGCATATCCGCCCTGATACCCGGCCATATGGGTGAACTGGTAGGGCCCGGCGACGTCGCCGCAGGCAAAGATGTTGGGATAGAGCGTGCGCAGCCCGTCATCGGTCTCGATCGTCCTCGCCGGGGTGAGCGGAATGCCGAGCGCCTCCAGCCCGTAGCCGCTCACCCGCGGGCGGCGACCGATGGCAACCAGCAGCCGGTCGAACGGCAGCTCGATGGTCTGGACCCCGCTGGCCGCGACGAGCGCGAACCCCGCCTCCGTGCGCGTCACCGCCTCGGCCCTGTCGCCGGTGCGGATCGCGACGCCATCGCGCGCCAGCGCCGCCGCCATTGCCGCCGAAACCTCGTCGTCCTCGCGCACCAGCAGCCGCTCCGCCATCTCCACCAGCGTCACCGCGCTGCCGAGGCGGGCAAAGGCCTGCGCCATCTCGCAGCCGATCGGCCCGCCGCCGAGAATGACGAGCCGCCGCGGCAGGTCCTCGATATCCCACAGCGTCTCCGAAGTGGCATGGGGCGCCTCGGCAAGGCCGGGAATGGGCGGCACGAAGGGTTCTGCTCCGGCCGCAATCACGATGGCGCGTGTCGTGATCGGCACCCCGTCGACGGCGACGCACCAGGGCGATTCGATCACGGCCCGTCCCCGCCTGACCTCGACGCCGAGCCCCTCGTAGCGGGCGACCGAATCATGCGGCGCGATCCCCGCGATCGCGGCGCGGACATCGGCGATCGCGGCGCGAAAATCCTTGCCCGCGCGCGCGGCGTGGAGCAGCGCCTTGGACGGCACGCAGCCGGAATTGAGGCAGTCCCCGCCCATCTCGCCGGCCTCGACCAGCGTCACCTTTGCCTTCACCGCGCTGGCGACATAGGCGGCGACGAGCCCGCCGGCGCCGGCGCCGATCACCACGAGGTTGCGGTCGAACCGCTTCGGCCGGCGAAACCGCGCATAAAGCCTGCGGGTGGCTAGCGCGTCGCGCAGGCGCGGGGCCGCGAGCGGCAGGGCGGCGAGCAGCAGCAGGCCGATGACGAGGCGCTGCGTGAGGATCGGACCATGCCCGCCGAGTGTCGCGAGCGAGGCGCCGGCATTCACATAGATCAATGTCGCCGGCAGCATGCCGATCTGGCTCGCGAGGTAGAAGCTGCGCAGCCGCAGGCTTGTCAGCCCCGCCAGCAGGTTGACCGCGAAGAACGGCACCACCGGCGCCAGCCTGAGCGAGACGAGATAGAACGCCCCGTCGCGGGCGATGCCCCGCTCGATCCGCTCGAACAGCGCGGGGAAGCGGGCGAGGGCGAAATCCCGCAGCAGGAAGCGGGCGGCGAGAAACGCAAGACTCGCGCCGATCGACGAGGCGAAGGAGACCAGCACCGTCCCCTCCGCCACGCCGAACAACGCGCCGGCGCCGAGCGTCAGCACCGCCGCCCCCGGCACCGAGAGCGAAGTCGCCGCCACGTAGAGCCCGAAATAGAGGAGGAACCCGGCGAGCGGATGCGCCGCCACCATGCCGCGCAGCCCGGCGAGATCGCCCTCCAGCCGCGCGATGCCCAGCCCCTGGCGCTGCAACGCCACCACCAATGCGACCAGCGCCAGCGCCAGTGCTGCGAAGCCGAGCGCCCGCGCAGTGCCCCGCCGCCCCGCGCGGCCGACCGTCGTCGTGCTCATGTCCGTCTTACCTCGCACTCATGCAGGAGGATGCGCCAAACACGCAGAACCGCGCGCAATGCGGATGATCGAGCGTGACCGCCCGCGATGCGTTCTCCAGCGTGGCGCCGAGATCGAATCGCGCTTCATAGGGCAGCAGCGTGCAGGCGACGATGGAAAGCGCCTCCGCCCCCTTGCGCTGCACCACCATGCGCGAGGTGCGGCACATCGCATCCGCCCCGCGCGGCCGCAGCGCCGCCCAGGCGGAAGCGCTCACGCCCGCCGCCGCCGCCGGCACGTCCATCTCCGGGAACAGCACGAGATGTTCGGGGTCGAACGCGTCGATCTCCCAGCCTTGCGCCGCGAACAGCCGGGCGAACCCCGCCCGCGTCGCCGCCTCGTCCTCCACCGCCGGGTCGAACCGTGCCGCGATCGAGGGCTGGAACCCGGAAGCGAACAGCGCGCCGATCCCCTCCAGCGCCGGCCCCCAGGCGCGTTCGCCGCGCAGCGCCGCATGGCCGGCCTCGGTATGATGATCGAGCGAGACGCGCAGATGCAAATCCCGCCCCCGCCACCCCGAGATCGCCGCCATGTGGTGGCGCATCGGCGTCATCGCGTTGGTCAGCACCAGCACCCGATAGCCCCTGTCGAGTGCCATGCCGATCAGCGCCTCGATATCCGGGTTCATGAACGGCTCGCCGCCGGTCAAGCCGATCTCCCGTAGCTCGGGATGGCGGTTCGCCGCCTCGTCCAGCACCCGCCGGAACCCGTCGAGCCGCAGCCAGGCGAGGCGGTCGTTGCGCGGTGAGCTTTCGATGTAGCAGCCCTCGCAGGCGAGATTGCAGAGCGTGCCGGTGTTGAACCAGAGCGTCTCCAGCCCTTCGAGCGCGACCGTGGCATCCGCCGCCGGCGCGCATTCCAGCCGCGTCGCCGTCGCCGCCCGCTCGGCATGCGGCAGGATGTCGAGATTGGGCCAGATCCCGCTCTCCAGCGTCCCGGCATACTCCTCCGGCAGCCCGGCGCTGCGCATCGCCGCCGCCGCCGCGTGATGATCGTAGTCGAGCGGATGCAGCACGATCTCCAACCCGGCGTCGGTGGGGGAGACGATCGAATACCAGCAGCGCGGCGTGCCGTCATTCGCCGGCATGCCGATCGCCCCGGCATTGTGCCAGACCAGATCGCCGATCCGCCGGGTGAAGCCGATGCCGCAATGCCCGGCGATCACCCCGTCGCAGCCGGTGATGCCGATCTCCCTTTCCAGCACGAGATCGGGGTCGGAGGCGAAGAGGAAGCGGTTGATCCGGCTCGGCGCGCCATGCACCACCGCCAGACGCCGCCCGCCGATCACGAGGTCGATCCGCCGGGGCAGGGCGGCCATCCAGCGCCGCGTCGCGTCGTCGATCCGCGCAACGGCATAGGCGAACCAGGCGGCGGCGAGCCGGTCACAGGACGAGCCTTCGGTAAAGCCGCAGCCGCAATCGGCAGCCCCCGCGCCGAGCTGCTCCTCGCAATTACCCATCACCGTCGCGATCCCGTGGTCGCGGATCAGCGCGGCGCAGGCTTGCGGATCGGCGCCATAGGCGACGACGTCGCCGGTGCAGATCATCCGCTCCGGCGGAATCCCGTGCGCCCGCGCCGCCTCCAGCAGCGCCCGCGTCGCCTGCAGATTGCTGTAGCAGCCGCCAAACACCAGCACCGGCCCATCCGCCTCGATCACCGGTACGGTCTCTGGCCCAATCGCCGGCGCGCTTCCCGCCATGTCGAGCATTGCCCGCCCCCTACACGCCGCGCGCCGATGCGGCGCTGAGCTGCTCAAGGGCGAGCCCCCGCGCCTCGATCCCCCCGCGCAGCCGCCAGATCAGGATGGCAACCGCCCCCAGCGCCCAGAAGCCAGCGAGCATGACGAGTGCCGCCGGCATCGAGCGCGCGCCGACATAGCCGACCAGGAAGGGCGAGAGCGCCGCGCCCACCCGCCCCACCGCGACCGAGGCGCCGATCCCCGTCGCCCGCAGCGCGGTCGGGAACAGTTCCGAGAAGGTCGGATAGGCGGCGATCCAGCTTCCCGTCGCCAGCAGGTTCACCAGCGCGAAGCCGAGCATGATCGGCCCGGCACCGAGCCCGGTCACCAGGGCGAACAGCACGAGGCCGAGTGCGGTGGCAAGATAGAACCCGCCGACCGTCCAGCTCCGCCCGATCCGGTCGAGCAGCGACGCCGCGGCGAGCCCGCCCACGGCGGCGCCGACACTGCCGGCGAGGTAGAACAGCGGCAGCCGGTCCGCCGGCAGATGCAGCACCGGCAGCACCACGATCGGCAGGAAGGCGAACAACCCGTAATATCCCGCGGCCTCGGCGAAATCGAGCGCCGCCCCCAGCAGCAACCGGCCCGGATATTGCCGCACCAGTCGGCCGAACTGCCCCGCCTCGCGGCGGATCCGGTGCACGACCGGCACCGCGGACGCCGGCGGCAGCGTCGTCAGCCCCGCCTCGATCCCGGCGACGATGGCGCGCGCATCCTCCGCCCGGTCGGCATCGATCAGCCAGCGCGGGCTCTCGGGCAGATGCCGGCGGAACCATGCCGCCGAAAGGGCGACCACGCCGCCCAGGCCAAACACAACCCGCCAGCCCAGATCCGGCGGCAGGGAAGACAGCACCAGCCAGGCCAGCAAGGCGGCGATGAAACTGCCCAGCGGCCAGAAATTCAGCACGATCGCCGCCGCCCGCCCGCGCGAGCGGCTCGGCACCAGCTCGGCGATCGCTGCGTTGATCGCCGAATATTCCGCGCCGACGCCGATGCCGCCGAGCAGCCGCAGCACCAGCAGGGCGGCGAGATTGGGCGCGAAGGCGGTGGCCAGCGTCGCCACGCCATACAAAACGAGGCTGGCCAGAAACACACGCCGCCGCCCAAGGCGGTCGGACAGCGCGCCAAACCCCGCCGCCCCGATCATCAGCCCGACGAACCATGCCGCGAGAATCACCGACATCGCGTTGCTGCCGAGCCCGAAATGCTGCCGCAACGCCCCCAGCACATTGCCGATCAGCGTCACCTCGAACGCATCCAGCGCCCAGCCGAGGCCGAACAGCAGCACCGCCGTCGTGTGGAAACGGTTCCAGCTCAGCTCCGACAGCGTGTGCAGGAGATGACTGTCCGAGGGAGGGGGGCGGAAGGGCGCCTGGTCATGAACGATCCTCTGTGCTGACGGGTTCCGGCATCGAGATATCCCGCTTCCGGAGGACGGAATGCCTTCCGGTAAGGTGCCTTACGTCCGTCAGAACACAATGGTTACAGCCTCACGCCTTCATTCTGCCATCCGGCCCTCGGGCTGATGGGCGGAGGGATCGATTCGTAAAATATAAAGATCAATTTGTTGCCTCCCGGAAGGGGCGGGACTAAGGTCTGGCCCGCTTGCCGGGGGATCCGACTGCCGACTTCAGTCCGTTCGTCAACCGGACCGGCGGGGCCGCGGATGGCCCTTGACGCGCCAATGACAGGAGCGCCCATGACATTCGACCGCGATACCTTCCGTGCCCGGCTTGCGGGCATTTCAGGGATTCTGGCCACGCCCTTCGACGGAAATGACCGTCTCGACACCGCCCGGCTCAGGCCGGTGGTGGAACGGGCGGTGGCCGCCGGGGTGCATATCCTCACCGCAAACGGAAATACCGGCGAATTCTACGCGCTAACGACCGATGAGGCCGAGCGCGCGGTGCATGCGGCGGCGGAACTGGTCGCCGGCCGGGTGCCGCTGATCGCGGGCATCGGGCGATCGATCGGCGACGCGCTGGCGCTGACCCGCGCTTCCCGCGCCGCCGGTGCCTCGGCGCTGATGGTTCACCAGCCGCCCGATCCGTTCGTCGCGCCGCGCGGCGTGGTCGAGTATGTGCGCCGGGTTGCCGAGGCCGGGCAGGGGCTGCCGGTGGTGATCTATCTGCGCAATGACGGGATCGGCCTCGATGCGATCGGCGATCTCTGCGCCATCCCCGAGGTCGTCGGCGTGAAATGGGCGACGCCGGCGCCGATGCGCCTGGCCGCGGCGATGAAGCGGGCCGATCCGGCGCTGGTCTGGGTCGGCGGACTAGCGGAGACCTGGGCACCCGCGTTCTACGCGGTCGGCGCGCGGGGCTTCACCTCGGGGCTGATCAATGTCTGGCCGGCGCATTCGCTCGCCATTCATGCCGCGCTGGAAGATGGCGACTATGCGAAGGCGCGCGCGCTAATCGAGGTGATGGAGCCGTTCGAGGCGCTGCGCGCCGAGGAGGGCAACGGCACCAACGTGTCGGTAGTCAAGGCGGCGCTGGCGCTGATGGGCGAGGATTGCGGGGCGGTGCGCCCGCCGGGCGTCTGGCCGCTTGCCGAGCGGCAGCAGGCGGAACTGCATCGGAATCTTGTGACCTGGGGTTTGCTGAAGGAGCACGCGGCATGACAGCGGAAATCGATATTGCGGAAGGGATCACCCTTCTCGGCGCGGGCCTCGTGAAGACGGGGGGTGTCGCGTTTCACGGCAGGACGGCGGCGACCGGCGAGCCACGCGCGCCCGGTTTCGGCGAGGCTGGCGCTGCCGAGGTGGCACTGGCCTGCGCGCGGGCCGAAGCGGCGTCGGTCGCGTTCGCGGACAGCACACCGGAGGCCCGCGCCGCCTTTCTCGAGGCGGCTGCGGCCAACATCATGGCGCTGGGCGACCGGCTGGTGGAGGCGGCCTGTGCCGAAAGCGGGCTGCCGCGCGGGCGGATCGAGGGGGAGCGTGGCCGCACCTGCGGGCAGTTGCGGATGTTCGCCGGCGTGCTGCGCGCCGGGCGCTTCGCCGACCTGCGGATCGATACCGCGCAGCCGGCGCGCCAGCCCCTGCCGCGGCCGGATCTGCGGCTGCGGAACATTCCGCTCGGCCCGGTCGCGGTGTTCGGGGCCAGCAATTTCCCGCTGGCGTTCTCCGTGGCTGGCGGGGATACGGCATCTGCCCTCGCGGCGGGATGCCCGGTGGTGGTGAAGGCGCATCCGGCGCATCCGCTGACCTCGGCGCTGGTGGGGCATGCTGTGGCGGACGCCGTCGCGTCCTGCGGATTGCCGGAGGGCGTGTTCACGGTGCTGTTCGGCGCGGGCAACGAGCTTGGCGGGGCGCTTGTAGCCGATCCACGCATCAAGGCGGTCGGGTTCACCGGCTCGCGCGGCGGCGGGCTCGCTCTCGCGGCGATCGCAGCGCGGCGGAAGGAACCGATTCCGGTGTACGCCGAGATGAGCAGCATCAATCCCGTCCTGCTCATGCCTGGCGCGCTGGCACGGCGCGGTGCAGGGCTCGGCACCGCTTTCGTGGGGTCGCTCACGCTCGGTGCCGGCCAGTTCTGCACCAATCCTGGCCTGCTGCTCGCCATCGAGGGCGAGGGATTGCAGGCCTTTCTCGACGCGGCACGCGCGGGTCTTGCGGCGGCGGCGGCGCAGACCATGCTCACAGGCGCCATTCGCAGTGCCTGTGAACGGGGGATCGAGGCGAGGGCCGCTGAGCGCGGCGTGGAAGAGGTGGCGCGCGGGCCGGGCGGGGCGCTGTTCGCCACGGATGCCGCGACATTCCTGGCTACACCCTCGCTCGCCGAGGAGATCTTCGGCGCAGCCGGGATACTCGTCCGCTGCCGCGACGCGGCCGAGCTGCGGCAGGTCATCGTCGGTCTCGAAGGGCAGCTGACCGCGACGCTGCATCTCGAACCCGAGGATCATGCCGCGGCGCGCGACCTGCTGCCGCTGCTGGAGCGCAAGGCCGGGCGCATCCTGGCCAATGGATGGCCGACCGGCGTCGAGGTCTGCGAGGCCATGGTGCATGGCGGACCGTTCCCGGCGACGACCGATTCGCGGACGACATCGGTGGGCTCCAAGGCGATCGAGCGGTTCCTGCGCCCGGTCTGCTACCAGGACCTGCCGGCGGACCTGCTGCCGACGGCGCTGGCGGACGGCAATCCGCTCGCCATGCCGCGGCTTGTCGACGGCGTGATGCGGGATTGAGGCATACCTACCATCCGCCGGGCCGCGGTCAGCGGCCCGTGCGGGCGCGCCAGGCGGCGAAACGGGTTTCGGTTTCCGGATCGGTCGGCGGATAGAGGCCGAGGATCGTCGCGCCGGCCTTCACCTGCTCGGTCACGAAATCCTCGAAGACCGTCATCTCCGTAGCCTCGTCGGCGAGTTCGTCGGCGAGGTGGGCGGGAATCACGATGGCGCCGTCGGCGTCGCCCACGATCACGTCGCCAGGGAAGACCGGCGCGTCGCCGCAGCTGATCGGGTCGTTGATGGCGATGGCCTGGTGCAGGGTGAGATTGGTCGGCGCGCTGGGACGCACGTGATAGGCAGGGAAGCCGAGCGCGGCGATTTCGGCGCTGTCGCGAAAGCCGCCATCGGTGACGATGCCGGCAGCGCCCCGCTGCATCAGCCTGGTGACGAGAATGCCGCCGGCCGAGGCGGCGCGGGCATCCTTGCGGCTGTCGATCACCATCACCGCGCCGGGCGGGCAGGTCTCGATCGCCTGGCGCTGCTTGTGATCGCGATCGCGGAAGACGGTGATCGGGTTGAGGTCTTCGCGCGCTGGAATGTAGCGCAGGGTAAAGGCCTCGCCGACCATGCTTCGTTCCGGCGGGCTCAGCGGCAGCGCGCCCTGGATGAACTGCTGGCGCAGGCCGCGCTTGTAGAGCGCGGTGGCCAGGGTCGCCGTGCTGACACGGGTGAGTTTTTCGCGCGTATCCGGCTTGAGCATCGGTTCCTCGCTGCCGGCCGGAAGGTGCAGGTTTCCCGGCCCATGTTGCTGGACGACAGCGCCGGCTGGCGGGATTGCCGCCCGCGTGTCGTGGTGGTGGGTGCGTAAGACAGTCCGGGATTGACCATGCATGGCGCTGTCGGGTCAATGCGCCGGCGGGGAGACCTGATGCGACCATGGCGCGGGCTGCGGTCGATCGTTCGCACTGCCGATCAACGGCAATTGACTCATCTCAATGCCGTGATCCCCTTTGCGGCCTAGTGTCCCGAATCTGAAATCCATCGGATTTCAGATTCAAAGTGGACACTGGAAAAAACAATAGTTTAGTGGCCTGCTTGTCCCTGAAATTCACCCACGAATTTCAGGGGCAGGACAATAGAGCATCATCCGATCGGACAGAGTCATCTGATCAAATAAAGATGCCATGATTTTCAATATGATAGAGCACTGCTTCGGATTTCCCTGGATGAAAGGCGGCCCGCGATGCCGAACCTGATCCGTACCGGCCTTCTGATGGCGGCATTGACCGCGCTGTTCGTGGCGATCGGCTACTGGATCGGGCGAGGAGCGGGGGCGGCCATCGCGCTCGCATTCGCCGCGGCAGGGAACTTCGTGGCATATTGGGTGTCCGACCGGGCGGTGCTGGCGATGTACGGTGCGCAGCCGGCGAATCAGGCCGCGTTTCCGCGCCTCGTTGCGCAGGTGGATCGGCTGGCGAGCAAGGCGGGACTGCCGCCACCGCGCGTTTATGTCATCGACAACGATCAGCCGAACGCCTTCGCCACGGGGCGGAACCCGCAACATGCCGCCATAGCCGTCACGACCGGACTGCTCGGGGCGCTGGATGAGGCCGAACTTGCCGGCGTGATCGCCCATGAACTGTCGCATATCCGGCACCGCGACACGCTGACGATGACGGTCACGGCGACGCTGGCCGGCGCGATCGGGATGATTTCGAACCTTGCCATTTTCTTCGGCGGCAGCGACGAGCGACGGAGTTCACCCTTCGCCGGCATTGCCGGACTGCTCCTTCTGCTTCTTGCGCCGCTGACAGCCACGCTGGTGCAGCTTGCCATTTCCCGCACCCGCGAATATGCGGCGGATGCCCGCGCCGCTTCTCTCACGGGCCAGCCGCTGGCTCTTGCCCGCGCGCTAATGCGCATCGACGAGATGGCGCGCTGGGTTCCGAATGACGATGCCGAACGCAACCCCGCGACCGCTTCGCTGTTCATCGTCAACCCGCTCTCGGGCACCACGTTCGACACGTTGTTTGCCACCCATCCACCCATCCGCGAGCGCGTGGCCAGGCTGCGGCACATGGCGCAGTTCGACGCTTCGAAAAACTAACAAATCGTTAATTTACTGGGGTGAGGGAATTGGTACACGAGGAAGGCGGGCGTGCCGAGCGAGCGGCACGCCCGTGCGGGATCAGCCCGCCTTGATCTCGATCTTGCGCTCGGCGCGGATGGCCTCGGGGCGCTTGGGCAGCGTGATCGTGAGCACGCCGTTCGCAAAGCGTGCCTCGATCTTCGATGCGTCGGCGCCGGCAGGCAGGCTGAAGCGACGCTCGAACTTGCCGTAACGCCGTTCGCAGAGTTGGTAGTCCGCTTCTGAGGTTTCCTGCTCGGTGCGTTTTTCGCCGGCGATCGCGAGCGTGTCGTCGGTGGCCTTGATCTCGACATCCTTTTCCGTCAGCCCGGGCAACTCTGCCGTGATGACGAAGGCTTTTTCCTGTTCGACGATATCCACCGCGGGAGCGCCAAGGCCGCGCGAGAGGAACGGTTCGAAGGGCAGGCTGGTGGGCAGGGCGCGACGCAACAGGCCACCGTCGAAATCCTCGAAGAGCCGGTTCACTTCGCGGCGCAGGGACTCGAACGGGCGCCAGAACTCGGGCGCCGCCTGCGGGCGGCGTTCGGGTTCCGCCGCTTTCGGCCGGGGTTCGACCTGGGTACTCGGCATGGCGATTCTCCTTTCCTGAAGACGATTTTTCAAAAACCGTCGACGGCTTGAGACGTTAGCTTTGGCTGGTGCGCCGGCATTGATCTGGGTCAACGATGACGGCGGTGATACCAGGCGCAATGTCTCGTTCGGTCCGATCGGATCGTGGATTTTGCAGCAGATTTCGGAACGTGCGGGACGGGTTCCGGCAAGCTTCTGGCGGCATCGGCCTTTCGGGCGATGCCGCGGGGCTTATCGGATGAACCGCCATCGCCTACTGGTCGGCCGGCGGTTCGACTTCCGGTGCGTCGATATCCGGCTCGGGTGTTTGCGGGCTTGGCACCTCGATTTCCGGCGCCTCGACCTCCGCGGCTTCGGTATCGGGCGTTTCACCCACCTCTGGGGGTTCGACGTCGCCCGAAGCGTGGGCGGTGCCGGGATTTCCGGCCGGGCCCTCATTCGTGCGGACCTCTGCGGCGGTGGAGGATTTCGTGGTGCTGCCGCTTGGGCCCGCCTTGGTCGCGGGCGGTTCGGATTGCGGCAGCGACGGGACTTCGGGCGTGACTTCCGTGGCCGAGATCTCGCCGTTTTCCGCGATCTCGCCGACGACTTCGACGGGGTAGAGGCCGGAGAGTCGTTGCCGGCCGGCCCGCTCGGTCGCTTCCATTCCGTCGGCGGCCAGCAGCCGGCCGTTGCCGGTCGAGCGGAAATAGTTCCGGACCTCGACCCGCGTTCCCGGCGCGCCGAGCTGGATCGGTCGCGGTTCGAGCGTGGTCAGTACAGGGTGGCCGTTGACGATGATGCCAGAGGCAACGACACGCTCGCCGGCATGGAGCCCAGCGATTTGTGCCGGGTCGGCGCGCAGGGTGAGGCGGCCTATCGTTACGTGGCCTGCCCCGGCAGTGTTCACCGCGGCTTCGAGCCGGAAGGCGTGCGTCGGCGGCAGGACCGTAACCCGGTGTGCAACCCATTCGCCATTCGCCAGGCGCTGTGCCGAGAGTCCGACCACCTGCCCGGGGCGAAGCCGCGGCGGCCGCACGCTGGCGCCGAGGGTGACCGTCTGCCGCAGCACGGTGATGACATGCCCTCCATCCGCCACGTGCGAGACCGGCCCGATGATCGCCTGCCAGGTGGCGATGCTGCGGGCGAACCCGCCATGCGCTCCGATGGCGACGCCGCGCACGAGGGCGATGTCGCCGACCCGCAGGCTCGCCACGGTTGCCGGATGACCGTCGATCGTCACCAGCGTGTCCGCGTCGATCCGGTATTCGCGGCCATTGACGAAGACGCTGCCGAATCGCTGGATGGGGCCATAGCCGACGATCGGGGCGCCGGTGCCGCCGATGCCGCCGGGGGCGCGCTGGATGCCGGTGCCGCCGATGCCGCCGGTCTCCTCGCCGATCCCGGTGCCGCCGATGCCGCCGGTTTCCTGTTCGATGCCGGTGCCGCCGATGCCGCCTGCGCCCTGGGCCCTGGCGACCGGCAGGCCAAGAGAGAGAAGTGCTGCGATCAGCAGGGCGACGACGCGGCGCGCGCGCGCGGTGTGGCTGTCAGGGGCGGTCATCGGCGTCGGTCTCGTAATAATAGACGCCGAGGCGGAGGCGGCGCAGGGCTTCGCGTTCCGGATCACCGCCGGCGGCGTCCGTGCTGGCGAGATTGCCTTCGAGCAGTTGCTCGTTGCACTGGCGCAGCAGCCGGTCCGCCATGTCGGACAGCACCGGCCGGGCGGCGTTCAGGCGGCTGGCGCCGATGCCGTTATGAAACAGGGCGCGCTCGATGAAGACCGGCGTTTCACCGGCGAGATTATGGAAGGCGCTGCGCATGTGGTCGCCGACATTGGCGCCGAGGAAGAGAAGCTTTTCCCGCGGTTCGGTGGGGGTGAAGGCGGTGCGCAGGAGGCGCAGCCGGTCGTCCGCCAGGCGTTCGACGACGCCGGCGCGTTCAAGTTCCTCGATGACGGTGCGGGCCCGCACATCGACCTTGGCCGCCCGCAGGAGGGCGTCGAAACCGGGGTCGTCCCCCTCGCCGCGGGTCGTCAGGGGCAGGGGCGCGCCGTCCGGGCCGCGGAAGGCGGCGGCCGAGACCCAGGTGCCGACCACACGCGCGGCGGCGTTGACCCCGGCCATCCGGTCGCGCGGTTCGGCCGTGTCGGGGTGCGTGGCGATTTCGCGGAGCCGCTTGACCTCGCGGCGGTTGATACCGGTGACGACGCTGATCTGGCTGTCGGTCGGGGCTTCATCGCCCTCGTGCCCGCGCAGCGCCTCGTCCACATAGACGCGCTTGAGCAGGTCGCGGAACGCGATGTAACCCAGCCCCCGCCGCATGAGATAGGCGACGAGGGGGCGCAGCAGCCGGCGCAGCATGTGTTCGATATCAGATTCCATTCCTGCACGTCCGTCGCATGCCTGTCGGTCAGCGGATCCGGCACCCTGACCCATCAAACTGTGTGATAATATCCCACATAATGCAAGATATGAAAATTGCAATTCCATGACAGCGGCATGGCGCCTTGGATCGCCATATTCCGCTATGTTAATGGAACCGCGTGACAGGGGGGTAGGATGACCACCGGAGCCGGCGTGCGAGCGAAGGGCAGGGGCAGGGGTAGGGGTGTTCTGCTGCCCGCGCTGGCCGCTCTCGCTACGGCACAATGGCCGGTGCTGGTGCATGCGGCATCACCGGCGGGATTCACCATTGGACTCGAGCCGTCCTATTTCACCGGACGGTTCGGCACCAGGCACACGATTCACATCTACGATCTGCCGCTTTCGATCACCTATCGCCATCGGAACCTTCGATTACGGATCGAGCTTCCCTACATTGCGGTCACCGGCGCCGGTATCGTTGCCGGGCAATCGATCATCGCCAGCACCGGGTCCGGCGCGGTGCGCAGCGGGCCCGGCGACATGTGGCTCAAGGCGGAGTACCGGCTTGATCGGGCGCGGGGTGTCCGGCCATCGTTCGAGCCTTATGTGAAGGTCAAGGTGCCGGTGGCCTCCTATGCCAAGGGGCTCGGCACCGGCCGCTTCGACGAGGAGGCCGGGCTGCGGATGGTCTGGCGGGCGGGTACGCGGGTGTTTCCCTACCTGCAACTGGGGTACCGCATTGTCGGCCGGTTGCCGGCACTTCACCTGCAGAACGTGGTGACGTTCGAGCCTGGCGTGGCCGTGGCGGTGGCGCCGCGCCAGTTCCTCAGCGTGATCGTGATCGGCCACACGCCGATCCAGAAGCGGCGGACTGCGGTGGCTTCTGCCATACTGGCATATAACCTGCGGATGAATTTCCGTTGGGAATTGCAGGTTTATGCGACCCGCGGGCTGACTTCGCAAAGCGCGGCGTTCGGCGCCGGCTTCGGCGTGATGGCGCATTTCTGACGCGTTTTCAATAGCTTGTAAAAGTTCATCGAACGAGGGCCGGAGCTGACGCCTGCACTCGGCGCGACTGGCTGCGCACGATCACGCTTGCTTTACTTCTTGACCGTGGAACTTTCTCCCACAATAATCCGCGCCGAGGCCGTCAGAAAGGAGCCCGAAATGCGTGACGTTCAGGTTGTCGAACTGGACAATGGTCCGGGAGGCGCAGGGGCGGTCTGGCGGCAGGGGTGGATGCCGGGGCGTGATCCGCGGGACGCCGAGGCGGGAGACCGGGATCCGGCGCCTTCCGAGCGCCGTCATCAGGGCAATGCCCGCAGGGCCAGGCTGCGCCCGCTCATTCCGTGTGCCGGACGGGTCGGGCCGGCGGTGGTTTTCCTGTATTCTCACGACACGTTCGGCCTCGGGCATCTGCGGCGGAACCTCGCGATCGCCGAGCGCCTGCTGGAGGCCGGTCAATTCTCGGTCCATCTGCTGACCGGCTCGCCGGTCATCGCCCAGTGGCGGCTGCCCTCGGGACTGCATGTGCATCCGCTGCCGCCGGTGGTGAAGACCGGCGCGGAAACCTATGCGGCCCGCGAAGCCGGGCATAGTTTCGGTCTGGTCAAGGGGTATCGCGCCGCGCTGATCCTCACGCTCGCGCTGCGCTACCGGCCGGATATCTTCCTTGTCGACCACGCGCCGGCGGGGATGAACGGGGAAATCCTGCCCACGCTCGCGATGATGCGCCGCGACCTGCCGGACACGCGAGTGATGCTCGGGCTGCGCGACATTCTCGACAGTCCGGACACGGTGCGCGCCACCTGGGCCGAGCAGGAGATCCTGCCGCTGCTCGAGCAGGCGTATGACGACATCCTCGTCTATGGGTCGCGCAAGCTGTTCGACGTCGTCGATGCCTACGGAATCGCGGGCGAGACGGCTGCGCGGGTGCGCTATTGCGGCCATGTCGTCGCTGCCGATCTGCTGCGGCCGGATGCCGAGGAAGGCACGCCGTGCTGGTCCGCCGCGCGAGCCGCGGGGCGCAAGGTCGTGCTGGTGACGGCGGGTGGCGGCGGCGACGGGTTCGCGCTGATGGAGGCCTATCTGCACGGCCTGTCGCGAATGGCGCCGGGAGCCTGCCATTCGGTGATCGTCACCGGTCCCCTGATGTCGGTCGACCAGCGTGCGGCGCTCACCGCCACGGCGGCGGGGCGGGAGGACATCGATCTCGTCGATTACATCACCGACCCGCTGCCGAGCCTGCGTGCCGCCGATCTCGTGATCGCGATGGCGGGCTACAATACCAGCGTAGAACTGATTGCCGCGCGCAAGCGGACGATCCTGGTGCCGCGGCCAGCGCCGCGGGCGGAACAACGTCTACGGGCGCATCTGCTGGCCCGTCTCGGCCTTGTGCGCGCCATCGAGCAGGGGCCGGATCTCGCCGACCGTCTCGCGCGGGAGATTCCGGCCGCCCTCGCCGCGCCGCCGCCTTCGTCCGTCGCCTGGGCGCAACTCGACTTCAACGGCGCCGAACGCGTCGCCGCCCATCTTGCAACCGCCATCGAGGCGCGTTCGGCCGCCTCCGGCATTGCCGGGGAGTTTGTCTGATGCCTGCCTTTGCCTATCTCGATCTCGCCGGAGAGCCGGACCTCGCGGATGCGCCGATCGCCTATGTCATGAAGCGTTATCCGCGCCTGACCGAGACCTTCATCCTCAACGAGATCCGCGCGATGGAGCGGCTCGGGACGAAGCTGCACATCGTCTCGCTGCTGCCGCCGGAACCACCTCCGCATCATCCGATGGTCGCCGAAGTGGAGGCGCCGCTGCATCCTGTGCCGGCGGCAAGCGCCCGGGCAGGACGGCGGGAGATTGCCCACGCCCATGCCCGCGCTATCGCTGCCGCGCCGCTGCGCTATCTTGGCGCCGTCGCCCGTGCCGCGCTGTGGTGCACGCGGTCGCCTACGCCGCTTTCGGTCTGGAAGCAGTTCCTGCGCGGCGGCGTGATCGCGACCTTGTGCCGGACCCACGGCATCCGCCATATCCACGCCCATTTCGCCAATGCGCCGGCAGCCTCGGCCTGGTTCGCCAGCATGATGACCGGGCTGCCGTTCAGCTTCACGGCGCATGCCAAGGATCTCTATCTCACGCCGCCGGAGGTGATCCGCAAGCGCGGCCAGGCCGCGCGCTTCGTGGCCACCTGCACGGGCTACAATGTGCGGTATCTGGCTTCGCTGCTCGGTGACCAGGCCGACAAGATCCATCTTGTCTATCACGGTATCGATCTCGGCCTGTTCGGCGCCCGCAAGGTGGCCGAGGCGAAGCCGGCGGAAGGCCGGCTGATTCTCTCGGTGGGCCGGCTCGTGCCCAAGAAGGGCCATGATGACCTGATCGCCGCCTGCGCCCTGCTGCGTGATCGCGGGATTGCGTTCCGCTGCCGGATCGTCGGCGAGGGGCCGCTGCGGGCGGAACTGCAGGCGCAGATCACGGCGAGCGGGCTGGAGGGTATCGTGACGCTCGACGGCGCGATGACCCATGCCGACCTGATCACGCTCTATGGCACCGCCGATGCCTTCGCGCTGGCGCCGCGCATCACCGAGGATGGTGACCGGGACGGGATTCCGAATGTGATTGCCGAAGCGATGGCGATCGGCGTGCCGGTGGTCTCGACCAGCGTATCGGGGATTCCCGAACTGGTGCGCGACGGCGAGACCGGGCGGCTGGTGCCACCGCGCGACCCCGCGGCGCTGGCCACGGCGATCGAGGCGACGCTGGCCGATCGCGCGCAGGCGCGGCGCCTGGCGGCGGCAGGTCGGGCGCGGCTCGAGGGCGAGTTCGACCTGTGGAAGACGACGCGCCGGCTGCACGCGCTCTTCGGCTGCGCCGAGTGCGAGGAGGCGCCGCCGAAGGGCGGTTCGCGGTTCCGCGCCGAGGGTCTGGCGGCGCAGCCCTCCCTGGCGGAGGTCGCGCCATGAAGATCCTGTATCTCAATCTCGACCGCGGCATTCCGGTCGAGGGTGACAAGGGTGCTTCGGTGCATGTGCGCGAATTCGTCACGGCCGCGGCGGCGCTCGGCCATGAGGTGACGCTCGCCTGCACTACGCGCGGCGCTGGCAACCCGCCGCCGCCGGCGCGGATCCTGCAATTCGGCGCGCCGCCGACCGACATGTCGATCGGCAACGAGATCGAGCGGCGCGAGCGTGTGCGTCTCGATCATGACGGGTTGGTCGCGGACCGGATCTGCTCGACGCTTGCCCGCCTCGGCATCGAGCCGGATCTGGTCTACGAGCGGCACGCGCTGTTCCATCGCGCTGGCGTTTCCATCGCTGCGCGGCTCGGCGTGCCGCGGATTCTCGAGGTCAATGCGCCGCTGGTCGAGGAGCAGCGGCGATTCCGTGGCCTGTATCTCGTCGATGAGGCGCTGGAGGCCGAGGAAGCCTCGTATCGCGGGGCGGATGCAATCATCGCCGTCTCGCGGCAGGTGGCGGCGCACGTCGCCGGCGTGATCGGCCGGACGGATCGCATTCATGTCGTGCCGAACGGTGTCGATCTGGCGCGGTTCGCCAATGTTGATGCCATCGGGGCGGTGATCCGTGCCCGGCTCGGGCTCGCCGGCCGGCGGATTGCCGGCTTCATCGGCAGTTTCAAGACTTGGCATGGCGTGCCGTTCCTGATTGAGGCGATTGCGGCCGCTGCGGCGTGGCATCCTGACCTGCACCTTCTTGCGGTCGGTGACGGGCCGGAGCGCGACGCCGTGGCGGCACTTGTGGCGAAACTCAGCCTCGCCGACCGGGTGACGCTGCCGGGACGCATCCCGCATGGCGAGATTCCAGGCTGGCTCGGGGCGATGGACTTCACCGTTGCCCCCTATCTGCCGCAGCCGGATTTCTATTTCTCGCCGCTGAAGATTTTTGAGTCGCTGGCGGCCGGGCGCGCGGTGGTTGCGCCGGAGATCGGCGAGATCGACGGCATCGTCGCCCATGGCGAAACAGGGCTGCTCTATCCGGCCGGCGATGGTATTGCGCTGCAGGCGGCGCTGTCGCGCCTGCTTGCCGATCAGGCCGCCTGCCAGACGATGGGTTGGCGTGGCCGGCAACGGTTGGCCGGGCGCGACTGGCGTGACGTGGTGCGGCTCTGCCTCGCCCTCGCACCGGTCCGGCTGCCCGCATGACCGGGCCGGGCGGCGCCTGGCTCCGCGCCTATCTCCGCTCGGAATGGCGGGCCCTTTCGGCGGGTGCCTCGGTGATGGCGGCGCGGGCCGGCATTTTGCTGATGCTGCCCTGGCCGCTGAAATTCATCATCGACAACGTGATCTTCCAGCGCCGGCTCGCGCCCTGGCTGCACGGGGTGCTGCCCGATCCGCTCACCCAGCGGATGGCGCTGCTCGACACGCTCGGCCTTGCCATGCTCGGGCTCGGCATCGCCGACGCGCTGCTGGTCTATCTCGGCAACCGGCTGTTTCTCGATGCCGGGCAGCGGATCGTCTTCGCCATCCGCGCCGACCTGTTCGCGCATCTGCAACGCCTGTCGCTCGCCTTTCACCGCCGCCAGCGCGCCGGCGAGCTGATGGCGCGGCTGACCGGCGATGTGCGGCAATTGCAGGATTTCATCGTCGCGGTGGGGATCGACCTGCTGCCGCACGGGCTGACCATTCTCGGCATGGCGACGGTCATGCTGCTGATCGACTGGCGGTATGCGCTGATCGCGCTGTCGGTGGCACCGCTGCTGTTCTGGATCGCGCGGGTTTATGCGGGGCGGCTGCGCCACGCGCTGCGCCAGGTGCGACGGCACGAGACGACGCTGAGCGGGGTGATGCAGGAAATCCTCGGCAGCGTGCAGGTGGTGCAGGCCTTCGGCCGCGAACCGCACGAGGACGGGCGGTTCGGCGCCCATGCCGGCCGCAGCCTCGAAGCCGGGCTGCACGCCAGTGCGGTGCAGGCGCAGTTCAGCCCGGTGATGAACCTCGCCATCGCGGTCGCGACCGGAGCGATCGCCTGGTATGGCGCGGCGACGGTGATTCGCGGCACGCTGACGCCGGGGGAATTGCTGATCTTCCTCGCCTATCTGCGCGGCATCGCCACCCCGGCGCGGCAGCTCGCCAAGACCGGGCGGGTGTTCGGCCGGGCGTCCGTCGCGATCGAGCGGATCGGCGAATACCGGGCCGAGCGGTCGAGTGTTGCGGAGGCGCCGGAGGCGCTGCCCTTCGCCGGGCGGGCGTCGCGGATCGAATTCCGCGAGGTCGGCTTCGGCTACCGCGACGATCACGAGGTGCTGCACGGCGTTTCCTTCGCGCTGGAGGCCGGGCGCACCATCGCACTGGTGGGCGCGACCGGCTCGGGCAAGAGCACGATCGCGAGCCTGATCCCGCGCTTCTACGACGCGACATCCGGTGCCGTGCTGCTCGACGGGCAGGATATTCGCGGGTTGCGCCTCGCGGATCTGCGCCGACAGGTGGCCCTCGTGCTGCAGGACCCGGTGCTGTTCCAGGCGAGTGTGTGGGAGAACATCGCCTATGGGCGCGAGGGCGCGGGGCGGGACGAGGCGATCGCGGCGGCGCGTGCGGTCGGGATCGATGCGATGGTCGAGGGCCTGCCCGATGGGTTCGACACCATGGTCGCCGAGCGCGGGCAGAGCCTGTCCGGCGGGCAGCGGCAGTGCATCGCCATCGCCCGCGCCATGCTGTGCGACGCGCCGATCGTCATTCTCGACGAGCCGAGCAGCAGCCTCGATGCCGGCACCGAGCGGCGGGTGATGGCGGCGCTCGACCGGCTGGCGGCGAACCGCGCCGCCCTGGTGATCGCGCACCGGCTCTCCACCGTGCGCGCCGCCGACGAAATCCTGGTGCTCGACGATGGCCGCATCGTCCAGCGCGGCACGCATGAGGCGCTGCTGGCCGAGGGCGGCCGATATAAAGCGCTCTGGCAGGCGCTGCGCGACGATTCTCCTTCTCCCCAACTTCGCCTGGTGGCTCAATGACCCGTTTCGTTCCCGCTGTTCCACGTCTGCTCGCGGGCATCGTCGCCGGTGCCGCTCTTGCCGTGCCGCTGCGCGCCGCTCGCGCCGATCCATGGATTCCGGCGGCGGGGGATGGCGTCGTCAAGCCGATGGTGCGGCTGTTTCACGGCAACCAGGCGTTTCCCGCCGGCGGCTTCACCACCAATGCGCTGCGCGGGTCGAGCGAGAGTTCGAAGCAGTATCGCGTCACCGGGGTACAGGGGATCGGGCATGATCTGTCGATCGAATACGATCTGCGCGGCGGCCGGGTGCGCAGCTTCGCCGACCGCCATCATATCCCGACGGCGAGCGTTTCGTCCGGCCTGCAGGACGAGGAAATCGGCCTGAATTACGGGCTGATCCAGACGGCGCGTTTCGCGGACTCCATCACGCTGAATGTCATCGTCCCGGCGGGGCGGACAAAGCCTTCGCCCGCGCTCGGCACCGGGCGATGGTCGGTGGAGCCGGATTTCCAGGCCGGGATCTCGCGGCCCTGGGGCAGCCTGACGATGGTCGCGGGGGCGCGCATGTTCCTCGATGGGGCGGCGACTCAGCTGCGCGCGACGATCGATCTCTCGCTCCATCTCACCCGCCGGCTCGCGTTCACCGGCGAGGTGTTCGCGGTGAAGACGATCCGGCAGAGCGGCACGATTCCGCCCGGCGCGCAGGGCGAGATCTACAATCTGGTGCGGCCGGCGGTCGGCCTGACCTGGCGGCTGACCAAGGCGGTCCGGCCGTTCCTGCTCTACGAGGTGAACGTGGCGGGCGAGGGGATTCATGCCGGCAGCCGGGTGGAGCTGGGCGTTGCGGTGCATTACTGACCCGCGCGCCGGCGGCCGGGCGCTGCTGCTCGCACGGCATGGACGGACGGCGTGGACCGGCGAAGGCCGTTATCAGGGGCGCAGCGACCAGCCGCTCTCCCCCGAGGGCTGGGCGGACGCCGCTGTGCTTGCCGCCGCGCTGGGCGACGAGCCGCTCGCTTCGATCTATTCCAGCCCGCTGCTGCGGGCGCGGCAGACGGCCGGCTGCATCGCCGCGCGGCGTGGCGACGTCGCGGTGATCGTCGATGACCGGCTGGCCGAGATCGCGTTCGGCGACTGGGAGGGACGCACCCAGGCCGAAATCCGTGCTGCGACACCCGAGGCGCTGCGGCGCTGGAAGCGCGATCCCGGCGGGATGCGCTTTCCCGGCGGCGAGACGCTGGCCGAGGCGCGGGCGCGGCTGCATGGATTTCTCGCCGATCTGCCGGATCAGGGCGGGGCCGTTCTGGCCGTCACCCATGCCGGGATGATCCGCCTCGCCTGTCTCGACGCCGAAGGGCGCGGCGATGACGGGTTTCGCGGCATCAGGATCGCACCGGGCGCGGTGCGGCGCTTCTCCCTTGGCGGCGCGGCTGTCGCGGCGCCGCCTTTCCATCATGAAACCGTGGAGTGAACCGATGCGCATCGTCATGATCGGCGCCGGCTATGTGGGGCTCGTCTCCGGCGCCTGCTTCGCCAGCATGGGCACCGAGGTGATCGTCGTGGAAAAGGACCCGTGCCGCGTCGCGGCGCTGCAGGCGGGGCGGATTCCGATCTATGAGCCCGGGCTGGACCGGCTGGTCGCCGACTCCGTGCGGGCGGGGCGGCTTCGCTTCGAGGTCGCGCTCGACCGCGCGCTGCCCGGCGCCGACGCCGTGTTTCTCGCCGTCGGCACGCCGTCGCGCCGGGGCGATGGCCATGCCGATCTGTCCCATGTGTTCGCCGCCGCCGCCGAGCTGGCCGCAGCCTTGCCGGCGCCGACCGTGCTGGTGACGAAATCGACCGTGCCGGTGGGCACCGGGCGGCGGCTCGCCGCGCTGATGCGCGAGATCCGGCCGGATCTCGACGTGCCTGTGGCCTCGAACCCGGAATTCCTGCGCGAGGGCAGCGCGATCGAGGATTTCATGCGGCCGGACCGGATCGTCGTCGGCACCGACAGCGTGCAGGCCGAGGCGGTGCTGCGCGCGCTCTACCGACCACTCAACCCGGCCGGGGTGACGCTGCTCTGCACCGGGCTGGAGACGGCGGAGCTGATCAAATACGCGACCAACGCCTTCCTCGCGATGAAGATCACCTTCATCAACGAGATGGCGGATCTGTGCGAGCAGGTCGGGGCGGATGTTCACGAACTGGCCCGCGGCATGGGGCTCGACCGGCGGATCGGCCCGAAATTCCTGCATCCCGGCCCCGGTTTCGGCGGCTCGTGCTTCCCGAAGGACACCCAGGCTCTGATGCGGATCGCCCAGGATGCGCATGCGCCGGCGCGGCTGGTCGAGACCGTGGTGAGCGTGAACGAGGCGCGCAAGGCCGCGATGGCTGGGCGGATCCTCGCAGCCTTCGGCGGCACGGTGCGGCGGCGGCGGATCGCCGTGCTCGGCCTGACCTTCAAGCCGGAGACCGACGACATGCGCGACTCCCCGGCGATCCCGATCGTGCATCGGCTGGTCGAGCTTGGCGCCGAGGTGGTGGCCTACGATCCGGCCGGGATGGAGCAGGCGCGGCGGGACCTGCCGGCGGAGGTGGTCTATGCGTCGGGCGCCGCTTCGGCGCTTGCCGGGGCGGATGGCGCGGTGCTGGTGACCGAATGGAACGAGTTCCGCGCCCTGGCGCCGGACTGGCTGCGCGCGACGATGCGCGGGCGCGTCGTCGTCGATCTGCGCAACGTATTCGACCCGGCGGCGATGCGCGCGGCGGGGCTCGACCATCACGCGATCGGCCGGCCGGCGCCGCATCGAGCACTTGCCGGCGAGGCGGAGCTGGCGCTCGCCGCTGCGGATTAGGCCCCGGCGGCGCCGACGGTCATGCCGCCGCAAACATAGAGCACCTGGCCGGTGACGAAGCCGCTGCGCTGGTCGAGCAGATAGGCGATTGCGTGCGCCACGTCCGCCGGGGTGCCGATCCGGCGGACCGGGATGCCCTCGATGATCGCCGTGGTGCGCGGATCGTCCGGCGGGTTTACCCGGTCGAACAGCTCGGTGCGGATCGGGCCGGGGCCGATGGCGTTGGCGGTGATGCCGAAGCGGCCGAGTTCCAGCGCCCAGACCTTCGCCATGCCGATCAGCCCGGCCTTGGTCGCGGCGTAGGCGGTGCGGTCTTCCTTGCCGAGGGCGGCGCGCGAGGCGATGTTGACGATGCGGCCGAACCCGGCCGCCTTCATGCCGGGCAGCAGCGCCTGCACGCATTGCAGGCTGCAGCGCAGGTTGAGCGAGACCACGGCGTCGAGATCGGCCACGGTCTGCGCCTCGACCGGGGCGGGGCGGACAGTGCCGACATTGTTGACCAGCCGGGTGATCGGCCCGCCGCGCAGCGCCTCGGCTAGGGCGGCCTCGGTCGCCGCCGGGTCCGACAGGTCGGCGACGATGCCATCGCCGATCCGGTCGATCACCACGACCTCGTAGCCCTCCTCGCGGCAGCGCGCGACGCTCGCCGCGCCGATGCCCGCAGCCCCGCCCGTGACCAGCACCCGTTCCTTGGCCATTGTTCCTCCCGACAGACAAAAGGCCGGCGCCGTGGATCCGGCGCCGGCCTCTCTTCAAGCCGTCATGCCGCCGCCCCCGTCAAGGGGCGGCGCGGGTGCGCTCAGGCGGCCTTCGCCATGTTGCGCAGCACGAAGTGCAGGATGCCGCCGTTCTGGTAGTAGAGCACCTCGTCGCGGGTATCGACGCGGCAGAGCAGCGAGACCTTGTCGGTCGTGCCGTTGGCGCGACGGATCACCATGTCGAGATCCATGCGTGGCGAGAGGTTTTCGAGGCCGACGATGTCGATCGTCTCGTCGCCCTTCAGCGCCAGCGTCTTGCGGGTCATGCCGTCCTTGAAGACCAGCGGCAGCACGCCCATGCCGACCAGGTTGGAGCGGTGGATGCGCTCGAAGCTCTCGGCGATGACCGCCTTGACGCCGAGCAGCACGGTGCCCTTCGCCGCCCAGTCGCGCGAGGAGCCGGTGCCGTATTCGCGGCCGGCGAAGACCACCAGCGGCACGCCCTCCTTCTTGTAGCGCATCGCCGCGTCGTAGATCGACAGCTGCTCGCCCGAGGGGAAGTGCTTCGAGTAGCCGCCCTCGACATTGTCCAGCATCTCGTTGCGGATGCGGATGTTGGCGAAGGTGCCGCGCATCATGATTTCATGATTGCCGCGGCGCGAGCCGTAGGAGTTGAAGTCCTTCTGCTGGATCTGGCGCTCGAGCAGGTATTCGCCGGCCGGCGTCGTCTTGCGGAAGGAACCGGCCGGGGAGATGTGGTCGGTGGTGATCGAGTCGCCGAGCAGGGCGAGGATGCGCGCGCCCGTGATGTCCTTTACCGGCGCCGGCTCCTTCGTCATGCCCTCGAAATAGGGCGGGTTCTTGACGTAGGTCGAACTGTCCGACCAGCGATAGGTGTCCGACTCGCCCTCAACGGCGATCGCCTGCCACTGCTTCGGCCCCTTGAACACGTCGCCATAGCGATCGAGGAACATCTCCCGGGTGAGCGAGGACTGCACCATCGCCGCGATCTCGGCGGTGGTCGGCCAGATGTCCTTCAGGAAGACGTCGTTGCCGTTCCTGTCCTTGCCGATCGGGTCCTTGGTGATGTCCTTGCGCATGGTGCCGAGCAGCGCGTAGGCGACGACCAGCGGCGGCGAAGCGAGGTAGTTCGCCCGCACGTTCGGATGCACGCGGCCCTCGAAATTGCGGTTGCCCGACAGCACCGAGACGGCGACCAGCCTGTTGTCCTCGATCGCATCGGCGATCGCGTCATCCAGCGGGCCGGAATTGCCGATGCAGGTGGTGCAGCCATAGCCCACCGTCTCGAAGCCCAGCGCGTCGAGATCGTCCTGCAGGCCGGCGCGGTTGAGATATTCGGTGACGACCTGCGAGCCGGGGGCGAGGGAGGTCTTGACCCAGGGCTTCGGCGTGAGGCCGAGGGCGCGGGCCTTGCGGGCGACGAGGCCGGCGGCGATCAGCACCGAGGGGTTGGACGTGTTGGTGCAGGAGGTGATCGCGGCGATCACAACGTCGCCATGGGTGAGCGAGAAATTCTTCCCCTTTACCTCGGCGGTGACGCCGGCCTTGTCCGCCGGGACGCCGAGACCTTTGGTCAGCTCGGCCTCGAAGGCGGAGGACGCCTGCGACAGCGCGACCCGGTCCTGCGGGCGCTTCGGCCCGGCGAGCGAGGGCTCGACGGTGGAGAGATCGAGTTCCAGCGTGTCGGAGAACACTGGATCGGCGCCCTCGCGCCACAGGCCCTGGGCCTTGGCGTAGGCCTCGACCAGCTTGATGCGGTGCTCGTCGCGGCCGGAGAGGCGCATATAGTCGAGCGTGATGCCATCGACCGGGAAGAAGCCGCAGGTCGCCCCGTATTCCGGCGCCATGTTGGCGATCGTCGCGCGGTCGGCCAGCGGCAGGTGGTCGAGCCCCTCGCCGTAGAATTCGACGAACTTGCCGACGACGCCCTTCTTGCGCAGCATCTGGGTGACGGTCAGCACCAGGTCGGTCGCGGTGATGCCCTCGCGCAGGCTGCCGGTGAGGCGGAAGCCGATCACGTCCGGGATCAGCATGGCGATCGGCTGGCCGAGCATGGCTGCCTCGGCCTCGATGCCGCCGACGCCCCAGCCGAGCACGCCGAGGCCGTTGACCATCGTGGTGTGGCTGTCGGTGCCGAACAGCGTGTCCGGATAGGCATAGTTCTTGCCGTTGGCCGCGGATGTCCAGACGGTCTGGGCGAGATATTCGAGGTTGACCTGGTGGCAGATGCCGGTGCCGGGCGGGACGACGCGGAAATTGTCGAACGCCTCCTGGCCCCAGCGGAGGAATTCATAGCGCTCGCCGTTGCGCTCGAACTCGATGTCGACGTTCTTTTCCAGGGCGTCCTTGCGGCCGTACACGTCGACCATCACCGAGTGGTCGATGACGAGATCCACGGGGACCAGCGGGTTGACCTTCTCGGCCTTGCCGCCGAGGCGAAGAATGCCGTCGCGCATCGCCGCGAGGTCGACCACCGCGGGCACGCCGGTGAAGTCCTGCATCAGGATGCGGGCTGGGCGGAACGGCACGTCCTTGTCGGAATGGGCCTGGGCGGTCCACTCGACCAGCGCCTTCGCGTCATCGACCGTGCAGGCCGAACCGTCCTCGAAGCGCAGGACGTTCTCCAGCAGGATTTTCAGTGTCCGCGGCAGGCGGGAAATGTCGCCGAGCTTTTCAGCGGCGGCATTGAGTGCGAAATAGGCGTAGTCCTTTCCATCGACGCTCAGCGTCTTTTCCACTTGCAGACTGTCCCGTCCGATCATGCTCATCGCGTTCGCTCCTCTTCGCGCGCCACTGCGGTGCGTTGCGCCGCAGCAAAACCCGGTTTCGCGCCGCTTAAATCACGGTGCGGCGCCCGCGTCCATGTCCCGCGCCGGTCGCTAGCCATGTTGGAAGCGAAGGGCCTCGCTGCGATACGCGGTGAACGTCTCGTGTTCCGGGACATCTCGTTCCGGCTGGAACGGGGCGGGGCGCTGGTGCTGGTCGGGCCGAACGGGGCGGGGAAGTCCTCGCTCATCCGCCTGCTCGCCGGGTTGACGCCGCCGGCGGCCGGCGAATTCGTCTGGGATGGCGAAAACGCGCTCGACGATCCGCCTCTGCACGCGACCAGGCTATGCTTCGTCGGCCATATGGACGCGATCAAGCCGGGGCTGAGCGTGGCGGAAAATCTTGGCCTCGATCGGAAGCGCCAGCGCGAGAACGTGCTGACGGCGCTGGCCAGCGTCGATCTCGAGCGGTTCGCCGATCTGCCGGCCCGGCTGCTCTCCTCGGGGCAGCGCCGCCGGCTGGCGCTGGCGCGGCTCGCTTTGTCCGATGCGCCGCTCTGGCTGCTCGACGAGCCGACCACCGGGCTCGATGCCTCCTCGGTTCGGCGGCTCGAGGCCAATATCGCCGCACATCGTGACCGTGGCGGCATGGTCATCGCGGCAACGCATCTTCCCCTCGACCTGCCGGGGGCCATACCGTTCGACCTGGCGAAAGCAGCGGCATGACACACTTCTTCTCCCTGATCCGCCGGGAGCTGATCCTCGCCCTCCGCCATGCGGGCGACTCGGTGGCCTCGCTCCTGTTCTTCGTGATCGCCGCCAGCCTGTTCGCCTTCGCGATCGGGCCGTCGGCCAATGTGCTGTCCGGCATCGCGCCGGGGGTGGTCTGGGTGATTGCGCTGCTGGCGGCGCTGCTGCCGCTCAACCGGCTGTTCGCCGCCGATTTCGAGGATGGTTCGCTCGACCAGCTGATGCTCTCCGGCCTTCCGGCCAGCGCCGTGGCGCTCGGCAAGATCGTCGGGCACTGGCTGACGACGGGGCTACCGCTGCTGGTCATCGCCGGGCCGGTCGCGATCATGCTGCGTCTCGACGGCGGCGCAGTGCCACAGTTGCTGGCGACGCTGCTGCCCGGGACGATGCTGTTGTCGCTCGTGGGTGGCATGAGCGCCGCCGTGACGCTCGGCGCCCGCGGCGGAACGGTGCTGCTCCCGTTGATCGCCCTGCCGCTGATGATTCCGGCGGTGATCTTCGGCGCGGCGGGGGCGGTGGCGCAGTCGCCCTTCGCCGAATTCGCGATGCTCGGCGGACTGCTTGCGCTGTTCCTGCCGATCGCTCCGCTGGCCGCCGGGGCGGCGCTGAGGGCGTCGGTCAGTTGACCTCCTGTAGCGGCGCGCAAGCGGCTTCGAGCCAGGTGCACGTCGCTCCGTCCAGATGTGGGCCGATCATTGTCAGCACGCGGGCGTGGTAGGCGTCGAGCCAGGCGCGGGCGGCGGGACCGAGCAGGGTAGGGTCGATCAGCCGGCGGTCGAACGGGGCGAGGGTGAGCGGCTCGAATTCGAGGAAGGGCTTTGCCGCCCCGACCGGCGACGGGACGACCAGCAGCAGGTTTTCCAGCCGGATTCCGTAGCCGCCGGGTTCGTAATAGCCGGGTTCGTCGGACAGGATCATGCCCGGCGCGAGCGGGATCGGCTTCGCCAGCCGGTGAAAGCTCGCCGGCCCCTCATGCACCGAGAGATAGGAGCCGACGCCGTGGCCGGTGCCGTGATCGAAATCGAGGCCGGCGTCCCAGAGCGGCGCGCGGGCGAGAGCGTCGAGCTGCGGGCCGGACGTGCCTTGCGGGAAGCGCGCGCGTGCCAGGGCGATATGGCCCGCGAGCACGCGGGTGAAGCGGTCGCGCAACGTGGGCGGCGGTTCGCCCGGCCCGGTCCAGAGCGTGCGGGTCACATCCGTCGTGCCGTCGGGGTATTGGCCGCCGCTGTCGATCAGGTAGACCTCGTCGTGGCGGATCGGGCGGTCCGAGGCGGCGGTGACGCTGTAATGGATGATGGCGCCGTGCTCGCCTGCGCCGGAAATGGCAGGGAAGCTTTCGCCATGGAACTCGGGAGCGGTGCTGCGGAAGGCGAACAACTGCGCCGCGGCGCTTCGCTCGGTCTGGCCGCCCGCGGGCGAAGCTTCGGCGAACCAGGCGAGGAAGCGGCACAGTGCCACGCCGTCGCGCCGGTGCGCGGCGCGAGCGCCTTCCTGCTCGGTGGGGTTCTTGATCGCGCGCGGCAACACGCAGGGATCGCCGCCCGAGACGGTGATCGCCCCGGCATCCCCCAGCAACTGGCTGAAGCGGATCGGCGCCGTTGCCGGATCGAGGAGGACCCGCTTGCCGCGCAGCGTGGCGAGGCTCCGTTCCATCGCCGCGCGGGGGACGATCTCGACGCCGGCGCCGAGATGCGCGCGCGTTGCCGGCGGAACCCGCGCAGGGTCAATGAAGATGATTGCCGAACCGTCGCGCCGGAGCAGGGCGAAGCAGAGCACGATCGGCGTATGCGGCAGGTCCGCTCCGCGCAGGTTGAACAGCCAGGCAACGGCGTGCGGATCGGTCAGCATCACCGCGTCCGCTCCGTCCCGCGCGATGGCTTCGGCGATGCGGGAGCGCTTGGATTCGGCGGATTCCCCGGCAAATTCCGGCGGATGCGCAAGGGCCGGCGAGGCCGGCGGCGCCGGACGGTCGGCCCAGAGCTTGTCGATCGGGTTGTCCACCGGGACCATGGTGAACCCGGCATCGGCATAGGTGGCGACGGCGTTGGCTGTCATTAGCCAGGGGTCGTAGCCGATCCGCGCGCCGGGCGCGGCCGATTTCAGCCATTCGACCGGCGGGGTCTCGACGATGTGACGCCGTTCCCAGGTCGCCGGGTCGGTCTGTTCGGCGAGTTGCAGCGTGTAGCGGCCATCGGAGAAGACGGCGGCGCGGTCGGCGAGCACGATGGCAAGGCCGGCGCTGCCGGTGAAACCGGTGAGCCAGGCAAGACGGGACGCCGATTCGGGCACGTATTCGCCGAGAAACTCGTCATTCCGGGGCTGGATGAAGCCATCCAACCCCTGATCGTGAAGCGCATTTCTCAGGGAGTCGAATTGCGTTTTCATCATATCTTAACCAAAAACCCATCCGTTTTTTGCATGTCTGACAGAGAAATGTCTCGCTCCCCAAACCTTCGTTGCGGGATTATGTTGCACTGCGAAAAGACGATGATGGATGGCACTAAAGGACCAGCCGCATCGGGTTTCGCTCCTTAAACGATGGTGAAGTATCATGTCTTCCACGACCCATAACAAACATTCCCTCCCGGTTGCCAACTCCATGGCGGCTCACGCCGCGGCAATCGATGCGGCTCTCGCCGACAGCGCCCGTCGGGCGGCAAACAGCTTCGCCCGCGTTAGCGCCTGGTTCGCCGAGCGCCGCGCGGCGCGTGAGGCCTACCGCGAACTGCAGAGCCTGAGCGATCGCGAACTCGCCGATCTCGGCATCAGCCGGGCCGATATCCGCGCCGTGGTGAACGGAACCTATCAGCGTCCGATCTGACGTCTGACGGTGGATGGCAAGAAGAACCCGGGCTGACGATCATCGTCAGCCCGGGTTTTTGCCATCCGGGGTCGTGCGCCCCTTGCCGAGGATGAGGGTGGTCCATTCGCCATCGTCGATCCGGCCCTTGAGGACGAGGCCGTGGCGGCGATGCGCCGACATCACCCAGCGCGCCTGGCGGCCGAGCAGGCCGGCGAGAATGGCGGTGCCGCCGGGGGCAAGATGCGCTGACAGTTCATGCGCCATGGCGACCAGCGGCCGGGCGAGGATGTTGGCGAAGACGAGATCGTACGGGGCGCGGCGGGCGAGCATCGGCGCCGACCAGCCATCCGAGCCGATCACCCGCAGCAGCGGGGCGACGCCGTTGAGCGCCGCGTTGGCGCTGGCTACCCGCACCGCCCGCTGGTCGATATCGGTGGCGAGGACCGGCTTTCCCCAGATTTTCGCTGCCGTGATGGCGAGAATGCCCGAGCCGGTGCCGAGATCGAGAATGCGGCCCGGCGCGCGCCGTTTCGCGAGGCGTTCCAACGCCAGCAGGCAGCCGCGCGTCGAGCCGTGTTCGCCGGTGCCGAAGGCGAGGCCGGCATCGAGCAGGACGGTGATGCGCCCCGCCGCCAGCGGTGTAGTGACATGGGTACCGCGTATGGCGAAGCGGTGACCGATCATCTGCTCGGGGAAGCCTTCGTAGCTGCGGGCGAGCCAGCCGCCGGCCGGCACCAGCGCCCGCTCGACCGCGGGGCTGACGCCGCTCGCGGCCTCGGCCAGCAGCAGGGCGGCGGCGAGGTCGCCATCCGCGCTGCCGGGCTCGCGCAGCCCCTCGACGATCCAAGTGCCGTTCGCCTCGTCGAGAAAGAAGCCGACGCTGCGGCAGCACGTCTCCAGCGCCGCCTCGAAGGATTCGAGCGCTTCCTCCGGCACCGTCACGGTGACGCGCTCGAGCATTTCCACGCCGCCCCGCGCCATCACGCCCGCTCCACGAAACGGTCGAGCACGCGTTTTTCGCCGGCATTGTCGAAACGGATGTCGAGCCGGTCGTCTTCCGCGTCGATCACGACGCCGTAGCCGAATTTCTGGTGAAACACGCGGGTTCCTTCGGTGATCCTGTCGGTGCGGGGCGGGCGCGGGGTGGCGGCCCAGGCATCGGCGTGTTCGCCGCTCGCCCGCCGGGCGGCGACCAGCGGGCGCGCGGTGGCGAAGACGGGCGGTGCGTTGCGCTGCTCAAGCGCCGCGGAGCCGCCGGTACGGATCGCATCCTCCGGCAGTTCCTCGATGAAGCGGGACGGCACGCTGCTTTGCCAGTTGGCGTAGATCCGGCGGTTGGCGCAGTGTGAGATGATGGCGCGCTGCTTCGCCCTGGTGATGCCGACATAGGCGAGGCGGCGTTCCTCCTCCAGCGCGCGGCCGCCGCCCTCGTCGAGCGCGCGCTGGTTGGGGAACACGCCCTCTTCCCAGCCGGGGAGGAACACGGTGTCGAACTCCAGCCCCTTCGCCGCGTGCAGCGTCATCAGCACGACCTTGTCGTCGTCCGGTTCATTGTCGTTGTCCATCACGAGGGCGACATGTTCGAGAAAGCCGCCGAGCGTCTCGAACTCGGCGACGGCGCGGACCAACTCCTTCAGGTTCTCGATCCGGCCGGCCGCCTCGGGGGTTTTCTGCTCCTGCCACATCGCGATGTAGCCGCTGGCATCGAGCAGGGTGGAAAGGGCGACGACATGGCCATCGAGCCGCAGGGTCTCGCGCCATTCGGCGAACTGGGCGAGCAGGGTGCGCAGCCCGTCCCGCGCCTTGCCGCGCAGCCCGCCTTCGGCGACCACGCGGCTCGCGGCCTCGGCGAGCGGGACGCCATCGGCGCGGGCGCGCTCGTGCAGGGTGCGCAGCGCGGTGTCGCCCAGGCCGCGTTTCGGCGTGTTGACGATGCGCTCGAAAGCGAGGTCGTCCGCCGGCTGGGCCAGCAGCCGCAGATAGGCGATGGCGTCGCGGATTTCCGCCCGCTCGTAGAAGCGCAGGCCGCCGACAATGCGATAGGGCAGGCCGATGGTGATGAAGCGCTCCTCGAAGCCGCGGGTCTGGAAGCCGGCGCGGACCAGCACCGCGCATTCGGCGAGCTTGTGGCCGTCGGCGCGCAGCCCTTCGATCCGGCTGGCGACGGCGCGGCTTTCCTCGTCCGAATCCCAGAAGGCGAGAACCTCGACCTTCTCGCCCTCGGCATCGTTCCGCCCGGCATGCAGCGTCTTGCCGAGCCGGCCTTCATTATGCGCGATCAGCGCCGAGGCGGCGCGCAGGATCGGCGCCGTCGAGCGGTAATTCGCCTCCAGCCTGACGATTTTCGCACCCGGGAAATCCTGCTCGAAGCGCAGGATGTTCTCGATCTCCGCACCGCGCCAGGAATAGATGCTCTGGTCGTCGTCGCCCACGCAGCAGATGTTCTTCGAGGCCTGGGCGAGCAGGCGCAGCCAGTAATACTGGACGAGGTTGGTGTCCTGGTATTCGTCGACCAGGATGTAGCGGAAGCGGCGGTGATACTGCGCGAGGATCTCGGGCTCGCGCTTAAGCAGGTCGGTCGCGAGCATCAGCAGGTCGCCGAAATCCATCGCGTTTAGCGCCTGCAGCCGTTCCTGGTAGGCGGCATAGAGGTCGCGCGCGGATTCGGCCCCCCAGTCGATATCGAGCTCGCGCGGCACCTGGTCCGGCAGCAGGCCGCGATCCTTCCAGCGCTGGATCGTGCCCATCAGCCCCTGCGGGGTGAAGCGCTTCACGTCCATCCGTCGCGCTTCCATCACCTGCTTGAGCAGGCGGAGCTGGTCGTCCGGGTCGAGGATCGAGAAATTCGACGTGCGGCCGACGAGTTCGGCATGGCGGCGGAGCATCCGCGCCGCGAGGGCGTGGAAGGTGCCGAGCCAGAGCCCCTCCGCCGGCTCGCCGAGCAGGGCGGAGACGCGCTCGCGCATCTCCCGCGCCGCCTTGTTGGTGAAGGTGACGGCGAGCACCTGGTTGGGAAAGGCGCGGCGCGTCAGCAGGATATGGGCGAAGCGGGTGGTCAGCACGCGGGTCTTGCCGGTGCCGGCACCGGCAAGCACCAGCACCGGCCCGTCCACCGCCTCGACGGCTTCGCGCTGGGCGGGGTTCAGCCTGTCGAGATAGTCGCTCACCTGGCCGGCTTCACGCCCAGGATGCGCGCGATGGCGTAGGTGAGGTCGGCGCGGTTGAGGGTGTAGAAATGGAACTCGTCGATACCGTTGGCCTGCAGCGTGCGGACCTGCTCGGCGGCGATGCTCGCGGCGACCATCTTGCGGGTTTCGGCATCGTCGTCCAGCCCGTCGAACATCTCGCCCATCCAGGCGGGGACATGGGTGCCGGCCATCTCGCTGATCCGCTTCGCCTGCCCGAAATTGGAGACCGGCATGATGCCGGGGATGATCGGCGCGGTGATGCCGGCGGCCAGCGCGCGGTCGAGAAAGTCGAGGAAATGGCCGGTCTCGAAGAAGACCTGGCTGATCGCCCGCGTCGCCCCGGCATCGAGCTTGCGCTTCAGATTGTCGAGATCGGCCTGCGGGCTTGGTGCCTGGGTGTGGGTTTCGGGATAGGCGGCGACCGAGATCTCGAAATCGGCGACGCGGCGCAGCCCGGCGACGAGATCGGCCGCATAGGCGTAGCCCTCGGGATGCGGCGCATAGGCGGTGCCGCCCGGCGGGTCGCCGCGCAGGGCGACGATGTGGCGCACGCCGGCATCCCAGTAGCGGCGGGCGACATCATCGACCTCGCCGCGCGAGGCGCCGACGCAGGTCAGGTGCGCTGCCGGAACAAGGGTGGTCTCCCGCACCAGGCGGGTGACGGTGGCGTGGGTGCGCTCCTGGGTCGAGCCGCCGGCGCCGTAGGTGATCGAGACGAAGCGCGGCGCCAGCGGTTCGAGCCGGCGAATGCAGGCCCAGAGCTGGGCTTCCAGTGTTTCGGTCTTGGGCGGAAAGAATTCGAACGAGATCGCCGGGGCCGGGGCGCGCAGCGCAGGCGTTGGCAGCGGATCGACGCGCGGACCGGACAGCCAGCGTTCCAGGACGGCGCGGGGCGGGGTGTGACTCATCGGAAACTCCTCGGGCGTCTCGTGGCAGCAAGCGCCGCCGGTGGCAAGGCCGGCAGCCTCCGGTGGGCCGTGCTGTTGATCGCTCCGGATGCTGCGCTACATACCGCTTGATATAGGGGGTGTGCACCGTTCGGACACGCCCTGCCGGAGCGTCGTGCGCGCCGTTGCGGCAAAAGACAACGCGGCATCCATAAGAGGATGCCGAAAAAGGAGGCCTGTAGGCAACGTGAAGACATCGATCCTGCCGTTGGTTGCGGCGTCCGTTCTGCTTGCAGGCTGCGCGACGCCGCCGCCGCGCTCCAACAAGGCCGCGTTCGAGGCCTATCAGCAGCAGAACGACCCGCTGAAGCCCGCCAACAAGGTCTTCTATCATTTCGACAACGTGCTCGACACTTACGTGCTGCGCCCGGTAGCTGTCGGATACAGCCACATCACGACTCCGGCGATTCGGGAGCATGTGAGCGATTTCATGCAAAACATGGACGGCCCAGCCGAACTGCTTGAGTTCATGGCCGCCGGCAAGCCGCGCGACGCCGGCACCACGCTTGTCCGCTTCATCGTCAATTCGACGGTCGGGATCGGCGGCATTTTCGACCCGGCGAGCGCCATAGGTTACAAGCGGGTCTACACCGATCTCGGCCTGACCCTCGCCGGGTATGGCGTGCCCGAGGGGCCCTATCTCTATCTGCCATTCGCCGGCCCCTCGGATGTGCGCGATGCCTCCGTCCTTCCTGCGGGCTTCTTTCTCACGCCCACGGTCGCGGCCCCGCCCTCGACCGGCCTGACCATCTTCAATTACAGCTCGGATGCGCTCGACGTTGTGAACAAACGGGCAAACCTGCTGGGCACGATCAGCAATATCAAAAAGTCGTCGCTCGATCCCTATGCCACATTCCGGAGCCTTTATCGCCAACATCGTGCCGCACAGTTGAGGACAATCAACGAGCGCGATATCGCGACGCCGCCGGCCTGGTATCCGGCGAAGGAACGGGAAGCGATGAAACCGCGCCCCTATGGCTCGCCGTAGGGCATTCGAGACGACGCACTGCAGAAAGGATTTTTTGATGGCTTCTTCCGTTCGCCGGGTTCTGCTCGGCGCGTTCGCCGTATTGCCGGTTCTGGGCGCGCTGCCTGCAACCGCCCTCGCTGCCGCGCCGGCCGCCTCGGTGGCGCAGAATTTCATCAAGCAATCCGGTGACCATCTGGTCGCGATCGTCAATGGTCCCGACTCGACCAAGGTGAAGGCGGACAAGCTGCGCGAGCTTGTCGACCGTATCGTCGCCGTCGACCAGATCGGCCGATTCGTGCTCGGCCGCTACTGGCGGGTGGCGACACCGGCACAACAACAGGAATACCTCAGACTTTTCCACCAGACGCTGGCCTACAACATCACCAACCAGATCCGCGCCTACAAGGGCGTCCAGTTCGCTGTCGACGGCACGAAGCCTGGGCCCGAGGGCGAGATGGTGTCGACCACGGTCACCCGGCCCGGCCAGTCGCCGGCGGATGTGCAGTGGGTGGTTGATACGGTCGGCGGCAAGCCGCGGATCGTCGATGTCGTGGTCGAGGGAACCTCGCTCAGGATTACCGAACGATCGGATTATTCGAGCGTGATCAACGACAATGGCGGCCAGGTGAGCGCTCTGCTCGACGCCATGAAGAAGCAGATCGCCCGGATGGAAGCTGGCTGACCCACACGGGGCGCGGACGCCGCTCTTGCCCGGGAGCGGCGTCCGTCCTATATATCGTGCAAATAAATCTCCAGACTGATGGAGGTGGCCCTAACCGGCCGCCTTTTTTGTTGCCAGGATACCCCGAGAGTTTCCCCGTGAACGATACCCGCCCCCAGCATACCGGCCTTGAAGGCCGCATCGCCGAACTGATCGCCCCCGGGCTCGAGTCGATCGGCTACGAGCTCGTGCGTGTCGCCATCATGGGCAAGCAGACGCCGACGGTGCAGATCATGGCCGATCGCGCCGACCAGACGCCGCTCTCGCTCGACGACTGCGAGCGTATCAGCCATCTCGTCTCCGCCGTGCTCGACGTGGACGATCCAATCAGCTCGGCCTGGACGCTGGAAGTCAGTTCCGCCGGGATCGACCGGCCGCTGACCCGGGTGAAGGACTGGAACCGCTATGCCGGCCATCTTGCCCGCATCGATCTCGACGTTCCGACCGCCTCGGGCCGCAAGCGCCTGACCGGCACGGTGCTTGGCGCCGACGAGGCCCAGGCGCGCGTCAAGCTCGATTCCGGCGAGACGGTCGACTTGCCGCATGCCCATATCCGGCGCGCCAAGCTGGTGCTGACCGAGGAACTGATCAAGGCGACGGAAACGCCGCCGGCCGCCAACTGACAAACCCATCCGTGAACAGAGCGAGATGACCATGGACACCGCCATAGCCCGCCCCGAACTCCTTCTTGTCGCCGATGCGGTGGCCCGCGAAAAGCAGATCGATCGCGAGGAAGTGCTTGAGGCGATGGAGCAGGCCATCCAGAAGGCCGGTCGCGCCAAATATGGCCACGAGAAGGACATTCGGGCGACGATCGACCGCAAGACCGGCGATGTCCGCCTTTCGCGCTGGACCGAAGCGGTCGAGACCGTGGAGAACGAGGAAACCCAGATCCCGATCCATATCGCCCGCAAGTTCAAGCCCGATATCGAAGTCGGCGGGCATCTGGTCGATCCTTTGCCGCCGATCGATTTCGGCCGCATCGCGGCGCAGACGGCGAAGCAGGTGATCGTCCAGCGCGTCCGCGAATACGAGCGCAAGCGCCAGTACGACGAATACAAGGACCGTGTCGGCGAGATCATCACCGGCGTGGTCAAGCGCACCGAATACGGCAACCTCATGGTCGATCTCGGCCGCTCGGAAGCCCTGCTCCGGCGCGACGAGACGATTCCCCGCGAGAACCTGCACAATGGCGACCGGGTGCGTGCCTTCATCTACGACGTGCGCGAGGAACCGCGCGGCCCGCAGATCTTTCTCTCACGCACCCATCCGGGCTTCCTCGCCAAGCTCTTCGCCCAGGAAGTGCCGGAAATCTACGAGGGGATCATCGAGATCAAGGCGGTGGCCCGCGATCCTGGCTCGCGCGCCAAGATGGCGGTGATCAGCCGCGATTCCTCCATCGACCCGGTCGGGGCCTGCGTCGGCATGCGCGGCTCGCGCGTGCAGGCGGTGGTGGCCGAACTGCAGGGCGAAAAGATCGACATCATTCCGTGGAGCCCCAATCCGGCGACCTTCGTGGTCAACGCGCTCGCCCCGGCCGAGGTCTCGAAGGTGGTGCTCGACGAGGAGGCCGGCAAGGTCGAGGTCGTCGTGCCCGACACCCAGCTCTCGCTCGCGATCGGCCGGCGCGGCCAGAATGTCCGCCTTGCCAGCCAGCTTACCCGCTGGGATATCGACATCTTGACCGAGGCCGAGGAAAGCGAACGGCGCCAGGAAGAGTTCCGCCGCCGCTCCGGCCTGTTCGTCGAGGCGCTCGATGTCGATGACGTGATCGCCGGCCTGCTGGTCACCGAAGGGTTCGAGGGCGTCGAGGATCTCGCCGCGACGCCGGTCGAGGAACTTGCGGCGATCGAGGGATTCGATGAGGGGATCGCCGCCGAGCTGCAGCGCCGCGCCGAGGTGGCGCTCGAGCGCAAGGCCACCGAACTTGAGGACAAGCGGCGCGCGCTGGGTGTCGCCGATGATCTTGCCGGGCTGGAGGGGCTATCGCCTGCCATGCTGGTGGCGCTCGGCGAGAAGGGTGTGAAGACGCTGGACGATCTTGCCGATCTTGCCTCTGACGAACTGATCGAGATCGTCGGCGCCGATGCGATGGACGAGGACGCGGCGAATGCCATCATCATGGCGGCGCGCGCTCACTGGTTCGAGGGAGAGGAAGACGCTGGCTGATCCGGATTTCTCCGCCGATCTCGCCGACGATGACGCGGCGGCCGAAAGCGGCCCGCTGCGCCGGTGTCTCGTGACGCGCGAGCGCCAGCAGCGCGAGGCGATGCTGCGCTTCGTCGTCGCGCCGGAGGCGGTGGCGGCCGAAGCGCTCGTCTTCGATGTCGCTGCAACCCTGCCCGGTCGCGGCATGTGGTTGAGTGCGCGGCGGGATGTGATAGAAAAGGCGATGAAGGCCAATATCTTTTCCCGCGCTGCCGGTCGGCGGATTGCTCTGCCTTCCGGTCTCGTGGAGCTTGCAGGCAGGGCGCTGGAAAAGCGGATTGGGGAACTTCTCGGCCTGGCGCGCCGCGCTGGCGATGCCGTTTGCGGGTTCGAGAAGGTGAAGGAAAGAATAGCCGCCGGGCAATGCGCTCTGCTGGTCGAGGCGGCGGATGGTAGCCTGGCCGAGCAGGATCGGTTGATCCAGCACCGCAAGACAAATGTGGTGAGGCCGATTTCGGCGGCTCGGCTGGGAGCCGTGTTCGGCCGTGACCGTGTGGTGCATGTGGCTATCGGGCCTGGGCGCCTGGCCGGCATGATCGAGGCCGATTCCCTCCGCCTCGCAGGGGTGCTGGGCGCAGAACCTTCGGCCAGACGATTGCAAGCTCCGCAGGGAGCGGGCAGAGAGAACGCCGACCTGGGTGGTCGCGAGGCTCGACCGCCCGCAGATATGACTCAGACGAAGACACAGAATTGATTACGGACCGGATTGAATGAGCGACGAGCAGGATCAAGGCGAAACCAAAGGGCGGCTCTCGCTGCGGCCGGTGAACCGGGGCGAACTGGGGCGGACCGTCGATGCCGGTTCGGTCCGGCAGAGCTTCAGTCATGGGCGCTCGAAGGTTGTCCAGGTCGAGGTGCGGAAGAAGCGGGGTGGCGCCGCTGGTGCCGAGACGGGACGCCCGTCGGCGCCGTCGCGCGCCTCCGGCGGTGCAGCTGCGCCTCGTGGCCTGACCGCAGCCGAGCAGGCCGCGCGCCAGCGGGCGGTGGTCGAGCAGCAGCGTGAGGCCGCGCGCCTCGAGGCCGAGCGGCGTGAGCAGGAGAAGATCTCGATCCTGTCCGCGGCTGAAGAGGCACGGCGCAAGGCCGAAGAAGAGGCTCGCGCCGCCGAGGAGGCCGAGCGCCTGCGCGCCGAGGAAGAGGCGCGCCGCCGCGAGGAGGAGGAAGCCGAGCGCCGCAGGGCCGCGGAGGCCTCGCAGGCAACGGCCGCTCCGCCGGCGCCAGCGGCTGCTGCGTCCCCTCGGGCCGCGATGCCTGCCCCGACCGCGGCTCCGGCTCGTCCGGGCGCAGCTCCGGCCCGTCGCACGGCGCCTGTACCCCCCGCCACCTCGGCATCGGAAACGCTGCGCCTGCGTGCCGCCCGCACCGGGCGCGACGAGGAAGAGGAAGCGTCCCGCCCCGCGCGCCGTCCCGGCAGCGGTGCCGCGCCCAGTCGCAAGCCCTCCGTGCCCGCGCCCAAGAAGGTGGGGGACGATCGCCGCCGCGGCGCCCGCATCGATGTCCAGGCCGCCCTGTCGGGAGATGACGAGCGGGTTCGCTCGCTGGCGTCGGTTCGCCGGCAGCGCGACCGCGAGCGCCGCCAGGCGGAACTCGAACGCCTGCGCTCGGATCAGGTCCGTGTCGTTCGCGAGGTGGTTCTGCCGGAGACGATTACCGTGCAGGAACTGGCGAACCGCATGGCCGCCCGCGTGCCCGAGGTCGTCAAGTCGCTGATGAAACTCGGCGTGATGGCCACGGCCACCCAGACCATCGATGCCGATACCGCGGAACTTGTGGTCGAGGAATTCGGGCACCGGTCGAAGCGCGTCTCCGAATCCGATGTGGAACTCGGGCTCGAGGGGCAGGAAGATTCCGAGACGGATCTGAAGGTGAGGCCGCCGGTCGTCACCATCATGGGCCATGTCGACCACGGCAAGACCAGCCTGCTCGACGCCCTTCGCTCGACCGACGTTGCCGCCCGTGAGGCGGGCGGCATTACCCAGCATATCGGCGCCTATCAGGTGACGCTCGAATCCGGCGCGAAGATGACGTTCATCGACACGCCGGGCCACGAAGCCTTCACCGCGATGCGCGCCCGCGGCGCGTCGGTCACCGATATCGTCATCCTCGTGGTTGCCGCGGATGACGGCGTGATGCCGCAGACCGTCGAGGCGATCCGCCACGCCAAGGCGGCGAACGTGCCCATCATTGTCGCCATCAACAAGATCGACCGGCCGGACGCCAACCCCAATCGTGTGCGCAGCGAATTGTTGCAATACGATATCGCCGTCGAGGCGATGGGCGGCGAGACGCAGGATGTCGAGGTTTCGGCGCTGAAGCGGCAGGGGCTCGACGCGCTGCAGGAGGCAATCCTGCTGCAGGCCGAACTGCTTGATCTCAAGGCCAATCCGAACCGCTCGGCAGAAGGTGCCGTGATCGAGTCGAGTCTGGATCGCGGCCGCGGGCCGGTAGCGACCGTACTCGTCCAGAAAGGCACGTTGCGCCAGGGCGACATCGTCGTGGCCGGCACAGAGCAGGGCCGTGTGCGCGCCATGCTCGACGATCATGGACAACCCCTCAAGGACGCGGGCCCCTCGACGCCGGTCGAGATCCTCGGCCTCTCCGGCGTGCCGGGAGCGGGCGAGGTGTTCGTGGTCGTCGAGAACGAAGGGCGTGCCCGCGAAATCGCCGAGTTCCGCCAGCGCAAGCTGCGCGAGCACGCGGCGGCGGCGGGTGCCGCAGCCCGTGGCACGCTCGACCAGATGCTCGCCCGCATCCAGGCCGGCGAGCAGAAGGAAGTGGCGCTTGTCATCAAGGCCGACGTGCAGGGTAGTGCCGAGGCCATCCAGGCGACCGTGCAGAAGCTCGGCAATGACGAGGTGCGCGTGCGCGTGCTGCTCGCCGGCGTCGGTCAGATCACGGAGAGCGATGTTCAGCTTGCAAAGGCATCGGATGCGATCATCGTCGCGTTCAACGTGCGTGCCAATGCCCAGGCCCGCACGCTGGCCAGCCGCGATGGCGTGGACATCCGCTACTACAGCATCATCTATCAGGTGTCGGATGACATCGAGACGATGGTGAAGGGCAAGCTCGCGCCGATCGAGCGCGAGAAGTTCCTTGGCTATGCCGAGATCCGCCAGGTGTTCAACATCACCAAGGTCGGCAAGGTGGCCGGGTGCTATGTCACGGAAGGCCTGGTCAAGCGCGGCGCCGGCGTCCGCCTGCTGCGGGAAGGTGTCGTCATCCACCAGGGCGAGTTGTCGCAGTTGAAGCGGTTCAAGGACGACGTCCGCGAGGTTGCGCGCGGCTATGAGTGCGGCCTGTCCTTCGCCGGCTTCTCGGATCTTCGTGAAGGCGACGTGGTCGAATGCTACGAGACCGAAACCGTTCCGGCGTAAGGGGCGGCGCGGAAGGCCCCTCGCAGCGGCAGCGCCGGGTGGCGGAGGATCTCCGCCACCGGCTCGCCGAACTCTTCGCCCGCACCGAATTCCGCGATCCCGAGCTTGCCGGTGTGCATATCACGGTGGCCGAGGTCCGGATGAGCCCAGATCTCAAGCACGCCACGGTGTTTGTCTCGCGACTCGGCGCGACCGATATCGATCGGTATCTTCCGGCCTTGAAGCGGATCGCACCGTTCCTGCGCGGCGAGATCGGCCATGGGCTAAGGATGAAGTTCGTGCCGGATCTGCATTTCCAGCCAGACCATGCCCTCGATGAAGCGACGCGGATCAACGAGCTTCTGCATCGGCCCGAAGTAATGCGGGATCTTCTGAAGCCGGACGAGGAATGACCGAGCGGCTTGCCGCAGACGCGGCTGGAATCGCGCGCGCCGCCGAACTGCTCCGGGCCGGCGAACTGGTGGCCTTCGCAACCGAGACGGTGTACGGCCTTGGTGCAGATGCCACCAATGCCAGCGCCGTCGCCGCGATCTACGAGGCCAAAGGGCGGCCGCGGTTCAACCCGCTGATCAGCCATTTCCCCGACGCCGATGCGGCATTCCGCCACGCTGCCGCAGATGCGCGGGCGCGCGAAGCCGCTCAAGCCTTCTGGCCTGGTCCGTTGACGCTGGTCTTGCCGCGACGGGATGAGAGCGATATCGCAGCGCTGGCGACGGCGGGTCTATCCTCTGTCGCCGTGCGCGTGCCTGGCCACGGGATCGCCCGGGCGCTTCTCGCCGCGACCGGTCGGCCTGTAGCAGCGCCATCGGCAAACCGGTCAGGACGGCTCAGCCCGACCCGCCCGGCGCACGTTATCGCAGGCCTCGAGGGGCGAATTGCCGCGATCCTCGAATCCGGCGCCTGTGAGGTCGGACTCGAATCCGCCATCGTCGATCTTACCGGGGCAACGCCAGTGCTCCTGCGCCCAGGCGGAATTTCCCGCGAGGCGCTGGAGGCCGTGCTAGGTCCAGTCTCGATCGCATCCGAGATGGGTGCGGCGGTGAAGGCGCCGGGGATGCTCGCCTCGCATTATGCGCCCGTGTTGCCGATGCGGCTTGGCGCCACCGCGCCGGAAGACGGCGAGGCATGGCTTGGTTTCGGCATCGAGCCGCCAACGCTGCCGCCGGTGTCGCGCAATCTTTCTCCAGCCGGCGATCTGGTCGAGGCTGCCGCCCGCCTGTTCGACTCCTTGCATGAGTTGGATGCCGCAGCCGGGTTGGCCAGGCTTCGACGCATCGCGGTGGCGCGCGTTCCGGAACGTGGACTGGGTGCGGCGATCAACGATCGTCTGGCGCGGGCGGCAGCCCCCCGGTCCTGACAGGGGCGAGCGCGGGACGCATCGATCAGACGGTTGCTGTGCCGCCGGGGAGGGCTGACTGCCGGGGAGGAAGGCCGAGCGCCTGCACCAGCATGTCGACGCTTTCCGTCAAGGTCAGCGTACAGGTCGCGGCTATTCGTGCAGCAGGCATGTCCCTGCTCGGCGCGGTGTTATTGACATCGCCGCCGCGGTGGATGCAGCCGATCTCGATGGGCATGGACCGCCGCGCTCCTTGTTCATCCAGCCAGGCACGGAAATCGTCGGCCACGGATCGGGAGACGCAAAGCGCGTTATCCGCCTCCGCGACGATTTCGAGCCAGTCGGTGCGGGGCTTTTCGCCATCGTGCGAAACCTGCCTGGGCACGCGTGCGGGCGGCTGGTCGTCGATGATAAAAGCTGTCCGGACGCCGAGCGTTCGCCAGCGCCGGTATAGGTCGGCTTGCCCAGAACCGGCGCGGTGGCTCGGATACAGCGCCAGAAAAACGTCGCCCGCGTGCGCGTCCACCGGTTCATCCTCGAATCCCTCAGACGGGACGCCGAGAAGGTTCATTGTCCAGCGCCTAGCGTAGCGATAGCCGTTGACCTTCACCGAGGCATGGACGGGCTCCACGCGAAATCCCGCCGGTGGCCTCCGCAACAGTTCGAGCAGAAGTTCCCGGGGCGATGATTGAATTCGGTCTTTCGAATCTGGTGCGAGCAGACCGGACACATCCACCAGGAATTGGCGAGTGATGGGCTGGGCTCCGTTCTGCGCGAGGCAGCCCGAGATCTGCGCGAGGTCGGCCGCGGTCAGTCCCGAAGCGGATCGGCCGATGGAACTGATCGCACCGCGGGTTGTTGCATCTGCCTGCCGATAGGCAACCTCGATCGCTTCGTGATAGGCGGCCGCGCATGCGCGCGGAGCGTGCGTCCTGAGGATGCGTTCGCGCGCGCGCTGGCCCAGGGCTTTGCGTTTCCCGCTATCACGCGCCAGAACGTCTAGAACGGCGGCGAGTTGAGCACGCTCGAATTTGTCCGGCAGCTTCCAGACCGTGTCCGCCGGGAGGTCCGCCATCGAACCGTTTGCGTTGACGATCGTGGCCACACCATAATTCATGCAGTCAAGAACGGCCGCGGAGGTTTCCCCGCGCGACAACGTGCGTAGTTGCACCGCGATATCGGTAGCGGCGAGATAGTCGCGATATGTCGATTGATCGGTCCAGCCGGTGATGAGAATCCGTTCCGCGGCCCGGCTGTTCCTTGCTGTCGCAAGCAGGGCGCGGCCATAATCGTCGTTGGAATGGCCGCCGACGAAAGCGAGATAGGCGTCGGGACGATCGGCATGTGCCGAGGCGAGCCAGGCTTCGAGCGTGACGTGGTTCAGCTTGGTCGCGTTAAGGCCGCCGAAGCTGCAGGTCAGCATCGCATCTTCGGGCAATCCGATCCGCCTTCGTGCCTCCGATCGATGAAACCCAAAAGCGGGTGCGCGGAGGAGGGGGATGATCGCCCAATCTCGTGCCGTGTCGGGGCCGTACCATTGTCTGGCGAGGCGCACCGCATTGGGGCCGTGAACGATGATTCCAATTGCATCCGAAAGCACGTCCGCGTTGCACGGAAAGTCCCAGATGACCGAATTGATGTCCCCGCGCTTGTAGCGCTGTTCTGCAGCCGCGTAACCGTGGCTTCGATAGAGCGCCCTTGCCAGATGGCCGGCGCGGCCGACATCGCCTTCCATCCACCAGGCGACGCCTGACAGGAAGAAATCGTGCAGCGTTACCACGCCGGGGACTTCTCGCAGAAGGTCGAACATGTGCTGATGAAATGCCGAGTTCCCGAACTGGTACAGGACCCGGTCGTAGGACGAGGGGTTGGCGCTCAGCCAGTCGGGCGAGCGGATCGGGAATTGGCTGCGGAGCCATTCGGGCCCGATATCCGGCCGACTGGCGATGATCTCGATTTCATAGAAGCGTGACAGTTCGGGAATCAGCTCGGCACTGTAATCGCTGATTCCGCTCTGTTCTGGCGGCAGAGGCGAGATGTAGGCCAGTTTTGGGCGGGGCGTTTGCGTGCGGCGCCTTTGCGGCAGCAGCGCATGGCGCAAATGGAGCGCTTCGAGAGCTTTCACCGCGCGTTGCGCCGTGATGTCCCAGGAAAAACGGGTGGCTTGCTCAAGGCCATGGGAGACAAGTCGTTCCCGGAACCTCCGATCCTCCAGAACCTGTTGGAGACTGTTCGCAATTGAGTCCGGATTCAGCGGATTGAACAGGGCTTCGTCCAGGCCGACGACTTCCGGCAGGCTCGATGCGTTGCTGGCAATCACCGGCGCGCCACATGCCATCGCTTCCAGCGCGGGCAACCCGAAGCCTTCATGCCAACTCGGAAATACGAAGGCAGTGCAGGCGTGATAGAGGTGGATGAGGTCGTCCTCGGGCACGAAACCGGTGAACATCAGCGTCGAGGCGCCAAGCCCTTCGCGTCGAGCGAGAGTTCTCAGCCGGTCTTGTGCGTCATCATCCGCCTTGCAGACGATGGCAAGCTGATGGGCTTCACGTAGGTGCGCGGGGAGTCGGGCGAAAGCGGTAACGAGCCGATCGAGATTCTTGCGATGATCGATTCCTCCGGTGTACATCACGAACGGCAGGTTGAGACCGTAGCGTGCCCGCACCGTATCCAGAGTGGAAAGAGGCAGATTTCGCCGATGGAATTGCGGATCCGCAGCTGCGCCGATATTGACCGTTTGACCCGCCGGAAAGCCGAGGTGGTCTTTTGCTTCCTTTGAGCTGGATGCTGAAATAGCCAGCAGCAGATCTGCGCGCCGCAGATGGTCCAGCTGGGCTTCGTACCATTTTTCTATCACGGCATGATGCGAAAGATAAGTTTCGCGGTGGATGAGGGGGATCAGGTCATAAAGCACCGCAGCCGTCGGAATGTCGTGCAAGGTGCCGATGCTGGCGACGGCGTCGTCGATCAGGCCCTCGAAGAGACTGGAAACCAGAACGACATCCGGCCGAAGCGCGGCGAGATAGGCTTCCCGGACGCATGCGGCTGCCCGTCTCCGCGCATGATTGGTGTCATCTGCCGCGCTGATCCCTCTCGGGCATTGCCAGACGCGAAAATGTCCTGGCGGCAGGAGTGGCGCGAAGGTCGCCCGAAGCAGCGGCAGCGAATCGGGAAAGGCATCGCTGGTAGCGATAATGACGTCATGAAGCCCGCGCCAGCGTGCGATGCCTTGGGCCAAACCCATCGTGTAGCGCCCGATTCCGCGAAACGCGCTGCCGCTCGTCTGGGCTCCTTGCACATCAATGACGATGCGCATCAGCGTATCCTGGCCGTTTCGTCTTCATTGAGGCTGGCGCGAAGGAGTTGAGCGTAGATCTTCGCCGCCGTTAGCGGCAGGTCGGGATCCGCATGACGAGCCCTAGCCAGCCGCGATCGAGCCGCATGGGCCCGCACCTGTCCGCGGGGACGGGGAGAGCCGGGGGGCGTCGGCCGCAAAGCCGCGCGCAGAACCCGATCCAGCCATGGAAAGTGTCGCAAGATGTTGATTGCGAGTGCGCGCAGCCTCGGCATGGCCCGTACCCGATCCGCCAATCCGCTCAGGGTAAGACGCACAAGACGTCGAAAGAAATAGGCGGGTTGCACGGTCAGCCCTCATGAGTTTGGCGCGACATCCGCCGTATGAAGTTCATTGCGGCTCTAAACGGACTCGTCACGCGCCACGAGCGGCTGGCATGGATCTCCATGATCAGCCGCTCCGCTTCACGCAGCCTGGAAGCCGCCTGGTTCGCCTGTTGTTCCGCGTCATGTCGCAGGGCCTTTTCACGCTCCATCCGCTGCTCAGCTTCCTGCTCTCGTGCCTGGATTACGGCGAGCATTTGTCGGCAAAACGGAGCGGAGGCAAGCCCGCTCAAACTGAAATTATCAAATATATTTGGGCCGTAGCAAAAATAAGATTGTAATTCTAGATGTCGTATACTGATATAAAATCTGTTTAACCCGTCAAAATATACAAATTTATAGCCTAATTTTGAGATAATTTCTTCCCAATCCGAAAAAGTCGGGTTTTTCGTATTGGGTTTGGTGCTTTCGATCACGATTATCCACGGCCGTACAGCGGACGGCGCCCAGGTGGAAATCACCTCTCGTTCCATCCCTTCCACGTCAATTTTCATCCAATGGATAACTTGATCCGTCATTTCATCGAGAATGTCGGATAGCGGTCGGCACGGCACCTTGATGCGGTTGACGGAAAATCCGCGTTGACGGTGCTCATCGGCAAGGGAGGCATCGCCCGTGCTCAACCCGGTATCGGCAATTTCGTAGAAGTCGATCGTATCGCTGGTCGCCCCGATCGCAGCTTCGATAACGTTCTCGTCAGGGCGCGCGACCCGGAGGCGTTCGGCATAAGCCGGGTTTGGCTCGACATGAACCCCGCGCCATCCGCGCTCGTAAAACGCGAGGCTAACGGAATCGATGATCGGATCCTGTGCGCCGATGTCGATATAGATTCCAGGCGAAACATGCCCGAGCGCGCGCCAGAGCATGACATCCTCGAAATTCTGGGCATAGGAAATGAACTGACGTTCGGAGCCGGCTTCAGGCGCCATTAATCCCCACATGAAATCACTGTGAACTATACGTGCTGGCTCCGAAATAATCTTTTCGGAGCAGTCGTTCTAGCCGGCTTCCGGGTATGAAAGCCAATCGGCGCAATTCAGACGGCTGGCCCTGGCTACGGGTGAACGGTGGCTGACATCATTCGGACGGCGCCGCTCGTAGGATCGACCCACCTGAACGGCGGGAAGGAACGAGTGAGAGGGAGGTGAGCGCAATGAGATGGGGTAACGGGCCGGTCATCTGGAGATGACGGATTGGGTGGCTGTCCCTCAGAATGATGGTGTGAGTTTGAACGGAGTCAGGATGGTCCTGCTCCAAGCATCATCGAGGGACAACCATGGAGCATTATGCAGGAATTGACGTGTCGTTGGAAAGCTCGGCGGTATGCGTGATCGACGCGACGGGTCGGGTGGTTTGCGAGGGCAAGGTGGCGACGGAACCAGAGACGCTGATCGACTGGCTGCGACAATCAGATGTTGCTTTCGCCCGGATTGGCCTTGAAGCGGGCCCGCTGTCGCAATGGCTATATGCGGGCCTGCGGGAGGCGGGTTTTCCTATTGAGCTGCTGGAGACGCGGCATGTGCGGGCGGCGTTCAGGACGATGCCGGTGAAGACGGATCGCAAGGACGCCCGGGGCATTGCGCAGCTGATGCGCCTTGGCTGGTTCCGGCCGGTGCACTGCAAGTCGATGGCGGCCCAGGAGTTGCGGGCGATCTTGACGGCACGCAAGCTGGTCCAGGGCAAGCTGCATGACGTGGAGATGAGCCTGCGCGGCATTCTCCGCGGCTTCGGGCTGAAGGTCGGTCCGACGACACGGCGGACATTTGCCGACCGTGTCCGTGAGCTGGTGGCCGGACATCCGACCTTGCAAATGATCGCCGAAGCACTGCTGTCGGCCAGCGATGAACTGGGTCGTCAGCTTGGCCAGTTTGAGGCGCAGGTTCGGAGCCTGGCACGGCGGAACCCGAAAGCTCGGCTGCTGATGTCCACACCCGGCGTCGGCGCGGTCGTGGCGTTGACCTACGTGGCGGCAATCGACGATCCGGCTCGGTTCCGATCGTCACGAACGGTCGGGGCGCATTTCGGCCTGACGCCGCGGAAGTACCAGTCGGGCGAGACGGATGTGACGGGACGGATCTCGAAGATCGGTGACGTCGGTGTCCGCACCGCGCTCTACGAAGCGGCGAACGTCATTCTCACTCGGCCAGTGAAAGGATCGACGCTGAAGAGTTGGGCGATGCGCGTGGCCGCTCGCGCGGGGATGCGCAAGGCCAAGGTGGCCCTGGCCCGCAAGCTCGCCGTTGTGCTGCATCGGATGCTAGCCGGCGGCACTGCGTTCGACGCCACGATGGCGGCAGCGCCGCGGGCATAAGCATGAGCACAAAATAGAAGCAGGAGGAGATATCAAGTTCGGGCGAGGCTGACACCTCTCGTCCGGAGCAGGTCCCGTCGCCGGGACGATGGATCAGGCCAGGCCGCTATGAGCGCGGCAGCATCATTCGGTGACTGCGCATCTTGAGATTGGCCGACCGGTCCTCATCAGACCCCATGAAGCAGCGGACCAGCGCCGACTGCGGACAGAAGCAAGACACCGGCGATGGTACAGCTCTCAACGAGGGACTTGACACCCATAGGCCCGTTACAGAAGCGCTCATTCTGGCCAACGGAAGCGGGGCGAAGCGTGTAGGAGAGTGATCCGGGTTGCCGGGCGAGGCGTACGACACTCGGTCATGCCCGTCGACGTGCTTGATCTAGCCCGGATGTCTGGCGACATCCCCGATCCGACCAAGCACGAGGAAGCAGGCACAGCTGGAGGGACGGTCAGGCCCTCTGGCGCGCGTTGCTCAGCAGGCGCGCGATCAGCACGGCGATAATAATAGCTGAGCCGATCACCGTGCCCTGCAAGCAGGGCTAGACGTTCAGCAGATTTAGCCCGTTGCCGATGAACATCGTGACGAAGGCGCTGAACAGCGTGCCGATGATCGAGCCGTGACCGCTGTAGAGGCTGGCGATGCCGATCACCGCCGCGGCGATTGCGGCGAGCTTGAGCCCCTTCCCGCCGAGCGGGTCGATGGAGAGGATGCGCGAGGCGAGGAAGATCGCGGCGACGGTGCCCTTCGGGCCAGAGATGATATCGGCCACCACATTCCATGCGCGGATGCGCAGGCCAGCGCCGCGGCGCGGGTCACCTCGAGATGGGAACCGATCCTGAGCAACTTCTTCTTGCCGCCGATCTTTTGGCAACGGAAGCGTCAGAGCTTTCCTCCTGCCATCGTTAACAGCAGGAACAAGACATTGGAATCGAACATCATGCAAGGCTTGTCGAGCGCCTTCGACTCACGGATGGCGGCGTCCGCAAGTGTATCCCCATTCCCATACACGATGTCCGCCCCCTCGTGCCCCGAGGTTTGGGGCGATGTCTCGTGAGACGGATTGGGCCGCCGGTAAGGGAAAAATAGAAGAGGTAGACGTCTGAGATCGTGTGAAAAGGCGAAACTGGCGGAGAGGGTGGGATTCGAACCCACGGTACCCGTGAAGGCACAACGGTTTTCGAGACCGTCCCAATCGACCACTCTGGCACCTCTCCGCAGCCGCGCGGCTTATAGGCATGTTGGCGCCGGCTAGGCAACAGTCGGCTTGCGGTTGGTGGTGCCCTGCCATCGGGCGAATCAATTGACAGCAGGGCGCATCCCGCTATAACCCCGCAATCTCGCGATGCCGAAAGGTTTCGCGCAGCTTTTTTTGTCCGCCCGCGCGGCGTTGCAGATAGAATTGGACCAGATCGATGTTCGCAGTCATCCGCACCGGCGGAAAACAATATCGCGTCGTGCCGGACGCGGTGCTGAAGGTCGAGAAGCTCGAGGCCGAGGCCGGCAGCACCGTCACCTTCACCGACGTTCTCGCCATCGGCGGTGAACAGGGCGTGACCTTGGGCAAACCCGTTGTCGAGGGTGCGACGGTCACCGCCACGGTGATCGCGCAGGACAAGCTCGATACGGTCATCATCTTCAAGAAGCGCCGCCGGCAGAACAGCCGTCGCAAGAATGGCCACCGCCAGCCGGTGACCGTGCTGCGCGTGTCCGGCATCAACGCCGCCTGATCGGAGGGATATCCCATGGCACACAAGAAAGCCGGTGGTTCGTCGCGCAACGGGCGCGATTCCGAGGGCCGCCGCCTCGGCGTCAAGAAGTTCGGTGACGAACAGGTGATCGCCGGCAACATCATCATCCGCCAGCGCGGCACCAAGGTGAAGCCGGGCGCCAATGTAGGCGTCGGCCGCGACCACACGATCTTCGCCCTCGTCGACGGACGCGTGAAGTTCTCCCGCAAGGCCGAAGGCCGCGTGCACGTTTCGGTCGAGCCGCTGCCGCTCGCCGCGGAGTAATCTGTCTCCGGCATGAAGGACGCGAAGGCCGGCCGGTGCCGGCCTTTTGCGTATCTGCACCCATGAAGTTCCTCGACCAGGCGAAAATCTATGTGCGTTCGGGCGATGGCGGCAACGGCGTCGTCGCGTTCCGGCGCGAGAAATACATCGAGTTCGGTGGGCCGGACGGCGGCAATGGCGGCCGCGGCGGCGACATCGTGTTCGAGGCGGTCGAGAACCTCAATACGCTGATCGACTTCCGCTATACCCAGCATTTCCGGGCCCGCAAGGGCGGCAATGGCGCCGGATCGGACCGTACTGGCGCCGCCGCGCCGCCGGTGGTGATCAAGGTGCCGGTCGGCACCCAGATCCTCGACGACGACCGCGAGACCCTGCTCGCCGATCTCGATGCACCGGGCAAGCGCATCGTGCTGCTGCGCGGCGGCGATGGCGGCCATGGCAACGCCATGTTCAAGACCTCGACCAACCGCGCGCCGCGCCGTGCCGATCCCGGCTGGCCGGGCGAGGAGCGCTGGGTCTGGCTGCGGCTCAAGCTGATCGCCGATGCCGGGCTGGTCGGGCTGCCGAATGCCGGGAAATCGACCTTTCTCTCGGTGGCCTCGGCGGCGCGGCCCAAGATCGCCGATTATCCCTTCACCACGCTGCACCCGCAGCTCGGCGTGGTCCGGCTGTCGATGACCGAGGAATTCGTCCTCGCCGACATTCCGGGCCTGATCGAGGGCGCTCATGACGGCGCCGGGCTTGGCGACCGCTTTCTCGGCCATGTCGAGCGTTGCGCCGCGCTGATCCACCTGATCGACGGGGCGGCCGGCGACGTGGTGGACGCCTGGCGGACGATTCGTGGCGAGCTCGAAGCCTATGGCGGGGGGCTCGCGGACAAGCCCGAGCTGATCGTGCTGAACAAGATGGATGCGATGACTCCGCACCAGATCGCCGGCCGGCGCTCGGCACTGGAACGGGCCTCGGGCTGCAAGGTCATGGTGATTTCCGCCGCCGCGCATCAGGGGGTCGATGCGGTGCTGCGCGAAACCCTGCGGATGATCCGCGAGCAGCGGCAATGAGCCCGGGGCTGCCCGATCCAGGCAGCGCACGGCTGCTGGTGGTGAAGATCGGGTCCGCCCTCATCGTCGATCCCGATGCCGCGGCGCCGCGCACAGCCTGGCTTGCAAGCGTGGCCGCCGACATCGCGGCCCTCCGGGCGCGCGGCGTCGGTGTTATCGTGGTGTCCTCCGGGGCGATCGCTCTCGCGCGGCGGCAGCTTGGCCTGACGCAGAAGCGGCTGCGACTCGAGGAAAAGCAGGCCGCGGCCTCGGTGGGGCAGATCCGGCTGGCGCAGGCCTGGAGCGAGGCGCTTTCGGCGCACGGGCTGGTCGCGGCGCAACTGTTGCTGACCATGGACGATACCGAGGACCGGCGGCGCTATCTCAACGCGCGGGCCACGCTCCGCACGCTGCTCGAACTCGGCGCCGTGCCTGTGATCAACGAGAACGACTCGGTCGCCACCGGCGAGATCCGCTTCGGCGACAACGACCGGCTCGCCGGTCGGGTGGCCGAAATGGTGGAGGCCGACCAACTGGTCCTGCTCTCCGATATCGACGGGCTCTATACCGCCGATCCGCGGCGCGACTCGGCGGCGGCGCATCTACCTGTCGTCGCCGCGATCACGCCGGAGATCGAGGCGATGGGCGGCGCGCCGCCGCCGGGCTATTCCTCCGGCGGGATGCGGACCAAACTCGTCGCCGCGCGGATCGCGACCCAGGCCGGCTGTGCCATGGCGATCGCGCTTGGCGGGGTTGCGCATCCGCTCGCGTCCCTCGAAGCGGGGGCGCGCTGCACCTGGTTCCTGCCGCAGCCCGGCGGGCGCTCGGCGCGCAAGCGCTGGATCGCCGGCTCGCTCGCGCCGCTCGGGCGGCTGCATGTTGACGCCGGCGCGGCGCGGGCGATCCGCCGCGGCTCATCGCTGCTGCCGGCAGGGGTGGTGCGCGTCGAGGGACGGTTCGAGCGTGGCGATGCGGTCGAGATCGCCGGGCCGGATGGGGCGGCGCTGGCCCGCGGCCTTGCTGCCTATCCGAGCGAGGATGCGATGCTCATCGCCGGCCACAGGACCGACGAGATCGAGGCGCTGCTCGGCTGGCGCGGTCGGGATGAACTGATCCACCGCGACGACCTCGTGCTCGTCGCCGGCCCGTTGCCGTCCGTTTCGTCGTAGGCCCGAGAACAAGCGTCAGGCGGCTTCCGTCCGTTCGAGGTCGACGCGCCGGCGCGGCAGCGCGTATGGATATTCCTTCTGCAGGAACGTGATCATCTGCTCGCGCACGAAGCAGCGCAGATCCCAGGCCTCGCCCGAATTGCGCGCCGAGACCAGGGCGCGCAGTGTCAGCGTGGTCTCCAGCGCGTGGGTGACCTGCAGCACCACCACCTTGCCGCTCCAGAGCGGCGTCGCGTGCACGATCTCGTCGAGCTTGCGGCGCAGCACGTCCATCGGCACGGTATAGTCGAGGCTCCAGTGCACCTCGCCGATTAGTTCTGACGAGTCGCGTGTCCAGTTCTGGAACGGCTGTTCGAGCAGCCAGGCCAGGGGGACGACCATGCGCTGCCAGTTCCAGATCCGCACCACCACGTAGGTCGAGGTAATTTCCTCCACCCAGCCCCACTGGCCGTTGATCACCACCGCATCCTCGACGCGCAGCGGCTGGGTGATGGCGATCTGGATGCCGGCGATGAGATTGGAGAGCACCGGCCGCGCCGCGAGGCCGACGACGAGCCCGGCCGCGCCGGCGGAGGCGAGCAGCGACACCCCGTAATCCCGCACCGCTGGAAACACCATCAGCGCGGCGGCCGTGGTGATGATGATGGTCAGCACATGGCTGGCCCGGCGCAGCACCTGCCATTGAGTCACGTGCTTGCGGGCGATGGCGTCGGCCTGGATGTTGTCGGGACGGTGGGAAAGCTGGCGCGTCGTGTAGATGTCGATCGCGAGCAGCACGGCCCAGCCGATCAGGATCACGAGGCCCGCGCTCAGCGCGTGCAGCACGCCGAAGCGCAGGCCCGGTCCGAGCGGCGCCTGCGGCACCACCGTGGTCAGCATCAGCACGATCAGGAAGGCCAGCACGATGGCCCGCACGCGGGCGACCAGCGCCCCCGTGGCCCTGCCGCGGTCGCGCAACGGGCGGGGGAGCAGCCGGAACAGGATCGCGTGGAACACGATCGCGACCAGGATCGCGGCGGCGGCCAGGATTGCCGTGGTGACCAAAGGCGGCCAGCCGTGCAGCACGATTGTAAGGTTGCCGGCGGCGTGCGCGATGGGGTTGCCGGGCGCGGATCGGGTCATGCGGCCTCCTCCTCTGGTGGCGCGCCGCGCCCCCCCGCAAGGGATCGCGGCCGCCGGGCTCAGTGAGGAGGTAGACCGCCGTGCCGGCGATACAACCTTCGCCGGGGAAATGCGCGCCGCTTCAGCCGCCGAAATAGCCCGGCAGGATCTTCGAGGCGCTGGTTGCGGGATTGTCCTTCAGCAGCGCCGGATCGGTGGTGACGATGATCAACCCGGCCATCGGCGTGCCGAATCCATGCACGCCAGGACGCACCTTCGGCAGCCACACCCCGCCTGGAGCCTTGGCCAGTTCCGCATGGACCGGACAATAATACCATTCCGGCCCCTGGTGCCGGAAACTGATCGAGTAGGTGTGAACCTTGTGGCCCTTGCCGGGTGTGCCCGCCAGCGCCGGGGCGTCGAACGTCTTGCTCGCCGCACCGGTCTGCGGGCTGTAGCCGAGAATGGCGTGCGCCCCGGTATCCTCGTTGACGAAGACCACTTTCTGGCCCGGACGGACGAAGACGAGGCGCTCCAGGAACTCGTTGGCGCCGTTCATGTGGATGTAGACCGGCTTCGGCGGCGCTGCGGCACTGGCCGCGGACGCACCGAAGAGGGTGGCAGTGGCGAGGCCGATCGCAAGGGCGGATCTGTTCATGGCATTCTCCTTTGGCATGCGGGCAGTCTCGATCGTCATCATGGCGGAACAAGGGCCCGGATCGGGCACGCTCATCAATCCGCCGTGAGCGGCGCGTTCAGGGGCCGCATTGCTGCACCGGCGCCAGATGAAGCGGCCAGGATGGGGGATCGTCGGCCGCGGCGAGGCTGTCGGTCAGTTCTGTCCAGGTGCCGCCGAGCAGGATTTCGGCCGGGCGGAAGCGCGCCTTATAGGCCATTTTCGGACTCTCCGGCACCCAGTAGCCGAGATAGACATAGGGCAGGCCGAGTTCCCGCGTGCGCTCCACCAGCCACAGGATCGAACGCGTCCCCAGCGACTGCCGAGTGAGATCCGGCGCGAAGAAGGAATATACGGCGGAAAGCCCGTCGGCGAGGCGGTCGGTCAGGCAGGCGCCGACCAGTTCGTCCGCGCCGTCGCGAAACTCCACAAGCCAGGTCTCGATCGGCGTATCCTCGACCATGGCGCGATAGTCGTAGAAGCTCATGCCAGCCATATCGCCCTCGCCGTGGCGGGCCTGCTGGTAGCGCTGGAACAGCTTGAACTGCTCGGCCGTGGCGCGCGGCGGCATCTCATAGGCGCGCAGCCCGGCATTCGCGGCGATGATCCGTCGATGGGTCCGGCTCTGCCGGAACCGGTCGCTGACGATGCGGATCGGGATGCAGGAGCGGCAGCCCGCGCAAACCGGCGCATAGGCGATGTTGTGGCTGCGCCGGAACCCGCCGCGCGAGAGCCGGTTGTGCAGCGCGTCGGCATCCGCGCCGGTGAGTTCGGTAACCACCTTCCGCTCGGTCCGCCCCGCGACATAAGGGCAGGGTAGCGGGGCCGTGGCGTAGAAGAACTGCGGCGGGCGGCCAGGGACGGTCACGGCGCGGCAGGGCGCCCCAGCGCCGAGGTGTGGACGACCGTGAGGCCCGAGAGCAGGTCATGCCCCGCGCGGCGGCGGCGGGTGACCAGCACCAGCAGGAAGGGCACCATGCCGAGCATGAAGGACACGCCGAGCAGCACCGTCCAGGCCAGCGCCTGGGCGAAGCTCGGCCGCAGGGCAACGCTCGCCTCCAGCGTATCGTCCTGCCGGAGCGTGAGACCCAGCAGGCGCTGCCCCGGCGTCGCCGCGGCGGACGAGCACAGCCACAGGATGTAATAGAGCGGCGGGACGGCCCAGGTGAAATGCAGCAGCAGGAAACCGAGGCCGAACGTTGCGATGCCGAGCACCACGATCACCCACCAGACAGCGACGCTCAGCACGGCGAGAAGCACCATGTCGACAAGAAAGGCGATGATGCGGCGCGGCCAGACATCGCGGGTCAGCCAGGCGTCGCGCGCCGCTTCGGCATCGAAAGGCAGGGACTGGCTCATGCTCTCCAAGATAGTGTGCCGGGCGGGGCGCGCGCAATGGCCTGCACTGCCCGCGCGTCATGGACAGCGGCGGGAGCGGTTGCTACACGCGCCACGGATCGTCCGGTCCACCTCCTTCGACATCGGGGCCGCCCGTTCCGGCCGCAGGGATCCGTCACATGAAGATCGTCGCGTGTAACTCGAATCTGCCGCTTGCGGACGCCGTCAGCAAGGCGCTGCATCTGCCGCTGACCAACGCCATCATCCGCCGCTTCGCCGACATGGAGATCCATGTCGAGATCCAGGAAAACGTCCGCGGCGAGGATGTGTTCGTCATCCAGTCCACCTGCTTTCCGGCGAACGACAACCTGATGGAGTTGCTGATCACGCTCGATGCGCTGCGGCGCAGCTCGGCGCGGCGGGTGACCGCGGTGATCCCGTATTTCGGCTACGCAAGGCAGGACCGCAAGACCAACCCGCGCACGCCGATTTCGGCTAAGCTGGTCGCCAACATCATCACCGAGGCGGGCGCCAACCGGGTGCTCACGCTCGACCTGCATGCCGGGCAGATCCAGGGTTTCTTCGACATTCCGGTGGACAATCTCTACGGCGCGCCGCTCTTCGCGCGCGACATCCAGGACCGTTTCGCCGGGCGCGACATCATGGTGGTGTCGCCGGATGCCGGCGGCGTCGCCCGCGCCCGTGCCACGGCGAGCCGCCTTGCCTGCGACTTCGCGATCATCGACAAGCGCCGCCCGCGCGCCGGCGTTTCGGAAGTGATGAACGTGATCGGCGATGTCGAGGGACGGCACTGCATCATGATCGACGATATCGTGGATTCCGGCGGCTCGCTCTGCAACGCGGCCGAGGCGCTGATCCGCCACGGCGCGGCTTCGGCCTCGGCCTATGTCAGCCACGGCGTGCTGTCCGGCCAGGCGCTGGAACGCATCGGCGCCAGCCCGATCGAGACGCTGACCATCACCGACAGCATCCATCTCGATCCCGCACGCAATCCGCCGTCGAATCTGCAGGTGCTGACCATCGCCCCCTTGCTTGCCGAGGCGATGCGCCGCATCTCGGATGAAACCTCGGTCAGCTCGCTGTTCGACTGACCGGCCGCGAAAACGGGAGGAAACGGAATGAAACTGTTCTATGCGCCAGGCGCCTGCTCGCTCGGCATCCATGTCCTGATCGAGGAACTCGGCCTGCCGCATGAAGGCGTGCTGGTGAACCTGCGCGACGGGCAGCAGTTCAGCGACGACTACAAGGCGATCAATCCGAAGGCCAAGGTGCCGGCAATCGTGCTCGACGACGGCACGGTGCTGACCGAGTGGATCGCCATCGCGAACTACCTGGCCGCGACCAACCCGGCGGCCCAGCTGGTGCCGTCCTCCCCGGTCGAGGCCGCGCGCTGCAACGAACTCGTCGCCTACATCAACGGCTGGATGCATCCGCAGGGGTTCGCCCGCATCTTCCGCCCCGAGCGTTTCGCGCCGAATCCCGAGGACAAGGAGGCCGTCCGCGAGCAGGGGCGGAAGATCTTCGCCGAAGGATTCGACCTGATCGAGCCGGTGCTGGCCGATGGGCGGGAGTGGCTGCTCGGCGCGTTCTCGATCGCCGATGCGGCGCTGTTCTACGTCTCCTTCTGGGCGGAAGGCCGGCAGACGATCCCGCTGCCGCCGAATGTCTCGGCGCATTATGCGCGGATGAAGGCGCGCCCGGCGGTGGCGCGGGCGATGGAGCAGGAGCGGCTGTCCTGATGACGCTGCCGCGCGCCCCGTTCTGGTTCCTCCGCCACGGCCAGACCGACTACAACGCGCAGGGCCTGTCGCAGGGGGCGATCGACATTCCGCTGAACGAGACCGGCCGCGCGCAGGCCCGCGCCGCGGCGCCGCTGCTGCTCGGGCGCGGGATCGTCGGCATCGTCGCCTCGCCAATGCAGCGCGCGCGCGAGACAGCCGAAATCGTCAACGAGACCCTCGGCCTGCCGCTCGCCTTCGAACCGGACCTGCGCGAGGTGGTGTTCGGCGGCATGGAGGGCCAGCCGCTCGAACCCTGGTTCGGCGACTGGATCGAGGGACGGCTGACGCCGCCCGGCGCCGAAAGCTTCGCCGACATCACTGCCCGCGCCGGCACCGCGCTGCGCAGCATCCTGGCGAGGCCGGGGCCGCTGCTGCTGGTCTCGCACGGCGCCTTCTTCCGCGCGGTGCGCGGCCTGCTCGGCGTGAGTCTGGAAGGCCGCACCGCTAATGCAGCCCCCATCCTCTGCGCGCCGGACGGCGAGGGGTGGCGGACGGCGATGGCCGCCGAACTCGACGAGGCGGTGGCGCCGGGCGCAATGTAGATTGTCTTCATCCGGCCAGGCCGGATCGCCTGTGGGGGAACGTAACATGGAAATGGGCTTTTTCGCGCCGAGGCACATGGATATCGGCGGCGGGGCGGCGGCGCGGATTGCGGTCCTGCTCGGCCGCTTCGGCCTGTCGCGGCCGCTGATCGTCACCGATCCGGTCATGGTGAAACTCGGCCTGGTCCGCCGCATCACCGATCCGCTGGAAGCGGCCGGGATCGTCTGCACGATCTTCAGCGACACCGTGCCCGAGCCGGTCGATACCGTGGTGGAAGCCGGCGTCGCCATCGCCAGGGGCGGCGCGTTCGACTGCCTGATCGGCTTCGGCGGCGGCTCGCCGATCGACACGGCGAAGGCGATCAACATCCTGCTCGCGGCGGCGCCAAGTGCGCGCATGCGCGACTTCAAGGTGCCCGTCGCCGCCGATACGGCGGCGCTGCCGCTGATCGCGGTGCCGACGACCGCCGGCACCGGCTCGGAAGCGACCCGCTTTACCGTGATCACCGATACCGAAACCGACGAGAAGATGCTGATCGCCGGGCTCGGGGCGCTGCCGCTGGCGGCGGTGGTCGATTACGAGCTGACCATGAGCGTGCCGCCGCGCACCACCGCCGATACCGGGATCGATGCCTTCACCCATGCGCTGGAGGCCTATGTCTCGCGGCGGGCGAACCCGGTGTCCGACGCCTATGCGCGCAGCGCGATGAGGCTGATCGGCGCCAACCTGCGCAAGGTCTGGCAGACGCCGCAGGATCGCGACGCGCGCGAGGCGATGATGCTCGGCGCGACCCTCGCGGGACTCGCCTTCTCGAACGCCTCGGTGGCGCTGGTGCATGGCATGTCGCGGCCGATCGGCGCGCATTTCCATGTGCCGCATGGCATGTCGAACGCGATGCTGCTGCCGGCGGTGACGCGCTTTTCGCTCAATGCCGCGCTGCCGCGCTACGCCGAATCCGCCCGCCTCGCCGGCTTCGCCCGCGCCGATGACGCCGACCAGCTGGCCGGCGCCAGGCTGATCGAGGCGTTGGAGGCGATCAATGCCGAGCTCGAGGTGCCCACACCGCAGGGTTTCGGCGTGGCCCGCGCCGACTGGGATGCGCTGCTGCCCAAAATGGCGGAACAGGCGCTGGCCTCCGGCAGCCCCGGCAACAATCCGGCGGTGCCGGACGCTGCCGAGATCGTGAAGATCTACGAGGAGATCTTTTGACGTCGCGTCCCTGACGCGCTTTTGGCGTCGCGTCCCTGAAGCGCTTCTGGATTCGCGTTCCGGCCCCGCGCTCAGGCGAGTGCGAGGTCGGCCGCGAGTTCGAGCAGGGCGAGGTCGCGTCCCGGCCCGGCGATGAGCGACAGGCCGACCGGCGCCCCGTTCACCTTGCCGACCGGAATGGTGAGTTCCGGCAGGCCGGCGAAGGCGGCGATGATGCCGACGCGCAGCGTTCGCGTGCGGACGTCTTCATAGACCGCCTGCTCCGCCGCAACCGGCGGGGCCGGGCAGGGCGAGGTCGGAATCACCAGCACCGCGCCGCCGGCCAGCAGCGCGTGCATCCGCGCCGTGTGCGCGCGGCGCGCCACGCGTCCCTCGGCAGCGGCTTCGGCGGTGAAGCCGCGCGTCGCCGCGATCCGGCCCGCGGTGACGGGGTCGAGCAGCGGCTTGACCGTCTCGATGAAGCCGCCCAGCGTCAGCCACGTCTCGCGCCCGCGCACGGCGTTCTGCCAGGCCAGCATCCGGTCGAGCCCTTCCGGCACCGGGTCGGCCTCGCCCATCGGGCCCAGCCTGGCGAGCGCGGGTTCGAGGGCAGCGACGACGTCGGGATCGGCATTGGCGAAGGCTGCGGGAATCATGAGAAACTGGGCCGCGAGCGGCGGTGCTGGCGGCAAAAGCGCCTCGCCGACGCGAAGCATGGTCTCCGCATCGCGGGTGAACCAGCCAGGCGTGTCGAAGCTCGGGGCCAGCGGCGCCGCCCCGGCCAGGCTGAGCAGCCCCTGAGTCGGGCGCAACCCGTAGAGCCCGCAATAGCTGGCCGGAATCCGCACCGAGCCGCCGGTATCCGAGCCGACGCCGACATGGGCGCGGCCGGACGCGACCATCGCCACCGAGCCGCTCGACGAGCCGCCCGGCAGCCGGTCCGGCGCCGCCGGGTTGAGCGGCGTGCCGTAATGGGTGTTGCGCCCCTCCAGGCCGAAGGCGAGTTCGACCGTCGTTGTCTTGCCGGTGACGCGGGCGCCGGCCTCGAGAAGCTGTGAGACGATCCAGGCATGCGAGAGGGCGGGGCCGAAATGCCGCCCCCAGTCGGGGTTGCCGAAGGCGGTCACTTCGCCCGCGATGTCGAACAGGTCCTTGACGACCACGTCGAGTCCCGCAAGCGGGCCGTGCGGATTGCCCCGGATGTCGAGCGATTTGATCAGGCCGAGATCGGGAGCTTCGGAGAGGGGATGGCGCGTTTCCATGGCGAAAGGGTAACAGAGTTCGGCGCCGGGTTGAACCGGCTTCCGGCAGGGTTAAAATCGACTGGCCGGCACCGATATCTCCGGCAGAGGACAAGGACGAGGGTCGATGAACGCCACTGCCATCACTGCGGATGCCGCGACGATCGAGGCCGCCGACAAGGCCGCCCGCCACTGGGTCAGCCCCGATCCCGGACCACTGAAACCGGGCTCGGAAGCACACAAGCGCGCCGTCTGCGCGATGTTCCACGAAACCTTCAACCCTTACAAACCCTCGGTCATCGAGTGGCCGAAGCTCGACCCCGAAACCCTGCATAAGATCACCTCGCTGCCGATCTGGGACATCGCGGTGCAGACCGAGGGCAAGGCGCGGCTGCGGATGGCGGCCTATGCGCGGATCATCGCCGATCCGGACATGAGCAAGACGATCGAGCTGAACGGCTGGGAGGAGAACCGGCACAAGGAGGTGCTCTCCAAGCTGGTCGAGGCCTATGACATTCCGCTCGAACCGGAGCCGGAATACCGCCAGCCGAAGGATCCCGAATGGGCCTATCTGGTCACCGGCTATTCCGAGTGCGTCGACAGTTTCTTCGCCTTCGGCCTGTTCGAATTGGCGAAGCGGTCCGGCTTCTTCCCGGCCGAACTGGTCGAGACCTTCGAGCCGGTGATGCAGGAGGAGTGCCGGCACATCCTGCTCTTCGCCAACTGGGTCGCCTGGCACCGCGCGAGGCTGCCGCTGCACCGGCGGATCTGGTTCGAACTCCGCGTCGCGGCGGTATGGGCGTTCCTCGGCTGGGAGCGAATCGGCATCGCCCGCGGCATGGACGACGGGGGCAAGGACAAACCCAAGGCGCAGGACAACAATTTCACCGTGACCGGCAGCAAGTCGGTCAGCGCCGAAGACATCTCGGTGCCGGAACTGATGCGCATCTGCCTCGAGGAGAACGACCGGCGCTTCGCCGGCTACGACCGCCGGCTGCTGCGGCCGACGACGATGCCGACCCTGGTGCGGATCGCGCTGAAATTCATGCCGAAACCGCGCCAGAAGGCGGCGGCGTGAGCGGCGGCGGCACGGCCGGCGGCAACGAACGGCAGATCGCCTACTGGAACGAGGTCGCGGGGCCGAAGTGGATCCGCGTCCAGGCGGCGATGGAATCGAGGCTGACGGCGGTCGAGGACCGCCTGCTGGAGCGGGCTGCGCCCCGCGCTGGCGAGCGGGTGCTGGAGGTCGGCTGCGGCACGGGGACGACCACCGCGCGGCTCGCCGGGCTGGTCGGTGAGGGCGGGCATGTCACCGCCGTCGATGTTTCCCGCCCGATGCTTGAGGCGGCGCGCGCCCGGCTTGCCGGCCTGGCGCAAGTGACGCTGATGGAGGCGGATGCCGCCTTCGCGACCTTCGCAGCGCCGTTCGACCTCGTCACCTCCCGCTTCGGCGTGATGTTCTTCGAGGATCCGGCGGCCGCCTTCGCCAATCTGCGCGCCTCACTCGTTCCGGGCGGCCGCCTCGTCTGCGCCGCCTGGGGGCCGATCGCCGACAATCCGCATTGGTCGGTGCCGCTTGAGATCACCGTGGCACGGCTCGGCCCACCAAAGCCGCGCCGGCCGCACGCGCCGGGCCCCCTGGCCTTTGCCGACCGCGACCATGCACGGACGGTGCTGACGCAGGCGGGCTTTGCCGAGATCGCCATCGAGCCCGAGCGGGTCATGCTGTCCGGGCGGTCACTCGACGACGAGGCCGAAATGGCGGGGACGATGGGCCCGGCCGGCGCGCTGATCGACGAGAAGGAGGCCGATGCCCAAACGCGCGCGGCGCTGCGGGTGGCCTTCCGCGAAGCTCTCCCCGGCTATGCCGACGCCGATGCCCGGCTGCCGGCGACGATCCACATGATCACGGCGCGCAACCCGGCCTGATCCGGCTGGTCACTGCAGCGCCGCCTCGGCGTGGCGGACCGCCGCAAGCGGGGCGGCGGCGCGGCCAACGACACGCCCGCCGATCAGGGCGAGCCAGTCGCCATCGGCGGGCGGGCGCGGCAACAGGCGGATCAGCCGCGCCTCGTCATCCAGCGCCACGGCATGAAACCGGCCACGCGCGGTCGTCATCGGACCATCCAAATGAATGACGCGGGCAACAGCATTGCCCGCGTCATCAAGTCCCAGCCATTCACGGGCGCGCGCGCCGGTCTCGGTCAGCAAGCTGTCGCGGCCGCGCACCCAGCGAAGCCGCATCGCATCAGCTCCGCCAGGCCGGCGGGCGCCACGCCATCAGGCACTCTTGGTCATGATCTCGTCGGCGATGTTGCGCGGCACGGGATCGTAATGGTGGAACTGCATGGTGAAGGAGGCGCGGCCCTTGGTCATCGAACGCAGGTTCGAGATGTAGCCGAACATTTCCTTCAGCGGCACCTGGGCGCGGACGATCACGGTCGAACCCGAGCTTTCCTGGTTCTGGATCATGCCGCGCCGGCGGTTGAGGTCGCCCACCACATCGCCGACGTGGTCCTGCGGCGTGGTGATCTCCACATCCATGATCGGCTCGAGGATGACCGGGCCGGCCTTCTTCATGCCCTCGCGGAAGCACGCCTTGGCGGCGATTTCGAAGGCCAGCGCGGAGGAGTCGACGTCATGGTACTTGCCGTCGACCAGCGTGTACTTGAAGTCCACCGTCGGGAAGCCGGCGAGCACGCCTGTATCGGCCTGCACCTTGATGCCCTTTTCCACCGCCGGGATGTATTCCTTCGGCACGGCGCCGCCGACCACCTTGTTCTCGAACAGGATGCCCTCGTTGCGCTCCTGCGGCTCGAAGATGATCTTGACCTCGGCGAACTGGCCCGAGCCACCCGACTGCTTCTTGTGGGTGTAGGTCTCGGTGTGTTCGCGGGTGATCGTCTCGCGATAGGCCACCTGCGGCGCGCCGACATTGGCCTCGACGCCATATTCGCGCCGCAACCGGTCGATGATGATGTCGAGGTGCAGCTCGCCCATGCCGGAGAGGATGGTCTGGCCGGTTTCCTGGTCCGTCTTGAGGCGGAGCGAGGGGTCCTCGCCGGCGAGCTTCTGCAGCGCCAGCGTCATCTTCTCGACGGCTTCCTTGGTCTTCGGCTCGACCGAGATGTCGATGACCGGCACCGGGAAGGCCATGCGCTCCAGCACCACCGGGTCGTCCGACGAGGCCAGCGTGTCACCCGTGCCGGTGTCCTTCAGGCCAACGAACGCGGCGATGTCGCCGGCGTGGACTTCCTTGACCTCCTCACGCTTGTCGGCGTGCATCTGGAACATGCGGCCGACGCGTTCCTTGTGGCCCTTGGTCGTGTTGAGCACCGTGTCGCCCGAGCGCAGCGTACCGGCATAGACGCGCACGAAGGTGAGCGTGCCGTATTTGTCGTTGATGATCTTGAAGGCGAGGCCGGCGAAGGGCGCGTCGGGGTTGGCCGGGATCACGCGGCGGTTGGCCGAGGGGTCTTCCTCCTCGCCTTCCGGCGGGGCGACCTTGATGCCTTCGATGTCGACCGGGCTCGGCAGATAGTCGAGCACGGCGTCGAGCAGCGGCTGAACGCCCTTGTTCTTGAAGGCGGTGCCGCACAGCACCGGGCGGAACGCGCCGGAGATCGTACCGGTCTTGATCGCGCGCTTCAGCGTCTCGGTCGCGACGTCGCCCTTCTCGAAATATTCCTCCATGCCCGCATCGTCGACCGACAGAGCGGTGTCGAGCAGGTTCTGGCGGTATTCCTTGGCCTTCTCCAGCATATCGGCCGGGATTTCCTCATCGTGGAACTTCGCGCCGAGTTCGCCGCCTTCCCACACGATGGCCTTCATCTCGACCAGGTCGACCACGCCGACGAACTGGTCCTCGATGCCGATCGGCAGCTGCAGCGGCAGCGCCACGATGTCGAGCTTCTCCTTCAGCGTGTCGAACGCGCGGTAGAAGTCGGCGCCGGTGCGGTCGAGCTTGTTGATGAAGATGATGCGGGGAACGTTGTAGCGGTCCGCCAGGCGCCAGTTGGTCTCGGACTGCGGCTGCACGCCGGCCACGCCCTCGATGATGAACACAGCGCCATCGAGCACGCGCAGCGAGCGGTTCACCTCGATGTTGAAGTCGATGTGGCCCGGCGTGTCGATGATGTTGATGCGATGGTCTTTCCACTCGCAGGTAACGGCGGCGGAGGTGATGGTGATGCCGCGCTCGCGCTCCTGCTCCATGTAGTCGGTCGTCGTGTTGCCGTCATGCACCTCGCCAATCTTGTGCGACACGCCCGTGTAATACAGGATACGTTCCGTGGTCGTGGTCTTGCCCGCGTCGATATGCGCGGTGATGCCGATATTCCGGATCTTGGCGAGCGAGGTGCCGGACATGCAGTCTCTCCAGGGTGGGCTGTGCAGGGTTCAGCGAACAGCGATTACAACGAAAAACGGGCGCGACCGCCGGTGAGTGTCCCGGCAATCCACCCGATTACGACCGGCTTTCGACCAATCTTCGCCCGCATAATGGCAAGGCGGGCCGCATTTTGCAACCCGGCGGCGGTTTTTCCTTTCGCACGGGGCGAATTCGCGCTAGCCATTCGCCATGGGACAACCTGCCGCACGCCTGACCGACATGCATGTCTGCCCGATGGTGGACGTGCTTGTGCCCCATGTCGGCGGGCCGATCATCGGCCCCGGCGCGCCCACCGTGCTGATCGGCGGCATGCCGGCCGCGCGGGTGGGCGACATGGCGGTTTGCGTGGGCCCCCCCGACTCGGTGGTCGTCGGCGCGTTCACCGTGTTGATCGGCGGCCAGCCCGCGGCGCGGATGGGCGATTCCACCGCGCACGGCGGCACCATCATTCTCGGCATGCCGACAGTCCTGATCGGCTGAAAGGCGCCGCGCCCGTCAGGGCGCGGCCTGTATCGGAGCGTCGCCGTCAGAGCGCGGCTTTCAGCTTCCTCATCATCCTTGTGACGAATCCGGCCGGCGGGTCGTCCGCGAGGGCGACGGCGGGAACGGTCGCCAGGGTCTTGCCGCCGGCGCTGACGGTGATCGTGCCGACCGTCTGCCCGCGATGTACGCCGGCTGCCGGCGGCGGGTCCAGCGCCACGGAGGTCTTCAGGGTCTTCGCGGCAAGTGCCGGGATCGTCATCGTGATGCTGTGCGCCGGGCCGACCGCCACCGCGGTCGTGCGGTAGAGCGGCGCCTTCAGCGTGCCCGCCGGCTTGCCGGCAACCGCGACCTTGGCATTGGCGTAGAACTGGTAGCCGTAATCGAGCAGGGCCTCGATATCGTGCGTGCTGACGGTCCAGCTTGGCCCGCCGAGCACCACGGCGATGAGGCGGCGGCCGTTGCGCAGGGCTGTGGCGTCGATGCAGTGCCCGGCTTCCTTGGTGCGGCCGGTCTTAAGCCCATCCACCGTCGGGTCGTGGAACAGCACCGGGTTCCAGCTTCGCTGGCGGATCTTGTCGAAGGTGAAGTGCTTCTTGACCGAAATCTTCAGGAACTGCGGATAGGTACGGACGATGTCGCGCGACAGTTTTGCAACATCCATCGCCGTGGTGCGCAGGTCCGGGTTCGGCAGGCCGTCCACGTTCGTGTAGTGGGTCGACTTCAGACCAAGCGCCTTGGCTTCATGGTTCATCAGCCCGACGAAGCCGCTCCGGCTGCCGGCCACCGCCTGGGCGAGCGCCACGGCCGCATCGTTGCCCGAGTCGATGATCAGCCCGTGCAGCAACTGGTCCACCGTGACCGTCATGCCCGGCGAGATGAACATGCGCGAGCCGCCGGTATGCCAGGCGGAGACGCTGACCGGCACGGTCTGGTCCATCTTCAGCGAACCGTGCGCGACAGCCTGGTAGGTCAGATAGGCGGTCATCAGCTTGGTCAGGCTGGCCGGTGGCCAGGGCTGGTCCGGCGCCTTGGCGGCGATCACCGCGCCGGTATCGGCGTCCATCAGCACATAGGAAGCCTGCTGCGGCAGGGTCGGCGGCATCGGCACGCCGGGAATGGCGAGGGGCGCCACTGGCGCTGGTCCCGCGTCCTGCGGCGCGGTCGTCGCCGCGGTTGCGTGTGCCGCGCCCTTGCCCGGCGCGGGCGTGCGCCCGGCGGCGTAGGACGTAGCGGTGAACAGGGCGAGGGTGAGAAGTGAAAGGCGGCGCTTCATGGTGGCGGAAGTCCGGACTGTTGGCATGGCGAGAGGCATACAATCGCCCCCGTGCCGTGGCAAATCGCGAGGCCGTGCGTCGCGTTCACGGTGGTGTTTCGCCGCACTTCCTTGACTTCGCGCCCCCCGCACGGTTTGAAGCGGGCAGACAATATCAGAACGGGCGGACATGGCGCAGACGAAGGACTCGGTAGCAGGCTCGATCAGGGAATGGGTTGTCACTCTCGTCTATGTCGTGGTGATCGCCGTCTTCATCCGCTCATTCCTGTTCGAACCGTTCTTCATTCCCTCGGGCAGCCTGACGCCGACGCTGCTGCCCGGCGATTTCGTACTCGTGACCAAGTGGAACTATGGCTATTCGCGCTGGTCGTTCCCCTTCGGCGAGCCGGATTTCAAGGGGCGGATCTTCGGCTCGCTGCCGAAACAGGGGCAGATCGCGGTGTTCGCGCTGCCGCGCGACCCGTCGATCGACTATATCAAAAGGGTAATCGGCGAACCCGGCGACACGGTCCAGGTGACCGACGGCCAGCTCTACATCAACGGGCGCGAGGTGCCCCGCACCCCGGCCGGCACCTATGTCGAGACGCCACTCGACTCGGGGGAGGGCGTGCCCATCAAGGTGCGCCTCTACCGCGAGCACCTGCCGGACGGCGTGACCCATCTGATCGCCAAGGCGACGAATCAGGGGTTCGCCAATAACACGCCCGTCTATCACGTCCCGCCCGACCACCTGTTCATGATGGGCGACAACCGCGATTTCTCCGAGGACTCGCGCTATCTCGATGCCGTCGGCTACGTGCCGCTGGCGAATTTCGTCGGTCGGGCGCGGATCATATGGTTCTCCATCCGGCTCGATCATCCGTGGTGGGAATTCTGGTACTGGCCGGTCGATATCCGCTGGGACCGGCTGTTCACGGTCATCCATTGAGCGAGGCGGCGGAAGCGCTGCTCGGGCATCGCTTCGCGCGACCTGACCTGCTCGCCCAGGCCCTGACCCATCGCTCCGCGGTCGGGCAGGGTGGTCTCGGGTCGAACGAACGGCTGGAATTCATCGGCGACCGCGTGCTGGGCCTGCTGATCGCCGAATGGCTGATCGAGCGCTTCCCGCATGAGCGCGAGGGCGGGCTGGGGCCGCGGCTGGCGCATCTCGTCTCCCGCCAGTCGCTGGCGGAAATCGCCGAGCATGGCGGGATTGCCGGGCTGCTGTCGGTCTCGCCGGGGGAGAGCCGGCGCGGAGTGCGCAACCGCGCGACCGTGCTGGCCGATGCGCTGGAAGCGCTGATCGGCGCGCTCTATCTCGATGGCGGGCTGGAGCCGGCGCGGCTGTTCATCCGCCGCATCTTCGCGCCCCGGATCGACGGCCAGCCGAGCGCCCCGCCCAAGGACCCGAAGACCGCGCTACAGGAATATGCTCTGGCGCGCGGGCCGGTTCTGCCGGCCTATGAGCTGGTGGAGCGGACCGGCCCCTCGCACGCGCCGCGCTTTCGCATCCGCGTGACGGTCGCCGGCCGTGCCGCCGAGGGACTTGCCGGAACCAAGCGCGAGGCGGAGCAGAACGCCGCGCGCGACCTGCTGGAGCAGCTGCAATGACGACCCGCTGCGGTTATGTCGCCCTTCTCGGACGGCCGAATGCCGGCAAGTCCACCCTGCTGAACCAGGCGGTCGGCGCCAAGGTGTCGATCGTGACACCCAAGGCGCAGACCACGCGGTTCCGCATTTCCGGCATCGTCATGCGCGGCGGGGACCAGATCGTGCTGGTCGACACGCCAGGCATCTTCGCGCCGAAGCGGCGGCTCGACCGCGCGATGGTCGCGGCGGCGTGGGAGGGCGTTGCCGGCGCCGATCTCGCCTGCCTGATCGTCGATGCCGCGAAGGCGGACCCGGACGATCTCGCCGAGCCGATCGAGGCGCTCGCCGCGACCGGGCGGCCGCGCTGGCTGATCCTCAACAAGATCGACCTGCTGCCGCGCGACAAGCTGCTGCCGCTGGCCGAAACGCTGGCGCGGCAGGGCGGGTTCGCGGAAGTGTTCATGATCAGCGCGCTGAAGCGCGACGGCGTCGATCGCCTGCTCGACGCGCTGGCCGCGGCGATGCCCGAAGGCCCGCATCTCTACCCCGAGGACGAGCTGACCGACCAGACCGAGCGAATGCTCGCCGCCGAGCTGGTGCGCGAGCAGATCTTTCTCCAGCTGCGCGACGAGGTGCCCTACGGCGCCTCCGTCGAGACCGAGAGTTTCAGCGAACGGAAGGACGGATCGGTGCGGATCGACGTTACCGTCTATGTCGCGCGTGCCGGCCACAAGAAGATCGTGCTCGGCGAGGGCGGGGCGCGCATCAAGTCGATCGGTTCGCGGGCGCGGCGGGATCTCGAGCGCCAGCTGGAGCGGCGGGTGCACCTGTTTCTCAACGTCAAGGAACGCCCGGGCTGGGACGAGGAAGCCGCGCGGTTGCGCGCCCTCGGCCTCGACGGTTGAACACCGGCGCCGGGTTGGCCCGGCGCCGGTTCAGAACATCAGGCGGCGAGCCGGCGGCGATGGTGGTCGGCGTTGCCGAACATCGTGTCGATCATGGTCAGCCGCTTGAAATAGTGGCCGGCCTTGTATTCCATCGTCATCGCGATGCCGCCATGCAGCTGGATCGCCTGCTGGCCGACGAAGTGCAGCGCCTTGCCCACCCCGGCCTTGGCCAGCGCCATCGCCTTGCCGCGCGCCTCGGCATCGTCGTCGGCGACCGAGAGGGCGGCGAAGATGGCGAGGCTGCGCGCCTGTTCCAGCGCCACATACATGTCCACCGCGCGGTGCTGCAGCGCCTGGAAGACGGAAATCGCCACCCCGAACTGCTTGCGCTGCTTCATGTAGTCGACGGTCAGGCCGACCAGGGCCTCCATCGCGCCCACCGCCTCGGCGCAGAGGGCGGCGATCGTCTCGTCGCGCGCGCGCTCCAGCACCGCGAGATCGCCGATCTGCCGCGCGGCCGGAACCCGCACGCTGGCGAGCGAGATTTCCGCGCCGCGCAGCAGGTCCTGCATCGGATAGCCGCGGCGGGAGACGCCTTCGGCCTTCGCATCGACCAGGAACAGGCCGATCCCGTCGCGATCGCGCCGGCTGCCGGCAAGGCGGGCGCTGACGATCAGCCAGTCCGCCGTATCGCCGCCGAGGACCACCGACTTCTCGCCTTCGAGGATGAAATGATCGCCGTCGCGCTTCGCGGTAGTGGTCACGTCTTCGAGGTCGTGGCGGGAACTGCGCTCGGTATGGGCGACGGCGACGATCGTCTCGCCGGCGGCAAGTGCGGGAATCACCTCGTCCCTCACGGCCGCGCTTGAGCCGTGGCGCAGGACGGCGCCGGCGAAGACGATCGCGGCGAGATAGGGTTCGAGGGCCAGCGCCTTGCCGATCTCCTCCATGACGATCATGGTCTCGACCGGCCCGCCGCCGAAGCCGCCCTGCGCCTCGTCGAAGGGCAGGGCGAGCAGCCCGGCCTCGGCATATTCGGCCCAGACCGCGCGGTCGAATCCTTCGGGAAGTTTCGCATAGGCCTTGCGCTTTTCGAAATCGGCGTAGCGGCTGGCGAAAAGCTTGCCGACACTGTCGCGCAGCAGGCGCTGTTCTTCGGTAAAATCGAAATCCATTGTCTTGTCCTCAGAACCCCAGGATCGCCTTGGCGATGATGTTGCGCTGGATCTCGTTAGAGCCGCCGTAGATCGAGATCTTCCGCCAGTTGAAATAGGTCGGCGCCGCCTCGGCCGCGTCGTCCGGCCCGATCGGCATGGCGTTGCCATCGTCATCCGGATCGGTCGAGCCCTGGAACGGCATCGCGAGCGGGCCGACGACATCGAGCAGAAGCTCGGTCGTCGCCTGCTGGATTTCCGAACCCTTGATCTTGAGGATCGAGGATTTCGGATCCGGCCGGCCATGCTTGCCCGACTTGCGCGCCTCGGCGAGCACGCGGAGCTGGGTGATTTCCAGCGCCTTGAGATCGATCTCGACATCCGCGAGCTTCTCGCGGAACCAGGGCGCGTCGATCAGCTTCGCGTCGCCGGCCCGCTCGATCGCGGCGAGTTCGCGGATGCGACGCAGGCGCTGCTTCGAGGCGCCGACGCGGGCGATACCGGTGCGCTCGTTGCCGAGCAGGAACTTCGCGTAGTCCCAGCCCTTGTTTTCCTCGCCGACGAGGTTTTCCGCCGGCACCTTCACCTCGTCGAACCAGACCTCGTTGACCTCGTGCCCGCCATCGATCAGCTGGATCGGCCGGACGGTGATGCCGGGCGTCTTCATGTCGACAAGGATGAAGGAAATGCCTTGCTGCTTCTTCTCCGCACCCGGATCGGTGCGGGCGAGGACGAAGATCCAGTCGGCATACTGGGCGAGGGTCGTCCAGGTCTTCTGGCCGTTGATGATGTAGTGATCGCCCTCGCGGCGGGCCGTGGTCTTGAGGCCGGCAAGATCCGATCCCGCCCCCGGCTCGGAGAAGCCCTGGCACCACCAGATATCGAGGTTGGCCGTCGCCGGCAGGAATTTCCGCTTCTGCTCGTCATTGCCGAAGGTCGCGATCACCGGGCCGACCATGGAGACGTTGAACGGCAGCGGGCTGGGCGCGGGGGCCGATTGCAACTCGTCGAGCAGGATGAATTCCTGCACCGGGCTCCAGTCCTGCCCGCCCCAGGCGCGCGGCCAGTGCGGCACTGCCCAGCCTTTCGCGTTCAGCTTGCGCTGCCAGTCGACAATGTCCTGCTTGCCGATCTCGCGTCCCTCGATCAGGCGCTTCTGCACATCCCCGGGCAGGTTGTCGCGGATGAAGGCGCGCACCTCGTCGCGGAACGCGATTTCCTCGGGCGAAAAGCTGAGTTCCATGGCGCTCTCCTCAGTTGTTCTCGAAACGGCCGGCGCTGTCCTTGCGGGTGCCGGTGCGGGTGTCCATCCGCCCGCGCGGGGCGGCGGCGATGGTGGGCGGGATCATGGTGCCGCAGCACCTGAAGCTCTGGCGGAAGCGTGCCGTTCGCGTTCCTCCGCCGCGAGTTCCTTGCGCGAGAACTTGCCGACAGATGTCTTCGGCAGGGCCTCGCGGAATTCGACGGCGGCGGGGAGTTCGTGCTTGCCGAGCTTGTCGGCGAGGAAGTCGCGCAGCGACTCGATCGTGAATTCCGCCGCACCCGGCTTCAGCGTTATGAAGGCCTTGGCCGACTGGCCGCGATAGTCGTCCGGCACGCCGACGACGATGACCTCGGCGACGTCGGGGTGTTCGTAGATCGCGCTCTCGATCACGGTCGGGTAGACGTTGAAGCCGCCCGAGAGGATCATGTCCTTCTTGCGATCGACGAGGAAGACCATGCCGTCCTCGTCGATATAGCCGACATCTCCGGTCAGGAAATGGCCGTCGACGAAACTGCGGGCGGTCTCCTCGGGGTTCTGCCAGTAGCCGATGAAGGTGTTGGGCGAGCGGATGCGGATTTCGCCGGTTTCGCCATAAGGCAGCACGCGGGACGGATCGTCGAGGGCGACGACGTCGAGCTTGATGCCGGGCAGTGGCATGCCGGCGGAGCCGAACTTGAACAGCCCGTCGAGCAGGTTGCCGGTGCCGGCCGAGGCGGTTTCGGTCATGCCCCAGCCGCCGCCGAGGCGCATGCCGGTCAGCCGCTCGAAACGCTGCCCGATTTCCACCGGCAGCGGCGCGCCGCCCGAGCCCACGAGGCGGAGCGACGAGAGGTCCCGCCGGTCGAGATCCGGCACGTTGGCGAGCGCGATCCACATCGTCGGCACGCCGGGAAAATAGCTCGCCTTCTTCACCTCGATGTCGCGCAGCGTGGTTTCGGCATCGAATTTCAGCCGCAGCAGCAGCGTCGATCCGCGCGAGAGCTGCAACAGGCAGAGCACGACCAGCGCGTAGATATGGAACAGCGGCAGCACGCAGATTGCGCGGAATTTCTGCCCCGGCGGGAAGCGGTTCTGGCCGTCGAAGAAAGTCGCGTAGATCGCCACCGCCGCCCGCAGCGTCGCGTGCGTGTGCATCGCCCCCTTGGGCAGGCCGGTGGTGCCGCCGGTATATTGCAGCAGCGCGAGATCGCCCGGCGCGATGGCGGGCGGCTCGAATTCGAACGCCCGCCCCCGCGCGCGCAGGGCATCGAGCGTCATTACCCGCGGATCGCCGGTCGGGATCGGCGGGTGCGCCATGCCGGGGATCTCGCCGAACGCCGCGTCATCGGCGACGACGAGGCGCTCGACATGGCCGGCATCCAGCAGTTTCAGCGCCATGCCGAGCATCGCGCCGAGATTGGTCGTCACCAGCGTGCGCGCGCCGGAATCGTGCAGCTTGTGGGCAAGCTCGCGCTCGGCATCCAGCGGCGAGAGATGCGCGACCACGAGCCCCGCCGTCAGCGCGCCGTAGAAGCAGAACGGATGCGCCGGCACGTTCGGCAGATAGAGCGCGATACGCTCGCCCTTGGCGTGGCCGAGCGAGGCGAGCCCGGCGGCAACCTCGCCGATGGCGACGCCAAGCTCGGCGAAGCCGGTTTCACGATCGCGATATTCCAGTGCGGGCTGGGCGGCGTTTTCGGCGATGCTGCGCGCGATCATGGCCGGGATCGTCTCGGCCGGGATGTCGATATCCCAGCCGAGACCGGGCGGATAATTCCGCTCCCACGGGAACGGCCGGGCGTTCATGACGCGGCTTTCGCGTCCTGGGCGAAATCCGCGAACCCCTGGCCTGCCGCCGCGAGGCGGCGCAGCAGGGCGCAGGGGGCGAGCGTCTCGTCGCCCACCGCCTGGGCGTAGTGTTCGAGCCGGGCGGCGATTTCCTTCAGCCCGACGAGGTCGGCATGGAAGCACGGCCCGCCGCGCCAGACCGGCCAGCCATACCCGTAGACCCAGACGACATCGACATCGGACGGGCGGATGGCGATGCCTTCCTCGAGGATGCGGGCTGCCTCGTTGATCATCGGGTAGGTCATGCGTTCGAGGATTTCCTGGTCGGAAATCGCGCGCCGGGTGATGCCGAGCGCTGTCGCCTTTTCACTGATCAGCGCCTCGACCTCGGGGTCGGGCGTCGGCACGCGGCTGCCGTTTTCATAGATGTAGTAGCCGCGGCCGGTCTTCTGGCCGAAGCGGCCCATCTCGCACAGCGCGTCCGACACCGGTGCCGTGGCGCCGCGATGCTTGCGGATCCGCCAGCCGACATCGAGCCCGGCCAGATCGCCCATGGCGAACGGGCCCATCGGGAAGCCGAACGCCTTGACCACGGCATCGACCTGCTGCGGCAGCGCGCCTTCCAGCATCAGCCGCTCGCACTCGATGGTGCGGCGCGCCAGCATGCGGTTGCCGACGAACCCGTCGCAATTGCCGACCACGACCGGCACCTTGCCCAGCGTCTTGCCCACCGCGATGGCGGTGGCGATCGACTGCGCGGAACTCTCCTTGCCGCGCACGATCTCCAGCAGCTTCATCACGTTGGCCGGCGAGAAGAAATGCATGCCGAGAACGTCGCCCGGCCGCTTCGTCGCGGCGGCGATGGCGTCGACATCCAGCGTCGAGGTGTTGGTCGCGAGCAGCGCGCCGGGGCGGGCGATGCCATCGATCCGCGCGAAGACCTCCTTCTTGAGCCCGAGTTCCTCGAACACCGCCTCGATCACGATATCCGCCTCGGCCATCACGCCCCAGTCGGTGCTGCCGGAGAACAGGGCCATGCGCTTCTCGGTCGTGCCGGCGGGCAGGGCGCCGCGCTGGACCGAGACGTCGTAGGTGCCGCGCACGCGGTCGAGCCCACGGGACAGCGCCGCCTCGTCGGTCTCGACGATGGTGACCGGGATGCCCGCATTGGCGAAGTTCATCGCGATGCCGCCGCCCATCGTGCCGCCGCCGATCACCACGGCGCGGCCGATTTTCGCCCCTTTCACCTCGGGGCCGATGCCGGGGATCTTCTGCGCCTCGCGCTCCGCGAAGAACACATGCCGCTGGGCACGCGACTGGTCGCCGACGACGAGGCGCATGAACGCCTGCTGCTCGGCTCTGGCACCTTCGTCGAAGGGCAGGGTGAAGGAATTGCGCACGGCTTCGACGCAGGCCGCCGGCGCCTCGACGCCCTTGAGCCGCTTCGTCGCCTCGGCGGCGGCGGCCTCGAACGCGCTCGGATCGGCCTTGGCGGCGGCAATTTTGTCGCTCCGGTCGCGCACGCGGACCAGCTTCGCGGGATCGACGGTGTGGGCGAAGTCGATCGCGCCCTGCACCGGATCGGACACGATCGCGTCGATCAGCCCGTCCGCCAGTGCGGCCTTGGCGCCGATCATCTTCCCGGAGACGATGGCGGCCACCGCCTTTTCCGGCCCGATCAGCCGCGGCAGACGCTGCGTGCCGCCGGCGCCCGGCAGCAGGCCGAGCTTGACTTCCGGCAGTCCCATCCGGGCCGACTCGACGGCGACGCGATAATGGCAGCCGAGTGCCAGTTCCAGCCCGCCGCCGAGCGTG